>JBBIVH010000073.1:7710-12234 GCA_037439805.1 Acidobacteriaceae bacterium
GGCGCTTGAAGAGCGCGCCTACTGGAGAATCCATGGTGACACGCAGAGAGTTTCTCGATACGCTGGCAGCCGGCGCGGCCGGAGTTGCGCTGAGTTCGACGGCACGCAGCTACGGGCAGATCATGGGCGCAAATGAGCGGTTGAACTTTGCGGTGATCGGGCTGAACGGGCGTGCGTATGCGCATTTGTCGAGCCTGCATGCGAACCAGGCGGACGCGCGGATTACGCATGTGGCGGATGTGGAGACGAACATCCTGGCGCGGTTTGCGGCGGCGACGGAGAAGAAGATGGGGACGGCTCCGGCGACGGCGCAGGATTTTCGCAAGGTGCTGGAGAGCAAGGATGTGGACGCGGTGACGATTGCCACGCCGGACCACTGGCACACGCCGATGGCGATTCTGGCGCTCGAAGCGGGCAAGCATGTGTATGTGGAGAAGCCGTGCAGCCACAATCCGGCGGAGGGCGCGCTGCTGGTGGAGGCGCAGAAGAAGTACGGCAAGCTGGTGCAGATGGGGACGCAGCAGCGGTCGTCGCCGCACACGATTGAGGCGGTGGGGAAAATTCACGCGGGACTGATTGGGCGCGCGTACTTTGGGAAGTGCTGGTACAACAACACGCGCAAGTCGATTGGGCATGGGAAGCCTGCGCCGGTGCCGGCGACGCTGGACTGGGATCTGTGGCAGGGGCCTGCGCCGCGGCAGGCGTACACGGACAACGTGCAGCCGTACAACTGGCACTGGTTCCGCGTGTGGGGGACGGGCGAGACGCTGAACAACGGCACGCACGAGGTGGACGTGTGCCGGTGGGCGCTGGGCGTGGATTATCCCGAGCGCGTGACGGCCTCGGGCGGGCGATATGCGTATAAGGACGACTGGCAGTTTTACGACACGCTGGTGACGAGCTATGAGTATGCGGACAAGATGATCTCGTGGGAGAGCACGAGCTGCCAGGGGATGCGGTACTTCGATCGCGGGCGCGGCTCCCTGATTGAGGGCACGGAGGGAACGATTCTGATTGACCGCGGCGGCTATCTGCACTATGACCTGAACGGCAAGCTGGTGAGCGAGGTGAAGGCGGGCGAGGCGGCTTCTACGGCGGACACGGTGGGCGCGGACTCGATGACGGATCTGCACTTTGCGAATTTCATTGCGGGCATTCGCAAGGGCGAACCGCTGCACACGCCGATTGCCGTGGGCAACGTGGCGGTGACGATGCTGCAACTGAGCAACATCGCGTGGTTTGTGAACCGTGAGCTGCGGCTGAACACGGCGGACGGAAAGATCGTGGGCGATGCGGAGGCGATGACGTACTGGGGACGGAAGTACGAGCCGGGCTGGGAGCCGAAGATCTAGAGCGGAGCCGGATTGCGGTCAGGCGGCCCTCGCGGGCGCGGGCGATCAGGCGATTGGAATTCCCCGTGCCGGACAGAGGTGGTTCGCAGCTTCGCTGTGCGAGTCGTGTTTTGGAGGATCCAATGCGGAAGAGCAATGCCAGTAGAATCACTCGGATGTTTGTCGCCACCGCGATGGTGCTGGCAGGCACAAGCTGCCCTGCACAAGGAGAGACCAAGGGAATCTCCTATCCGACGATGGCGCCGCCGGATCAATACCTGATTGCCGATCAAAACGCGGAGATTGCGCTGGCTCGCAGCGCTGCTCCCGCGTCGATTTCGGACGGAGCCGAAGTGATGGTACTGGGGCGGGATGGCTATCGAGAGGCCGTGAGCGGCAAGAATGGCTTTCTCTGCATTGTGGAGCGGTCATGGGGCGCAGCTACCGATGACCCAGAGTTTTGGAATCCCAAAGTCCGCTCTCCGATCTGCTTCAATCCGCCCGCAGCAAGAACCTATGTACCCATCTATCTGATGAAGACCAAGCTGGTGCTGGCGGGACGTTCGAAGAGCGAGATCGTCAAGACGCTCGCGGCTGGATTCGACAGGAAGGAACTGCCCGCTCTGGAGCCGGGGGCGATGTGCTACATGATGTCAAAGCAGCAATACCTGAGCGATCGCGGCCAGAGATGGCATCCACACTTGATGTTCTTTGCTGCAGGAGATGCGGCGAAGAGCTGGGGAGCCGACCTGCCGGGCTCGCCGGTCATGGCGGCGAATGACCCTGAGGAGCGGTTGACGATCTTCCTCGTCTGGGTTGGAACATGGTCCGATGGCGCGGAAGCGCCGTCGATGATGCATTGAGCCCCGGAGGGACTTCGCACAGCGAGAGGGAACGAGCGCATCATCGCCGAGGTGCTCATCGAGGCTCGAGGGGGCCTGGCAAGGCTGGACACAAGGCCGGGCACAGATTTCGTGATTTAGACTTCTTGAAAAAGAGACGGCTCCGGGTGGACGGATTTGGCAAGATGCGTGGAGCTGCGAATCCTGGAGGGATTGCCTTGTCCATGCGTTGTTTTTTGTTCCTGCTGAGTGCCTGTGCAGCCGTTCCATTTTTGAATGTTTCGCCTGGAGCCGCGGCGCAGGGCGTGCCGCTGACGGTGGAGAAGATTTATGGAAAGGTCTCGCTGATTGGCAAGCCGCCGAAGGACCTGCAGTGGTCGCCGGACGGCAGCCACCTGACGTATATGGATGGCGGCGAGCTGATTGATCTCGATCCGGGCACGGGGAAGCCGCACGTGCTGATTGCGCGGGCGAAGCTGACGCCGCTGCTGGGCGCGCCTTCGGCCGATGAGCAGGACCGGGATCATCGCGCGCGGTATGGCGAGGCGACGTACATCTGGGCGCCGGACTCGCAGCATCTGCTGTTTGATTCGAATGGGCGGCTGTGGGTCTATGACCTGAAGACGAGCACGGGTCTGCAGGTTGGCTTCACGGGCGCGGGCTCGGGAGACGACCCGAAGTTTGCGCCGGACGGCTCGGCGATTTCGTATGTCCGCAACCACTCGTTGGTGGTGCAGCACCTGCGCGTAGTGGGCACACCAACGACGGTGGTGGCGCCATCGCAGGATCCGGCGATTCTGAACGGCGAAGTGGACTGGGTGTATGAGGAAGAGCTGGAAGTGCGCACCAACTACCACTGGGCGCCGGACTCGAAGGGGCTGGCATTTTTGCAGATGAACGAGTCGGCCGTGCCGGTGTATCCGCTGACGGACTGGATTCCGGTGCATGCGCGGGTGACGGGGCAGCGGTATCCGCAGCCGGGGGATCCGAATCCAGCGGTGCGCGTGGGCGCGGTGATGGCGGATGGCGGAAAGATCTACTGGGTGAAGCTGCCGATTGTGGATGGGCAGGATTACATTCCGCGATTTGGATGGCTGGACCGCAAGACGCTGTGGATCGAGACGGTGACACGCGACCACAAGCAGCGGGCGATCTACTTTGCCGATCTGGCCGAGGGCACGACGCGCAAGGTGCTGGAGATCAAGGACGAGAAATTCCTTGAGGACGAATACGACGTGACGGCGGCGAATGGGTCGATCGTGCTGACGAACTGGACCGACGGGCACGTCCACATCTACCTCTACAAATATGACCAGGGGCACCCGCTGGGCGGGGATGCGACGCTGGAGCGGCAACTGACGAAGGGCGACTTTGACGTGGCCAAGGTGGAACGCGCGGACACGGTAGGCAAGGTGGTGGACTACGCGTCGAACGAAGGCAACGTGAAAGAGCAGCAGGTGTGGGAGGTGAGCTTTAGCGGCGAGCGCAGGCAGCTGACGAAGGCGGCGGGCTTTCATGAGGCGAACTTTGCGCCGCACGGAGACGGCTATGTGGATCGGTCTTCGACGCGGATGACGGAGCCGCAACTGAGCCTGTGCGGATCGGCGGAGTGCCACGTCTTTTGGGAGACGCGGGAGCTGGAGCCCTACGCGCTGCGGACGCCGGAGGAGCTGGAAGTGAAGGCGCATGATGGCACGACGCTGTATGCGACACTGCTGCTGCCGGCGGGCGCGACGACGGCGGCGAGCGTGCCGATGATTGTGAATCCGTATGGCGGGCCGGGACCGCAGGAGGTGGCGAACAAGTGGGCCGATGGGCTGCTGTTTGACGAGCTGCTGGCGGAGCATGGGTTTGCCGTGCTCCATGCGGATAATCGCGGGACGGGGATGCGCGGGCGCGATTTTGCGCAGGCGGCGTACCACAACTTTGGGCCGGTGCAGATCGAGGATCAGTTGACGGTGGTGGATGCGGCGCTCGAGAAGTATCCGCAACTGGATGCGAAGCGGCTGGGCTGGTGGGGCTGGAGCTGGGGCGGCACGTTCACGCTGTATGCGATGACGCACTCGGATCGGTTTCGCGCGGGCGTGTCTGTGGCGCCGGTGACGGACTGGCGCCTCTACGACTCGATCTACACGGAGCGGTATATGAGTATGCCGGCGGATTTTCCGGATGGGTATAAGGACTTCTCCGTGGTGAACTGGGCGGCGAAGCTGCATGGGCGGCTGCTGCTGGTGCACGGAACAGGCGACGACAACGTGCACATGGAGAACTCGATTCAGTTCATCCAGGCGCTGATTGAGGCGCAAAAGCCGTATGACCTGCAGCTCTATCCGCGGAAGACGCACTCGATT
>JBBIVH010000074.1:0-12087 GCA_037439805.1 Acidobacteriaceae bacterium
TTGCGCGAGCCGCTCGTGCTGCACTTCAGAAAGACGCTGAACCTTAGCGCCGTTCCCTCCAGCTATATCGTTCGCGTCAGCGCCGACAATCGCTTCATTCTGTATGTCAATGGGAAACGGGCGGGAGATGGCCCAGCGCGGGGCGATCTCAATCATTGGCGCTACGAGCAGCTTGATCTGGCCCCGATGCTGAAGGCGGGAACCAACGTGATTGCCGCGACGGTGTGGAGCTGGGGCATCTTCGCGCCCATCGCGCAGATGAGCGACCGCACCGCATTTCTGCTGGAGAGCGAAGCAACGGGAGATGCCTCCATGAGCACGCCGAAGGGCTGGCAGGTGGAGGAAGAGACCGGCCATCGTCCCCTCGACCGCTCCTCCATCAAACTGCTCACCTACATGGCAGCCGGCCCTGGAGAGGTAATCGACGCGGCGCACTATGACTGGACCTGGAAGGACGCTGCGACCGGCGGCGGCTCATGGGTTCCAGCCGCGTCGCCCATGCGCGACAGCATCTTTCCCGCGAACCAGGCGCACTCCTTCGGCGTGACGGGTGACAACCCCTGGAGCCTTGTGCCGGACCGGCTGCCACACATGGAAGTGAGTCCGACCGATGCCGGTCACACCGTGCGCGTCTCCAGCGCGGATCTCAATGCTTTTCCTTCCGCCCCCGTCACGATTCCCTCCAACAGCCACGTCCATATCCTTCTGGACCGTGGGGCGCTGACCACTGCCTACCCGCATCTGAATTTGTCGGGCGGTAAGGGCGCACAGGTCTGGTTTACTTACTCCGAGGCGCTCTACGACCAGAAGCGTCACAAGGGAGACCGCAACGACGTGGGCGACCGCACTGCGCTCGGCCTGCGAGATGAGTTCCTGCCGGACGGCGGAGGCCATCGCTTCTTCGAACCGCTCTGGTGGCGCACGTGGCGCTATCTCGACCTCGACATCCTGACCGGCGATGCACCGCTCACGCTGGAATCGCTGACTGCGGCCTTCACCGCCTATCCATTCCAGGAGCAGGCAAAGCTGCAGACCGGAGACCCGGACCTCGACAAGATATGGGATATCTCATGGCGCACCGCCCGCCTCGACGCGCATGAAACCTACATGGATACGCCGTACTACGAGCAGCTCCAGTATGTGGGCGACACGCGCATTCAGGCGCTGATTTCCTATACCGTCGCCAATGACGACCGGCTCGCACGACAGGCGATTGAGGCCTTTGACCAGTCGCGCTCTCCGGATGGGCTGACCCGCAGCCGCTACCCGAGTTCCCTGCCCCAGACCATCCCGCCGTTTTCACTGCTATGGATTGGCATGGTGCGCGATGCGTGGATGTACCGGCCCGATACGGCGATCGTGCGTCAATCCCTGCCAGGAAGCCGCGCCGTGCTGGCATGGTTTGAAGGGCATGAACGGCCCGATGGTCTGCTCGAGAACCTACCCTGGTGGAGCTTCATCGACTGGGTTTCCCGCGGCGAGATTCCCACCTATGACGCGAAGGGCGAGTCCTGCATGACTTCGCTCCAATATCTCGGCGCGCTCGAAGATGCAGCCGCGCTGGAGCAGGGCGTCGGCGACCCGGCGCTCGCGCAGCAGGACAAGAGCCGCGCAGAGCACGTGCGCAAGGGAATCTACGCTGCGTGCTGGAACCCCGAGCGCGGTCTAATCGCAGACAACGCTGATCAGAAGGTCTTCAGCCAGCAGGCGAATATCCTCGGCGTGCTCTACGACGTAATTCCCAAGGGTCAGCAGCAGCAAGTCCTGCGTAGAATGCTCACCATTGATCCCGGCACCACGCCGGATGGCGTGATGAGCGCGTCCTATTATTTCCGTTTCTACCTGGCCCGTGCACTGGACCACGCAGGTATGGCCGACGAGTACCTCGCCTCAATCGACCCATGGCGCAAACTGCTGCCGCTGCATTTCAGCACATGGCCCGAAGTTCCCGGCGAGACGCGGTCGGACTCGCATGCCTGGTCGGCGCATCCCATCTATGACCTGCTCACGCTGGTGGCAGGCATCGAGCCAGCCAGCCCCGGATTCGCGACCGTTCGCATCGCGCCGCATCTCGGGTCGCTCCCTGCGCTCAAGGCAACGTTTCCGCATCCCTCGGGCAACATCGAGGTCGAATATCGCAAACAGGATAGTGGACTGGACGCAACCATCACGCTGCCGGCTGGCCTCACCGGAACCTTTGTGCTGCACGGGGAGACGCATCCCCTGCATCCCGGCGAGAACCATTTCGCTGCGCGCTGAATCGGCTTTCCGGCAGCTGCCTCTTCTCCGAGGCGGCCAGAATCCGACCGGTCCACCTGAACGGCAAATCGAGTTATTTCAAGGGAAACACTGTTTCCTGCCCTGTGATAAACGTGTTACAACTCCAACATGGCAAAGGGCAAGACTTCTACGCCTCCGGGGCATGTCAACCTTAGAATGCTCGCCGAGCACCTCGAGCTTTCGCAGACCACTATTTCGCTGGTTCTGAATAACTCGCCGTCGGCCAAGTCGATTCCGCAGGAGACGCGCAATCGCGTGATTGAAGCGGCCAAGCGGCTGAACTATCGGCCCAACTACTTTGCACGCTCGCTGCGTCAGAGCCGCTCGATGAGCGTAGGCGTGCTGGCTCCGGACCTGAGCGAAGGCTATTTCACGCGCGTCATGAGCGGCGTAGTCCAGGAGTTGAACAGCGCGCACTACTTCTATTTCACGGCCTGCCATGAATGGAAGCGCGAATTGATGGAGCAGTATCCGCGCATGCTGGTCGAGCGCGCCGTGGACGGATTTCTGCTGCTGAACACTCCCGCGGATCATATCGAGGTGCCGGTTCCAGTGGTGGCGATCTCCGCGCACAGCCGCGCTGAAAATGTCACGAATATCGTCCTCGATCACCACAAGGCAGTCGAGCAGGCATTGAAGCATCTCTACGATCTTGGTCATCGGCGCATCGCATTCATGCGCGGCCCGCGCGCCATCCCCGACTCCGATTACCGCTGGGAGAGCATTCAGAAGGTCTGCCGCGAGATGGGTCTCAAGATTGACCCGTCCCACGTGGCGCGCATCGACGATTCAAGCTGGTCCATGAAGACTGGCCACCATCCCATGGCCCCGGAGATTGGCTACAAATCCATGCAGGCGCTGCTCGGCAAGGCGCGCGACTTCACGGCGATCTTCTGCTTCAACGATATTGCCGCGATTGGAGCGATTCGCGCGCTCAAGGATATGGGGCTGTCGGTGCCAGGAGATGTGTCGGTGGTTGGGTTTGACGATATTCTGTCTGCCGCCTACGCCACGCCCTCGCTCACCACGGTGCGCCAACCTCTGATGGAGATGGGCAAGCGGGGCGCGCAGGTGCTGCTGGAGCGCATTAATCGCCAGGACAACGGGCACCTTTCTGAAATCGTGGTTGCGCCGGAGCTGGTCGTGCGCGAGTCCAGCGGTCGCGCGCCAGCGGGAAAATAGGCGCGGCGCCTCAGCCGCAGTAGGACTGGAACCACCGGCTGATGTAGACCTGCGCGTGCGCTTCGCCGCAGTAGTGGCGCGCACCGGGAGCATCCGCTGCTTCCTTCATCCACTTGTAGACTGTGAGCTGCGAGCTGCTGCAGTGAATCACGATCCAGCGCACCGGATCTTCACTCTCTTCTCCGCAAATCTCGCACGATAGATCGTATCGATCACTGAATGACCTCCAAATTCTACGAAGCCATCACACGTACTGCCTACTCCAGCATCTGCAGGTCGAGCGGCTGCTCCAGCAGGCAGTCCATCCTGCCGATTTCCGTCAGCGCGCGCTTGAGTGCGGAAGACTTGCACGGCTCCACCGTGACCACGAACGGCAGTGCATCGGCGGGGTAGCCCGGCTTCTGCACAATTGCGCGGATGTTAATGCGCTCTTTCGCCAGCGCGCCGGTAATCTCCGCGACGATGCCGGGGCGGTCCCGCACGAGAAAACGAATGTAGTGCGGCACTTCAAATTCCGCGCCAATGCGGGCGGGAACAGACGGAATCTCAACGCGCCGCGAGCCATGCGCCAGTGCCACCAGATCGCTCACCACGGCAACGGCCGTGGGGTGCCCGCCAGCGCCGTGGCCGGAGAAGACGACATCGCCGCCATAGTGGCCCGTGAGAATCACCATGTTCTCGGTGCCCCGCGACCAGGCGAGCGGCGAATGCTGATCGACAAGCATCGGGCCAACGGTCGCCGCAACGGTTCCGTCGGTCTGCTCGGCGCGCGCCACCTGGCGAATCGTGCAGCTCAGGTCCCGTGCATAGCTGAAATCCAGCGCCGCAACCGCAGTGATCGGCTTGGGCACAATCTCTTCCGGGTCCACAACGACGCGCATTGCAAGGCGCATCAGAATCGCGAGCTTTGCACGCGCATCGAAGCCACCCACGTCCTCAGTCGGATCGGCCTCTGCATAGCCCTTTGCCTGCGCCTCCGCCAGCACAGCGGAGTAATCGGCGCCGCCTTCCATCTTGCTGAGGATGAAATTGCAGGTGCCGTTCAGAATACCTTCGATGCGCTGGATGCGGTCGCCAGCCAGTCCCTGTTCGAGGCCCGGAATCACGGGAATACCGCCTGCGACCGCAGCGCCATATTTCAAGTGGCCGCCCTTCGCGGCGGCAAGTCGTTCCAGCTCCACACCGTGATAGGCGATCAGCTTCTTGTTGGCCGTAACAACGCTTTTCCCTGCTTCAAGAGCGCGGCGCACCCACGAGCCGGCCGGGTCGAGTCCACCCGCCAGTTCCACCACCACGTCCGCATCCGACCCTAGCACAGCTTCAGCGTCTTCGCTCCATTTCACGTTCGCTGGGACCCAGTCCACGCGCTTGCGGGAGATGCCGCGATTGAAGATGTGCGTCAGTTGCAGCCCCTCGGGCTTTGATTCCACAAGAATCCGCGCAACCGAACTGCCCACGGTTCCAAAGCCAAACAGCGCAACACGCAGGGGACGCTGCAGACCTCGCTTGGCCGCGTCCGCATTGAACGATGAATGGGAAGCCTTCTTGTCCGTCACCATCAATTCCTTTGAGAGATTGAGAAATGCTTCGATATCACGATGATACCTGAGCGATATTCGCCTGGTGCAGAATCGGGCCCGGAGCGCCAGCATCCTGACACGCGGTCCTGTACCATCAAAGAAAGATGCGCCGCACACTGGCAACGCTGTTGGCTCTGTTCTTTGGCCTGGGTCCGCTCACGGCAACCCTGCAGGCCAATGAAGACGCGCGTCTGCCTGCGTGCTGCCGGCGTCACGGTGCGCACCACTGCGCGATGGCCGATTCGATGCGTGCGCAAGTGCTTGCATCCGCGGAGCCCTTGGAGCCTGCGTTTACCGCTCCATCGCATTGCCCACTCTATCCGCAACGCTTGATTGCGACGGCAAGCTCTCAAAAGACCATCGTTACAAGCCTCCACGCGCCTGCACAGGGTGACATACAACGGCAACTTCTTGAACCTGCTGCCCCTCTACTTCGCAGCCAGCCGTTCAACCGCCGCACAGGTCGAAGTCCTCCACCGAGCCATCAGATCTAGTCCGAATATCCGCGCGCCACACTGACAGGTGACGCGGTTCCACACAGCCCCATGCCGCATCGCGCCCGTCTGCCTCGCGCAGATCGACGGTTGCGCCGCATGGCCTTTTTCCGAATTGGGTTCCGATGCATCGCTCTTATCTTCTCGTTCTTTCTTTTCTCTTTGCCCCTCTTGCGGCATGGGCAACGGCATTTGCCACGTTGCAAGGTGTCGTACACGACCCGCAGCATAGGCCCATTGCGGGCGCTGCCGTTACGCTGCGTGCCTCGGACTCCGACTTTATCCTGCACGCAACTACCGACGCGAAGGGCGAGTTTCAAATTCAGCAGGTGCCCATCGGCGTCTACCGCATGACCGTCTCTGCGGCAGACTTTGCAGATTTCGCGCAACCCGTCACGATCATCTCCGGCACGAATCCTGTTCTGCACATCCAGCTTAGTCTCGCGGCAATAACGCAGAGCGTCGTAGTAGAAGCGACAACCAGTGCCATGACAACCGGCTCGGTGACGCCCACCACACTCATCACACGTGAGGAGATTGAGCAGACGCCCGGAGCCAGCCGCACGCTGGGCATGGAGATGATTACCGACTACGTGCCCGGTTCCTACATGACCCACAACATGCTGCACATGCGCGGTGGGCACCAGACAAGCTGGCTCATCGACGGCGTGTCGATTCCGAACACCAAGATCGACAGCAACGTGGGACCGCAAATCGACCCGAAAGATATCGACGAGCTTGAGACGCAGCGCGGCAGCTACTCTGCCGACATCGGCGACCGCACCTACGGCGCCTTCAATGTACTGCCCCGCAACGGCTTTGAGCGCGACCGCGAAGGCGAACTGGTGCTGACCGGCGGAAATCTCTACTTCGGCGAGTCGCAGCTTTCTCTCGGCGATCACAGCACGCGCACTGCATGGTATGCCAGCGCGACCGGCTCGCGCTCCAACTACGGGCTTGAGACACCGATTGCCAGCATCTTTCACGACGCGACGAATTCAGAAAGCGGCTTTGTCTCCCTGATCCGCAATCAGACGCCCAGAGATCAACTGCGCCTTGACGCGCAGATGCGTCAGGACTACTTTCAGATTCCCTACGACGCAAGCCCGAACGACTGGGAGCAGGCTTCGAACTACTACAAATCCTATGGGCTGCGGGATGGGCAAACAGAGCGCGATTCATTTGTGCTCATCAATTGGGTACGCGCTCTTTCTCCAACAGCGCAATCGCAGGTTGCGCCGTTCTATCACTTCAATCAAGCAGCGTACGATGCGCGACCGAGCGACACTCCGGTCGCTACCACATGGCACCAGAGCTCGAACTACGCGGGCGCACAAGCGGACGTTCACGCGGATGCCGGTCCCAACAGCTTTGCCGGCGGCGTCTACTCCTTCCTCCAGCATGAAGACGATCTGTACGGTCTGCGTGTGAACATCGCTGGCATACCAGCCGTAACGGTTCCGGATACGCAAGCCGTTGCGAATGCGGGCCTGGTCGAGTTTCACTTCTCTGATCAGCTTCGCGTGAGCCGCTGGATCACACTGATGGGCGGCATGCGCATCTCGAACTACCATGGCGGCTACACGGAGAATGCAGCCTATCCGCGCATCGGCGCAGCACTGGAGATTCCCCGGCTGCACTGGGTGCTGCGCGGATTTTATGGCCACTTCTTTCAGCCGGCCCCCATCGTCACCGTTTCCAGTGCATTCCTGAACTACGTCACGAGCCAGCCCGGTCAGAATGCCTTTGTGCCGTTGCCCTCTGAGCGCGACGAGGAGCACCAGTTCGGCTTGCAGATTCCGTGGAAGGGATGGCTCGTCGACGCGGACACGTTTGAGACGCGTGCGAACAATTACCTAGACCACGCCAACGTGGGAGAGTCGAATATCTACTTCCCGATCGCGGTGGACGGGGCGCTCATCCAGGCATGGGAACTGGCGATTCGGTCGCCGCAACTTGCCCACCTGGGCCAGTTTCACCTCGCCTACTCCAACCAGCTCGCGCAGCAGCGCGGCAAGGTCATCGGCGGCTTCGCCTGCAGCAGTCCTGGCGATCCGGCATGCACGCTCGGACCCGATTACATTCCTCTCGACCACGACCAGCGCAACACACTCAACACTGGATTCACGGCCAGCCTGCCGTTCAGCACGTGGTTTGCAACGAATGTGTATTACGGCTCAGGATTTGCGAATGGTCTCGCCGGCGCAAACGTCGGCCCCTACAACGGCCCGTATCTGCCCGTGCATACCATGTTCGATGTGTCTGCCGGGCGCAGCGTCGGTGAGCGATGGAAGCTCTCAGCAAGTGTGGTGAATGTAACCAACCACCGCGTCCTGATGGACAACTCCGTCACGCTCGGCGGCTTTCACTACAACGATCCGCGCATGCTGATGGTAGAGGCTCGCTACCGCTTTCATTTCTGATTGCGACACTGACGGATGGCAGAGACAAGCCTTCTCAGGATCGGATGACGAACAGATCCGGCATTACCTCTCCGGCTTTGCCTTCAACCACCTGTGTGAAGGCGGAGGCATTGAGCGGTGGCTCCGGGCCGATATAGACGGTGCGCGCGCCGTGCTGGCGCGCCCAGTGGACAAAACTAGCTGCCGGATACACCGACCCCGATGTGCCCACCACCAGCATGAGCGTGCATCGTGCAATCTCGTCCTGAATGCGATCCATCTCAAGCGGAATCTCGCCGAAGAAGACGATGTGGGGGCGCATGCGGCCGCCGCACGGGCAGCGCGGCACATCGGCAAGGTTTGCATAGATCGCGTGATCCTCAACCGGGTCGCGCCCGCAGTCGCGCTCACACCGTGACTTTGCGAGCTCACCGTGCATGTGAACAAGGCGCACAGCGCCCGCGCGCTCGTGCAGGTCGTCCACGTTCTGCGTGCAGAGAAAAAATCGCTCACCGAGATGAGCTTCCAATGCAGCCAGCGCGTGGTGCGCTGGATTGGGCTCTGCCTTAGCGCCCTGTGCGCGACGGCTCGCGTAGAACGCCCACACCCCGGCGGGATTGCGCAGCCATGCATCGGGCGTGCAGACATCTTCCACGCGGTAGCCAGCCCACAGGCCGTCCTCCGCGCGAAAGGTGGGCAGGCCGCTCTCCGCGCTGATGCCTGCGCCGGTCAGGACGAAGACGCGGTCATGGGGTGCAATCTCTATGCCGGCCACCGTTGTGTTGCTCCCATCGTCTGTTCTTCACGGCTCCAGCAGAATCTTCCCCGTGGTCTTGCGCGCTTCCATGTCAATCTGCGCCTGCGCGGCTTGGGCGAGCGGATACATATGCTCTGTCCGCAGCTTGATTTCGCCGGTTGCAGCCCAGTCCAGCACCTTGCCTGCGCGCCATTCCAACTCTGTGTGGGTGGCGATGTAGTGCCAGAGCGTGGGCCGCGTGATGTAGAGCGAGCCTTTGCTGCTGAGTTGAATCAAATCAAATGCGGGCACCGGCCCGCTGGAGGCACCGAAGAGCGCGAGCAGCCCGCGCGGACGTAGACAGTTCAGGCTCTTGTCAAAGGTCGTCTTGCCCACCGAGTCGTAGACCACATCCACGCCCTTGCCGCCGGTGATGCGCTTCACCTCTACCTCAAAATCCTGCTCCGTGTAGAGAATCGCGTCCTTTGCTCCAGCTTCACGAGCCAGCTCAGCCTTCTCTTTGGTCGAGACAGTCGCAATGACGCGCGCGCCGATTCGCGCGGCCATCTGCGTCAGCAGCAGGCCCACGCCGCCGGCCCCTGCATGGACGAGCGCTGTTTCCCCTGCTTTCAGCGGATACGTGGAGTAGGCAAGATAGTGGGCCGTCATGCCTTGCAACATTGCGGCGGCAGCCTGTTCCGGAGTGAGGCGCGAGGGCACCTTGACAAGCTGCGCGGCGGTAACCAGTGCGTATTCCGCATAGCTGCCGAGCACGCTGACCGAGGCCACGAGGTCACCTTCTTCAAAACCAGTGACGCCAGGGCCAAGCTTCTCGACCGTGCCTGCGGCTTCGCTTCCGGGGATCAGCGGCATCGTCGCCTTGTAGACGCCTTTGCGGAAGTAGATCTCGATAAAGTTCACCCCGACCGCTTCCACGCGGATCAGGACCTGCCCCGGTCCCGGCTCAGGGATGGGCAACTCGACCAGTTGCAGAACCTCTGGCCCACCTGTGGCTTGAATCTGAATGGCTTTCATATCACGGCAAGAATGCACCCGGAGGGCATGTTTCTGCAAGACTTTCAAAGCGGCAATGGACAACAGCACGCGTGCCGGCGAAAGCGAAAGCCCCGCGCAGGGCGGGGCTCGGCGGAATGACGCTATGACTGCGGCTCAGAAGCCTTCTTTGCCGCCGGAAAGCAGGCTTGGTTCTTCAGGGCTGCGCAGGCGAACGAGACGATCAATCGCGTAGGGCGCGCGGTGCTGCGTGGTGTAGTAGTGGCGCACCTGCAGCTCGCCGAGCAGGCCAATGGCCAGCATCTGAATGCCGGCAACAATCAGCACGCCGGCAATGGCAAAGAGCGGGCCGTGCTGATCCATCACATTCTGGCTCGGGTGCATGATCTTCAAACCAAGCAGCGCCGTGGAGACAATGCTGCCGATGACGATACCCAGCGCGCCGAATGTTCCGAAGAAGTGCAGTGGGCGCGTCATGTACTTGAGCAGAAAGCGAATGGTGAGCAGATCAAAGAAGACGCGGAAGGTGCGCCCGATGCCGTAGTGGCTCTTGCCGCGCTCTCGGTGCACATTCTTGATCGGAATCTCGCAGATGGATGCGCCGTACCAGCTTGCCAGCGCGGGAATAAAGCGGTGCATTTCGCCGTAGAGCGGGATGTTCGTGATCACTTCGCGGCGATAGCCCTTGAATGTCGTGCCAAAGTCGTGGATGTCCACGCCTGAGAGCTTGGCCATGAGCCAGTTGGCGCAGCGCGACGGGATGCGGCGCATGACGAAGTTGTCAATGCGCTCCTTGCGCCAGCCGGAGACGACGTCGTAGCCCTCTTCTAGCTTCTCAATGAAGTTGGGAATCTCATTGGGGTCGTGCTGCAGGTCGCCGTCCATGGCGAAGATGAACTCGCCGGAGGCGTGGTCAAAGCCGGCCGCCAGCGCGGAGGTCTGCCCGAAGTTGCGGCGCAGCTTGACGACGAGCACGCGGCTGTCGACGGCGGCAATTTCCTCCAGCAGCTTGTAGGTGCGGTCGCTGGAACCGTCGTCGACGAGCACCAGCTCAAAGCTTTCTCCCACCTGCTCCATCACCTGTTTGAGGCGGGCATACATGACGGTCACGTTTTCCTCTTCATTGTGAAAAGGAACAACGATGGAATACTTTGGCATATCAACAGTATAGATGCGGGTTGGATGGAAATGGGTGAAAAGATTCCCCTGTGGTGCCGCGCTGCTCAACGCCGGATGGATGACGCGGAGTGCCAGTCGCACACGCGTCTACTGGTCCAGTTCAGCCAGCATGTCCTGCATCTCGCTCAGAGCATGGCGGTTACCAGTGCGCGCGGCGCAGGAGATTCCGGCCTTCAGTCGCTCGATCGCCTCGGGCACGCGTTGCGCTTTTGCCAGCGTCTGCGCCGCCATAAAGTAACCCGCGGTGTAATCGGGGTCGTTCGACAGCAGCGTGTCAAACTCCGCCAGCGCCTCTTCAATCTTTCCGCTGGAGGCAAATTCCATGGCTACGCCGTAGCGGGCGAAGCTGTTCTTCGGGTCCAGGGCGAGAATCTCTTTCAATCCTGCAAGCTTATCCATTCCGTATCCTGAGAACGCCGCGCCGCGGCATTTGCGTAATTGGCAGGGATTGCCGAAACTGGAATTGGCTCTTTCGCGCGGCTTCCCTGCTGCCTTGATTGTATCGGGCAGAGGAAGCCGGATCGAATACAGCCTGGATCGGAGCAAGGAAGCGAATGAGTTCGACTGAGAACCAACCAGCGGCGCGGACGGTGGCCAGCACGCAGTCGGAGATGACAGAGATCATTCTGCCCAACGACACCAACACGCTGGGCAACCTGCTGGGCGGCCGCCTGATGCACTTCATCGATTTGACCGGAGCGATGGCCGCCTATCGCCACACGCGCACGCACGTGGTGACGGCCGCAATGGACCACATCGACTTTATCCAGCCGGTGCATGTGGGCGATCTGTTGATTTTGAAATCGAACGTGAACCGCGCGTTCACGAGTTCGCTGGAAGTGGGCGTGAAGGTCTGGGTGGAGCATCCGCAGACCGGCACGCTGCTGCATGTCGCCAGTGCCTACCTGGTGTTTGTGGCCATCGACAAGGACGGGAAGCCGGTGAAGATTCCCGGCTTGTTGCCGGAGACACCGAATGAGGTTCGCCGTCACGCCGATGCGCTGCGCCGCCGCGAGCATCGCGAGGCCGAAGCGGCGCGCCGCAAACAGGCGCGGCGAGAGCAGGCCGAGCGCCTGAAGGCTGCTGCGG
This sequence comes from Acidobacteriaceae bacterium, assembly GCA_037439805.1. Classification (GTDB taxonomy): domain Bacteria; phylum Acidobacteriota; class Terriglobia; order Terriglobales; family Acidobacteriaceae; genus Telmatobacter. Next base: position 11,957 of record JBBIVH010000074.1, read on the forward strand.
CCAAGGCCTGAGACGAAACGAAGGATTCAGAAAGAACGGAAGGAGTTACTTCAAACAATGGCGCATTCAAATGCCATGCCCGCCCCGGTCGCACTGCCGGGTGTTTCCAAGATCATTGCAGTCGGTTCCGG
>JBBIVH010000075.1:0-9957 GCA_037439805.1 Acidobacteriaceae bacterium
GGCTGGCGGGGTAGTGGAGTTAGCGGGCTAGCAGGTGGCGGGATGGGGTTGTGGCTTCCCCGGTCTCAGAAGCGAGACCGGGGGCACCCGAAGGTTGGGGCGGGGATGGGGATCATGCTTTCCCAGGTCCGAACAGACGGACCGGGGGCAGCCATTTTCAGTGGGGAACTCAGCTCGCTCCCACGGCACCGGGACTGCCTGCCCACAGATTCGGCCCAAATTTCCGTGCAACCTGCGATGAGGGTATCGCCGCGGCAGAAGGTCATGCAGAAGAACAATCCACGAAAAGATAGGATTTCGATTGACAGGCAACCAAACGGTTGCTTATTGTGATTAAGCAGCTAAATGGTTGCCTAATGCGCGATGAGTGAAGACGCAGTTTTCAAAGCATTGGCAGATGCGAGCCGCCGGAAGCTTCTGGACCGGCTGCGCCAGAAGAATGGCCAGACGCTGGTCGAGTTGTGCGAAGGGCTGGACATGACCCGGCAAGCGGTTGCGAAGCATCTGGCGATTCTCAGGAAGGCGAGTCTGGTGTCGTGGAGGCGCGAAGGACGGGAGCGGCTTCACTTCATCAATTCTGTGCCGATTCACCAGATCGCCGAACGGTGGATCCGCAAATTCGAGTACCCGCGCCTGGAGGCGCTGTCCAAACTGAAGAGGGACCTGGAGGAAACGGAATCATGAGCCATGTATCAGAAAGCAGCTTCGTCTATGTCACTTTCATTCGCACAACGCCGGAAAAGCTGTGGTCTGCGCTGACGGATGCCAACCAGATGAAGGAGTACTGGTTTGGCATTCAGATCCTGACGGAATGGAAGACGGGAGCGGAGTGGCGGATGGTCTTCCCTGATGGGTGGGTGGCGGACACTGGGGAGATTCTGGAATGCGAGCCGCCGAAGCGGATACGGCTGAAATGGCGGAACGAGTTCAGGCCGGAGTTGAAGGCCGAGGGCTTTGCCCTGTGCGTCATCGAGCTTGAGCCTGTCGGCGCCTCGGTGCAACTGACGATTACGCACACGATGGAGCGTGCGGATTCGAAGTTCATCCAGGCAGTATCGGGGGGATGGCCCAAGGTTCTCTCCAATCTGAAGTCTCTGCTGGAGACCGGCCAAGTGGCCCTGACGGAGGCAGACCACACGCATACGCGATGAATCGAAACCTACTCTCTGACGGCGAGCATGGCGGCAGCAGTGTATCCCCGCGGCGCGGGAATCGTGCTTTCCCACCCATTCCGCAGAAGGCGCGGAATGGATGGGGCACCCATTTTCAGTGGGGGAGCTCAGTTTGCTCCCCCGGCATTGGGGCCTGTCGCTGGCTGGGTGAGGCTGAGGACGTTGCGGTCGGGATCGTGGAACCAGGCGATGCGGGAGCCGGAGGGGGCGGTCCAGATGGCGAGGGGATGGGCGTCGTTCATGCCGGGGTAGCGGAGGAACTCGACGCCGGTGCGGGCGAGAGCGGTGACGGTGGATTCGATGTCTGCGACCTGCCAGCCGAGGATGGTGAAGGGCTGCGGCGTGAGCGACTCCACGCGGGTGAGGCGGAGGGTGCCGCCGGGGGCCTGAAAGACGAGCGCGAAGGGCAGCTCATCGGCGAGGAGAGGCAGGCCGAGGACGGACTCATAGAAGCGGCGGGAGCGGGCGGGGTCGCGCATGGGAACGAAGGCGACGAGCGGGCTGGCGGCGAGGATGGCAGCGGACATGGGGAAGGTCCTCCGGACGGATGCAATTGTCGCACGTCCCGGAGGAGCTTCTGGCGCAGGATTTAGCGCCGCTCTCTGCGGCCGAAGCCGTGGGGGCGCGTGGGCGGGGCGACGGGCAGGTTGGTTTTGCCGGCGGGATAGACGGCGAGGAAGCGCTCCATGCCTTCGCCGGAGCTGGCGGTCTCAACGCCTTCGAGGTCGCGGAAGGCCATGTGGAGGAGGCGGCGTTCGCGGCTGTTCATGGGCTGGAAGGCGTAGGGGACGCCGGTCTTGATGACTTTCTCTGCGGCGACTTCGGCGGCCATGCGGAGCTCCTGTGCGCGGAGGGCCTTGAAGTTGCCGGCGTCGAAGCTGATGAGGTCGTGCTCGCGCTGGTCGAGGCGGAGGATCTGCGCGGCGATGGTTTCAAGGGAGCGGAGGAGCTCGCCGTTGTGCTGGGTGAGCAGAGGCGTGTCGGGTCCGCCGAGCTCGACGTAGATCTGCCGTGCCTCGAGGCCTTCGGGGTCGCGCGCGCCGTCGCCGGCGGTGATGCGGTATTTGAGGCGCATGCCGCCGAGCGTGTTGAGGGAGGCGAGTAATCCGGCGATTTTCTGGGCGGCTTGTTGCAGGTCTGCGATCGGCATAAGAGATCAGTATCGCAGAACGGGCGGGCGCACGGTCGGGACGGGTGGAGTAATTTTGGCCTGGCCGGCTCCGGTGCGGGAGACGGGAACGCCGGTGATGCTGGTCGATTTCACAGAAAAACATCTTACGCACAGGCTCATGTGAAATTAAGGTTGTGCTTTTATGCTGGTGGAGACTATGCGGCGATGGATTCTGACGGACGGGAAGCAATCGGGATGGATGCGGCGGGCTGGAACGGCGGCGGCGCTGGCGGCGGTCTGGATGCTGCCGTGGAGTGCAGCAGCGCAGCAGGGCGCGAACGCACCGGCAACCGCGGCGACGCCGAAGATCACGCTGGACGAGGCAATTGCGCGGGCGCAGACCAACGAGCCCACTTATGCGGCGGCGCTGGCGGAGAGCAAGGCCAGCGGACTGGACCGGCTGAACGCGCGGGCGGGACTGCTGCCGAGCGTGGTGTTTCACAACCAGGCGCTGTACACGCAGCCGAACGGGCTGTTGACGCAGGTGGGCACGGGACCGCTGGCACAGACGCAGTCCGCGCCGCTGTTCATTGCGAACAATGCGATTCACGAGTACACGAGCCAGGCGGCAGTGAGCGAGACGTTTGGGCTGGTGGGGCTGGCGACGGTGCAGCGCGCGGATGCGACGGCGGCGCTGGCGGCGGCGCAGTATGAGGTGGCGCGGCGCGGGCTGGTGGCGGCGGTGACGGGGCTGTTCTATGGGCTGGCGGCGGCGGACAATAAGCTGGCCGTGGCGGGACGCGCGGAGAACGAGGCGGCGGAGTTTACGAAGCTGACAACGGAACGCGAGCAGGCGCGCGAGGCAGCCCATGCCGATGTGGTGAAGGCGCAACTGCAGGAGCAGCAGCGGCAGAGAGACCTGAGCGACGCGAAGCTGGCGGCGGACAAGGCGCGGCTGGAGCTGGCAGTGCTGCTGTTTCCTGATCCGCACACGGCGTACACGGTGGCGGCGGAGGGGAATGCTCCGGTGCTGGCGTCGCGCGAGGACGTGCAGCAGGCGGCGGCGAAGAACAATCCCGAACTGCGGAGCGCGCTGGCCGCGCTGAACGTGAGCAATGCGGACGTGCTGGCGGCGCGGGCGGGGTACCTGCCGGATCTGGGATTGAACTTTAACTACGGAATTGATGCGCCGCAGTTTGCGGTGAACGGGCCGGACAAGGTGAAGAACCTGGGCTACTCGGCGATGGTGACGGTGGATGTTCCGGTGTGGGACTGGCTCACGACGGAGCGCAGGGTCAAGCAAAGCGAGATTCGCAGGGACGCGGCGAAGGTGGCTCTGACGGCGACGCAGAAGGCGCTGGTGGCGCGGCTGGACGAGGCCTACGACGAGGCCGCGGCGTCGCGGGATCAACTGGCGTCGCTGGACCAGAGCGTGGCCACGGCGGACGAGAGCCTGCGGCTGACGAAGATGCGCTACACGGGCGGCGAGGCGACGGTGCTGGAAGTGGTGGATGCGCAGACCGCGTTTGTGACCACGGAAAATGCGCGGGAAGACGGGCGCGTTCGCTATGAGATGGCGCTGGCGGGACTGCAGCAACTGACCGGAACAATGTGAGCCATGAGGAATGCAAGGATGACGGGAAGCGGAGGCGTGAGAGGAATGGCGCGCGGAAGAAGCTGGAAGACAGGCGTGGCGGCGTTGGCTGGGTTGAGCCTGCTGATTGCGACCGGGTGCAAGAAGGAAGTGGAAGCTGCGCCGGAGGTGACGGTGCAGGCCGAGCATCCGGAGCAGGGGCCGATGGCGGAGCACATTGAGGCCGACGCGCTGCTGACGCCGCAGGCGCAGGCGGCGATTGAGCCGAAGATTTCGGCGCCAGTGAAGCAGTATCTTGTGCAGCGCGGCGATAAGGTGCAGGAGGGCCAGCTGCTGGCGGTGCTGGAGAACGGCGACCTGACAGCGGCGGCGATGGACAACAAGGGATCGTATGAGGCGGCGCAGGCCGCGTATGCGACGGCGACCAAAGCGCAGGTTCCTGAAGACGCGCAGAAGGCGGAGCTGGACTATGCGCAGGCCAAGGCGAATCTGGATCTGAACCAGAGCATTGCGAACAGCCGCAGGCAGCTCTTCAAGGAAGGCGCGATTCCGGGGCGGGATCTGGACACGGCGGTGGCGGCGCTGGTGCAGGCGCAGGCGGCGTATGACAGCGCGGCGAAGCATCTGCAATCGATGAAGCAGGTGAGCCACGAGGCGGCGCTGAAGGCCGCGCAGGGACAGTTGACCTCTGCCGAGGGCAAGCTGCACGGCGCGGAGGCGCAGGTGAGCTACTCGGAGATTCGCAGCCCGATTCGCGGGGTGGTGACGGACCGGCCGCTGTTTGCGGGCGAGACGGCTGCGGCGGGCGCGGCGCTGGTGACGGTGATGGACACGTCGGCTCTGATTGCGAAGACGCACGTGGGGCAGAGCCTGGCGCAGCAGATGAAGGTGGGCGACAAGGCGACGGTGAGCGTGCCGGGTGTGGACAAGCCCGTGGCGGCGACGGTGAGCCTGATCAGTCCGGCGCTGGACCCCGGCAGTACGACGGTCGAGGTGTGGCTGAAGATCGACAACAAGAGCGGTGCGCTGAAGGTGGGCACGCCGGTGAAGGCGTCCATCACCGGGCGCGCGGTGGCGCAGGCGTGGAAGCTGCCGGCGGCGGCGATTCTGACAGCGCAGGACGGCAGCAAGTCCGTCATGGTGGTGGGCTCCGACGGTACCGCGCAGCGCAAGACGGTGACAGTGGGCATCGCAGACGATGGGGATGTGCAGGTGCTGAGCGGGGTGGGCGCGAGCGATATGGTCATCACCGGCGGCGCGTACGGCCTGGACACGGGCACGAAGGTAAAGGTGGGACCGGCAGCCGATGATGATGCGGGCGCGAAGGGCTCCGACAGCGGAGGGGGCAACTGATGCGGCAGCCGACCTTGGATGCGGCCGTGCATAAGCCCTTCTGGCTGGCGCGGACGACGCGCACGATCTTCTTCTTTGCGGCGGTGCTTACGCTGGCCGGCGTCTACCTGGCGACGCGCGTGCCTATCTCAGTGTTTCCTGAGACGAATTTTCCGCGCGTGGTAATCGGCGTGGACAACGGCGTGATGCCAGTGGAGCAGATGGAGGTGACGATCACGCGGCCGATTGAGGACGCGGTGAATGCGGTGCCGGGGCTGCGCACGGTGCGTTCGACGACGAGCCGCGGATCGGCGGAAGTGAGCCTCTTCTTCGACTGGAACTCGGACATGGTGCTCTCGCTGCAACTGGTGGATGCGGCGCTGAGCAAGGTGGAGCAGACGCTGCCGCCGACGGTGCGCATCACCACGAACCGGCTGACCTTTGCGACATTCCCGATTCTTGGGTACGCGCTCACTTCCGATACGGTGCCGCAGACGCAACTGTGGGAGTTGGCGACCTACGATCTGAAACCGCCGTTGAATCGCGTGGAAGGCGTGAGCACGGTGCTGGTGCAGGGCGGACAGGCGCCGGAGTTTCACGTGACGCCGAATCTGGCGCTGCTGGCGAACGACGGCGTAACGGTCACGGACCTGGTGAATGCGATTCAGGCGTCGAACATTGTGGACTCGCCGGGGCTGTACGAGGCGAACCATCAGCTGATTCTAGGGCTGGTGGGCGCGCAGGTGCATGACATCGACCAGTTGCGGCAACTGGTGGTGAAGACGACAGCGACCGGCGCGCCGGTGCGCGTGGCCGATGTGGCAACGGTGGAGAAGGCAACGAAGCCGGTCTACACGACGGTGACGGCGAACGGCAAGCAGGCCGTTCTGATTACGATTGCGCGGCAGCCGGCGAGCAACACCGTGGCGGTGGCGGACGCGGTGAGCGTAGAGGTGGCGCAACTGCGCCAGAAGCTGCCGCCGGGAGTGAGGCTGGAGCCGTTCTACGACCAGTCGCAACTGGTGCGCGACAGCATTGGAAGCGTGCGCGACGCGATTGTGATTGGCCTGCTGCTGGCGTGCGTGATTCTGTTTCTCTTCCTGCGCGACTGGAGCTCGTCGCTGATTGCGGGACTCGTGATCCCGGTGACGATTGCGGTGACGATCGTGGTGCTGTGGGCGATTGGGCAGAGCTTTAACCTGATGACGCTGGGCGGACTTGCAGCGGCAATTGGGCTGGTGATTGACGATGCCATCGTGGTGGTAGAGAACATCGTGATGCATCGCGACGCGGGCGAGAGCCGCACGGAGGCGGTGCGCAAGGCGCTGAAGGAAATTACAACGCCGCTTATTGGATCGACGATTACGCCGGTGGTGGTGTTTGTGCCGCTGATTGCGACGAGCGGCGTGACGGGCAGCTTCTTTCGCGCGCTGGCGATTACGATGGCGGCGTCGCTGCTGACCTCGCTGCTGCTGGCGCTGACGTGGACGCCGGGGCTGAGCCTGGTGCTGCTGCACCCGAAGCGCAAGCACGAGGGCGATAGCGATCATGCCGCGGGGCGCTTCCTGACGAAGGTGCTGGCGCTTCACCGGCGCGTGCTGGACTGGGCGCTGGCCAAGCCGCTGTGGCTGGGCGCGGCGTGCCTGCTGCTGGTAATGGGGACCTGGCTGGGCTATCGGGCGCTGGGCTCGGACCTGCTGCCGGAGATGGATGAGGGCGGCTTTATTCTCGACTACATCATGCCGGCGGGCAGCTCACTGAGCGAGACGAATCGCGTGCTGGAGCACGTGGAGCGCATTTTGCGCGCGACGCCGGAGGTGGAGATTACATCGCGCAGGACAGGCCTGCAGATGGGGCTGGCAGCGGTGACGGAGGCGAACACGGGCGACTTTACCGTGAAGCTGAAGTCGCACCGGAGCCGCAGCATCGACGAGGTGATGGCGGACGTGCGCGCGAAGATTCGCGCAACCGAGCCGGAGCTGGATATCGAGTTCACGCAGGTATTGCAGGATATGATTGGCGACCTGTCGAACGCGCCGGAGCCAATCCAGATCAAGATCTTTTCGAATGACGAAGCGACGCTGACGCTGCTGGGGCCGCGCGTGGGCGACGCGATTGGCAAGATTCCCGGTGTGGTGGATGTGCAGAACGGAATCGAGAACACGATCAGCGGGCCGGCGACGAACTTCCAGGTCGATCCGGTGGTAGCGGCGCGGATGGGCTTTACGCCGACGGAGGTTTCGGAGGATGCGACTTCGATTCTGGATGGGCTGCCGACGAACGATCCGCTGATTGCCAACGACCGGCCGTACACCATCCGGGTGCGGCTGAGCGATGAGCATCGAACGTCTCTGAATGCGATTGAGAATACGGTCTTCAACAGCGCATCGGGTCACACGGCGACGTTGGGCTCGCTGGCGACGATGCAGCAGTTGCCGCCGCAGAACGAGGTGCGCCGCGAAAACCTGCAGCGGCTGGTGACGGTGACGGGAAGGCTGGAAGGCTCGGACCTGGGGACAGGGATGGCGCGGGTGAAGCAGACGGTGGATGAACTGCATCTGCCGCCGAGTGTGCGCGTGGAATATGGCGGGACGTATGAGGAGCAGCAGAAGTCGTTCCGCGACCTGCTGCAGGTGCTGGTGCTGGCGCTGGCGCTGGTGTTTGGCGTGCTGCTGACGGAGTTCCGGAACTTCCCTGCCCCGATTGCGATTCTCACGTCGTCCGTGCTGTCGATTTCGGGCGTGATTCTGGCGCTGCTGGTGACGAACACGACCTTCAACGTGGCGTCGTTCATGGGCCTGATTATGGTGATTGGCATTGTGGCGAAGAACGGCATTCTGCTGCTGGATGCGGATGAGAAGTTCCGCGCGGCGGGCGCAACGGCCGCGGATGCGATGATTCACGCGGCGCAGCGCCGGCTGCGGCCGATTGTGATGACGGCGATTGCGGCGGTGTGCGGGATGCTGCCGCTGGCGTTTGCGCTTGGCGCGGGCTCGCAGATGCTGCAGCCGCTGGCGATTGCGGTGATTGGCGGGCTGACGATCTCGATGGTGCTGAGCCTGGTGGTGACGCCGGTGGTGTACTTCCTGCTGACGCGGAATCGCAAAGAGAGCGAAGACGAGCTGGAGGAATTGGTGGAGGAAGTGCCGGTGGCACAATAGAGCTATGCCTTTGAAGGATGGGGTTGTGCTGTCTGCAGCGGAGGCGCGCGTGCTCGGCGCGCTGGTCGAGAAGGAAGTAACCACGCCGGAGTATTATCCGCTGAGCCTGAATGCTCTGGTGAACGCCTGCAATCAGCGCTCGAACCGCGAGCCAGTGATGCATCTGAGCGAAGACGACGTGCGCGAGGCCTTGCTGGGGCTGGAGGCGCATCAGCTTGCGGGCGCGGCGCGCGGCGAGGAAGGGCGCGTGGCGAAGTATGAGCACCGGCTGGGCGAGGCCTTCAACCTGACGCGGGCGGAAACGGCGCTGCTGTGCGTGCTGCTGCTGCGCGGCCCGCAGACACCGGGCGAGCTGCGTGGGCGCACGGAGCGGATGCACAGCTTTGCGGAGATCGCCGATGTAGTGGCTGGGCTGGAGAAGCTGATGGCGCGCGAACCTGCGCTGGCAGGCGTGCTGCCGCGACAGCCCGGAACGAAGGAATCGCGCTACGTGGAGCTGCTTTCCGGCACTGCAGAAGGATGGACGCGCACCGACGTGCCGGTGACAGCGCAAGGCGATGCGGACCAGACGGAGCGCATCGCGCAATTGGAAGCAGAGGTTGCGGAGCTGAGGCGGGAGTTGGAGGCGCTGCGCGACAAGGTGAACGCGCTGCTCGGCTGAGGGCGCAGGGCGCTACGGCACGAGACGAGCCATCACGTCTTCCAGAGCGGACTGCCAGGGGGCGAGCTGCACACCGAAGGTCTGGAAGAGCTTATCGCAATCGAGAACGGAGTAGGCGGGACGCCGTGCGGGCGTGGGGAATTCCGTGGTTGGGATGGGGATGACCTCGGGGGCAGGCGTGTGCAGGACGCGCTCTGCCTGCTGGAAGATGGCGCGCGCAAAGCCACACCACGACGTGGAGCCGGAGCACGTCATGTGATAGACGCCGGCTGATTCCGCAGGGACGGGGTCACTGAGGATGCGGTCGGAGACGCCGCGGGTGGCCTGAGCGAGCTGGATGGAGCTGGTGGGCGAGCCAATCTGGTCGTCCACGACGCGGAGTTGCTTACGGTCAGAGCCGAGGCGCAGCATGGTGAGCAGGAAGTTCTTGCCGTGGGGACCGTAGACCCAACTGGTGCGGAAGATGAACGCGCGGCCGCCAATCTGCTGGATGGCCTGCTCGCCTTCGAGCTTGGACTGGCCATAGATGTTGAGCGGATGCGGCGCGTCGGTTTCGAGCCAGGGCGAGTTTTTTGAGCCGTCGAAGACGTAGTCGGTGGAGTAGTGGAAGAAGAGCGCGTTGGCGCGGAGCGCTTCTTCCGCGAGGATAGCGGGGGCGTGCGCGTTGATGGCGCGGGCGAGATCCGGCTCGGCTTCGGCGCGATCGACGGCGGTGTAGGCTGCGGCGTTGAGGATGAGCTGCGGGGCAGTCTCGCGAACGATGGCGCGAAGCTGGTCAGGGCGCGAGAGATCCGCGGTGTCGTGGCCATGTGCAATGACGTCACCCGCATCGGCGAAGCTGCGCTGGAGTTCTGTTCCAAGCTGACCGTTTGCGCCAAGGATGAGGATGCGCGGCGCAGGCGTCATGCGTAGACCTCGGCCTCGGC
>JBBIVH010000075.1:10057-12061 GCA_037439805.1 Acidobacteriaceae bacterium
GACGTTCTTCTTCGAGAGCGAGAAGTTGTCCTGCACCCACGGACCATGGATGCCGAGGGTGGCGAAGCTGCGGTGGTTCCAGGTTTCCCAAAAGGCGCCGCGATCGTCGCGAAAGATGCGCGGGGTGAGCAGCAGGACTTCCGGCAGAGCGGTCGGGGATGCCTTCATCCTTCGTGCTCCGTGAGGGAGGTGAAGGGTTCATGGCGCAGCGCGAGCAGGTATTGGCCATAGCCGCTTTTGCGCACCGGATGGGCGAGCTCTTCGAGTTTGGCCAGGTCGATGTAGCCCATGCGGTAGGCAATCTCCTCGGGGCAGGCAATCTTGAGGCCCTGGCGGCGCTCGATGGTCTGGACGAAGAGTCCGGCCTCGATGAGCGAATCGTGCGTGCCGGTGTCGAGCCAGGCCATGCCGCGGCTCATGACGTTGACCTTCAGCGTGCCAGCTTCAAGATAGAGGCGATTGAGATCGGTAATCTCCAACTCGCCGCGCGGCGATGGCTTGAGCGATGCGGCCAGGCCGGCGACCTGCTGGTCATAGAAGTAAAGCCCGGTGACGGCGTAGCGTGAGCGCGGCTGCTTCGGCTTCTCTTCCAGGCTGATCGCTTTGCCGCGCGCGTCGAACTCGACAACGCCGTAGCGCTCGGGATCATGGACCGGATAGGCGAAGACCACGGAGCCCGACTGAAGGCGGGCGGCTGCCTGCAATTCTTTGGCGAAGGACTGGCCGTAGAAGATGTTGTCGCCGAGGATGAGCGAACAGGTGTCGTTGCCGATGAACTCGCGGCCGATGAGGAAGGCTTGCGCGAGACCATCGGGGCTGGGCTGGACGGCGTACTGCAACTGGATGCCCCACTGGGAGCCGTCGCCGAGCAGATCGCGGAAGCGGGGCAGATCCTGCGGCGTGGAGATGATGAGGATTTCGCGCAGACCGGCCAGCATCAGCGTGGTCAGCGGATAGTAGATCATCGGCTTGTCGTAGACCGGAAGAAGCTGCTTGGAGACGACATGCGTGACGGGGTAGAGGCGAGTGCCGGAACCTCCGGCGAGAATGATTCCTTTCATTGGGCGACTCTCTCCCCGTAGTTCTTCTGGATCCATTCCATGTAGGCTCCGGTGCGGACGCTCTGCACCCAGGCGTCGTTTTCGAGGTACCAGGCGACGGTCTTGCGCAGGCCGCTTTCGAACTGCTCGGAGGGCTGCCAGCCGATTTCGCGGGTTATTTTGCGCGCATCAATGGCGTAGCGGCGGTCGTGGCCGGGACGGTCTTTGACGTAGGTGATGAGCTTGCGGCGCGGGCCGATGGTGGGATTGGGCCGGAGCTCATCGACCAGATCGCAGAGGGTGGTGACGACATCGAGGTTCTTGCGCTCGCTGTTGCCTCCGATGTTGTAGGTTTCGCCGGGGCGGCCGCGCTCCAGCACGGCCCGGATCGCCGAGCAGTGGTCTCCCACAAAGAGCCAGTCGCGCACGTTCTGGCCATCGCCGTAGACGGGCAGGGGCTTGCCTTCGAGCGCGTTGAGAATCATCAGCGGGATGAGCTTCTCAGGAAATTGGTAGGGGCCGTAGTTATTGGAGCAGTTGGTGGTGAGAACGGGCAGGCCGTAGGTGTGAAAGTAGGCGCGGGCGAAGTGGTCCGATGCGGCCTTGGAGGCGGCATAGGGGCTGTTGGGCGCGTAGGGCGTGGCCTCGGAGAAAGCCGGATCGTCCGGGCCGAGCGTGCCGTAGACCTCGTCGGTGGAGACGTGGAGAAAGCGGAAGCTGCGCCGGGCATCCTCGTCGAGACCGGACCAGTAATGGCGGGCCTGCTCCAGCAGCGTGAACGTGCCCTGCACGTTGGTGCGGACGAAGGCGTCGGGGCCGGTGATGGAGCGATCGACGTGACTCTCGGCGGCGAAGTGAACGATGGCGCTGGGCCGGTGCTCGCGCAGCAGAGAGCGGACGCATTCGGGGTCGCAGATGTCGCCGCGCGTGAGGCTGTAGCGCTGGTCGCCGCTGACCGAGGCCA
>JBBIVH010000076.1:0-5888 GCA_037439805.1 Acidobacteriaceae bacterium
ATGCCGCGGATGTGGACGTCGAGATTGCGATACTGGCGAAGCTCGCCGACCTCTTCGCGATCCTGCCAGGGATTGAGGATAGTGAAGACGCACTTCTCGTCGGGCGTGTCGGGCGAACAGACGTCGAGGTAGCGCGTGCCGTCTGGCAGCTCGACGATGTCGTAGACGTGCGCGGTGATGCAGATGTCTTTGTGAAGCAGATGGCCGGCCTGGTCGGTGGTGACGCAGGGCTTGCCGTGGCTTGCGAAGGCGAGGCTTGAGCCAAGCAGGATGAGGGACGCACACCGGCGCATACAGGACCCGATTCAGAAAAGCGAACGGAAATAATTAAGGCCAGTGTAGAGGCGCCGCGCAAGGTCCGAAAGGTTACGGAAGATGCGCGGCTGGGATGGTGGGCGATGGAGCAGCGATGAGTGATCCGGCCCGAATGGGCGAGACCGCGCTATCCCACCCTTTCCGCAAAAGCGCGGAAAGGATGGGGCAACCAGTTTTTATTCTCAGGGGCCGGATCAGTGGTGCGTGCCGACGAGTTCCTTGCTTTGCGCGCCGTGGCCGTAGTGGGACTGGACGTAGTTGTCGAGGATCTGCTTGAACTCGGCGACGATGGTGTCTCCGCGGAGAGTGGTGTAGAGCTTGCCATCGACGTAGACGGGAGCTTTGGGTTCCTCGAATGTGCCGGGGAGGCTGATGCCGAGGTTGGCGTGCTTGGACTCGCCGGGGCCGTTGACGACGCAGCCCATGACGGCGAGCTTGAGTTCTTCGACGCCGGGGTACTTCTTGCGCCACTCGGGCATGGAGGTGCGGAGGTAGGTTTGAATCTGCTCGGCGAGCTCCTGGAAGTAGGTGCTGGTGGTGCGGCCGCAGCCGGGGCAACTGGTGACCTGGGGCATGAAGCTGCGGATTTGGAGCGACTGAAGGATCTGCTGCGCGGCCTGGACTTCTTCCGTCCGGTCACCGCCGGGCTTGGGAGTGAGGCTGACGCGGATGGTGTCTCCGATGCCGTTGAGCAGGAGCGGCGCGAGGCCCGCGGTGGAGGCGATGAGTCCCTTGGCGCCCATGCCAGCTTCAGTGAGGCCGAGGTGGAGCGGGTAATCGCAGCGGGCGGCGAGGCTGGAGTAGACATCGATGAGGTCGCGGACGCCGGAGACCTTGGCGGAGAGGATGATCTTGTCGTGGCCGAGGCCGTAATGCTCTGCGGCTTTTGCGGAGTCGAGGGCGCTGGTGATCATGGCTTCCATCATCACGTCGCGGGCGGGCAGCGGGACGGGACGGCGGTTGTTCTCGTCCATCATGCGGGTGAGCAGAGCCTGATCGAGGGAGCCCCAGTTGACGCCGATGCGGACGGGCTTGTCGTTTTCGACGGCGCACTCGACCATGGTGCGGAAGTTGTCGTCGTCTTTGCGGCCGATGGAGACGTTGCCGGGATTGATGCGGTACTTGGCGAGGGCGCGCGCGGCGGCGGGGTATTTTTTGAGCAGGATATGGCCGTTGTAGTGGAAGTCGCCGACGATGGGAACGCGGATGCCGCGCTTGTCGAGGCCTTCGACGATGTGAGGCACGGCGGCGGCGGCGTCTTCGTTGTTGACGGTGACGCGGACGATTTCAGAGCCGGCAAGGGCGAGGGAAGCGACCTGCTCGATGGTGCCGGGGATGTCTGCGGTGTCGGTGTTGGTCATCGACTGGACGACGACGGGGACCTCCCAGCCGACGCGAACCTGCCCGATCTTTACGGTAACTGTCTTTCTGCGCTGAATATCCGCCATGGGGACCTCTCAGTTAGTGTACCTGTTTCGCAGTTTGAAGGGGGATGAAGGCGGCGATGGAGGCGGGGTTGAGCCGGTGGGGGATTCGCAAGGAGATGGATGGGGGATTACACTGGAGATATGCAGTTTCGTCGAAATTCCCTGAACGTGTTGTTGATGATTGTCACCCTTCTGGCGGCCGGGAGCGCCGGATTATCCGGCCAGGACACGAGCCATCGCGGCCGCAAGTACAAGTCTCCGCCACCGACCTCGACGGTGCATGTGACGATTCTGCGCGCGGATGACGGGAAGCCGATTGAGAACGCCTCTGTCATTTTTCAGGTCCTGGGCGACAAGGGCAACATGGAGCTGAAGACGAACGAGGACGGCAAGACGACCATCGACGTGCTGCTGACGGGGTCGAAGGTGCTGCTGCAGGTGATTGCCAAGGGGTTCCAGACCTACGGCAAGCAGTATGACGTGGACAAGGAGACCCTGGCGATCGAGGTGAAGATGAGGCGGCCCTCGAAGCAGTACTCGATCTACGAGAACCACGATGCGGCGTCGGCCGGGAACGGCGGCAGCGGCGGGTCAGGCAGCGGACAAAAAGATGCCGCGAAGCCGGATGACAGCTCGGCACAATCGAAGAAGTAAGGACGCACACGCAGCCTATGCGAACGGAGACGAGCAGGCTTTCAAAGCGCGGCGCGCCTCTTGAGGGCAAGTGCGCGCTGGTGACGGGAGGCGCGCGACGGCTCGGGCGCGAGATTGCGCGCACGTTGGCCGAGGCAGGCGCCGATGTGACGATCACCTATCGCACTTCTGCGAGCGAGGCAGCGGAGACTGTGAGCGCCATTGAGGCGCTGGGCCGCCGAGCGCAGGCGGTGCGGTGCGACGTTCGGGCAGATGCGGACGTACGAGCAGCGGTTGAGACGGCGGTGGCGTTGCGGGGACGGCTGGACATTCTGGTGAATAACGCGGGGGTCTTCACCTCGGGCGGGCTGGAAGAGCTGACAGTCGCGCAGTGGGATGAGGCGTTCCACGTGAATGCGCGCGGGCCGTTTTTGTTTGCGCGCGAGGCTGCGCCGCATTTGCGCGCTGCGCAGGGAAGGATTGTGAATCTGGGTTCGCTGGGTGGAGTGCGCGCGTGGGCAGGGCATGGGCACTACTGCGCGTCGAAGGCTGCCGTGCACATGCTGACGCAGGTGATGGCGAAGAGTCTTGCGCCGGATGTGAGCGTAAACTGCGTGGCTCCGGGGTGGATTGAGATGGATGACTCCGACGGCGCAGAGGCGGCGCGATTTGCGGCCAAGACGCCGATGCGGCGCAATGGAACGGTCGCAGATGTGGCGGGCGCTGTGCTTTTTTTTGCGGCGGGACCGGCTTTTGTGACGGGACAGGTGCTGGCTGTGGATGGCGGGCTGGGACTGTAGCAGACTCGCGGCGCAAGGCGAGCGACTTAATGATCCGGCCCGAAGGGTGAGGCCGCGATTTCCCACCCTTTCCTAAAAAGCGCGGAAAGGATGGGGCACCCGGGTCTTTCTTTCAGGAGCCGGATCAGTAAAAAGGCAGCAGGCGTTTCCAGAGGCTTCTTTTTGCGCCATTGGCTAATTCCAGATTGAATGCGGGCAGGCGTTCATCCCATAGGCCGTGGGGTTCGGGCCGTGCCGGCCAGGCGGCGCCCATCACGGCGGCTTCGGGATTGGCTTGAAAGAGCCGATTTGCCGTCTCGATGCCGGCGCGGTCAGCAACGTAGTCGAACCCTTTGCGCAGATGGAGTGGCCGCATTTTGGGGCGGTGTGCATCGCTGGCGATGAAGTGAATCCAGTTGCGGTCGAGGAGCTGGTTGGCGAAGGATTCAGCGGCTTTTCCGAAGCGGCCATAGAGAGCGGCTGAGGTGACCTGCACCAGACAGCCGCGCCGAAGCCAGTCGCGCAGGATGATGGGATTGCGTTGCAAGACGGGGTTGCGCTCCGGGTGGGTGACGATGAGGGTATAGCCAGCGTGCTGGAGCTGGTGCATGGCGTCGAAGAGCTGGGGGGGGATGGCGAGTTCAGAGAACTCGATGAGCAGATAGCCCTTGCCATTGATGGAGTAGCGCAGCGGGTGCTCGATCGCGTCGCGGATATTGGCCGCGTTCATGTGGAAGTCGCATCCGAGGCTGAACTCGATGGCGCCGTTGAGTTCGTTGCGAAGCTCCGCGAGGCGCTGCGCGTTCAACGCAAAATTGTAAGGATAGAAGTCGTTCGCGTGCGGTGTGCACACGATGTGCGTGACGCCTTGTTCGACTGCGAACAGCGCCATGGCGACTGAGGAGGCCAGGTCTTCCGCGCCGTCGTCTACTCCGTAGATGAGGTGCGTGTGGATGTCGATCATGGTCAGAGCGCCTGGGATCTCCTGAAATCAGGTTCAGCGTACGGCGAGGGACTCGATCATGGAGGCGAAGATCTTCCAGCCATCGGCGGAGCCGAGAAGTTTTTCGCTGGAGCGATCGGGGTGGGGCATCATGCCGAGGACGTTCCGCTTTTCGTTGAGGATGCCTGCGATGTTGTCCAGCGAGCCATTGGGGTTCGCCTCGGAGGTGATTTCACCGGTGGGCGTGGAATAGCGGAAGGCGATGCGGTCTTCTGACTTGAGGCGCTCCAGCTCTTCGGGCGTGCAGAAGTAGTTACCTTCCATGTGGCCGATGGGGATTTGAAGGACGTCGCCTTTGGCGAGCTGATTGGTGAAGGGGCTGCTGGTGGTTTCAGTGCGGATGTGGACCTGCCTGCAGATGTACTTGAGGCCGGCGTTGCGCATGAGCGCGCCAGGGAGCAGTCCGGATTCGGTGAGGATTTGAAAGCCATTGCAGATGCCGAGGACGAGGCCGCCCCCGTCGGCAAAGCGCTTGACGGCCTGCATGACGGGTGAGAAGCGGGCTATGGCGCCGGTGCGGAGGTAGTCGCCATAGGCAAAGCCGCCGGGAACGAGAACGGCATCGACGCTCTGCAGGTCTTCCGATTCATGCCAGAGGAAGGCGACGGGCTCGTGAGCGATTTCAGAGATGACGTTGTAGGTGTCGTGGTCGCAGTTGGAGCCGGGGAAGACGAGGACGCCGAATTTCATGCTTCTAGGGTACCAGCCGCGAGCGTGGCAGGCGCGGGAGAATGACGGGTATTGAGTTGAGGGCAGGTCAGCGCCGTGCGGTGACGGGCAGAGGCGCAGACCTGCGGATGGAGATGCTCAATAGGTAAAGACGAGGCGGGCGCCATTGCCGTTGTCGGGGACGACGGCGGAGATGCTGTGGCGCGCGGCATCATAGGTGGACTTGAGTGGACGCTCGGTGGAGCCGTCGAGCGCGGTGGATGAAACGGAAGCGGCGGGCTTGGCGACGCCGAAGACCTCGACGGAGAGATCGCTCCACCAGGTCGTGAAGCTGCCTTGACGTGGTTCGACCGTGACGGTGAGGCCGCCGGCGGTTGGCGTGCAAGTGAAGGCAACGCGGGCGAACTGGCCTTTCTGGAAGTTGTAGGTGATGCCGTCGTCGAGGTAGACGCTGCCAGAGCAGGGGTCGGCCGAAGTGGCCGGTGGATAGACGCGCAGAGTCAGCGGCCCCTGCGGCTTCTCGTCCGTGCTCTGGACGAGCGGCTGCTCAGGGATGATGGCTCCGGCGCGAACGAAGACGGGAAGGGTTTGCACGCTTGGGTGAATGTGGACCTCAGGCTGTTTGGCCTGCGTGAGGTCAATCTGCGTACGCGAAGTGTCGCCGGCGACGCGCAGGCCGGTCCAGTAGTCGAACCAGCCGCCGAGGGGCAAGGTGACGGAGTAGTCGTCGAGCTCGTCGGGGAAGGGGCTCTGCGCGATGAGCAGGTCAGAACCAAGGAGGAATGCGCCGCTGTCCGCGAGGTCGAGCGGCTGCTTGTCGATTGCGCCGTCCGGGTATTGAAGGAAGAGCGGGCGCATGATGGGCAGGCCGGTGCGGCTCATCTCTTCTGCGGTGGTGTAGATGTAGGGCAGCAAATGGTAGCGCTCTTCTATGAAATGGCGGCGAAGCGCAACATCTTCCGCGGTGCCATTTTCCCATGGCTCCTGCGGGAGCGTGCCGACGGCGGTATGGTCGCGGTCGATGGGCTGGAAGGCGGCAAGCTCAAGCCAGCGGGTGAGCAA
>JBBIVH010000076.1:5988-12038 GCA_037439805.1 Acidobacteriaceae bacterium
GACTTCTGGGTGAAGTCAGGGAAGACGGCTTTGCCGGGCCAGACGATGCCGACGTAGGTGGAGCCGTCGGGGTTCTTGACGAAGCGATCGCCGGCGACGCCTTCGTCGTAGGGCTTGTAGCCGGAGTTGGGGAGATCGGCGATGTGGAGGTCGGTGATGACGACCGTCTTGAAGTGTTCGGCCTTGAGATCCTGAACCATCTGCGTGAAGTGCGGGAAGCGTTCGGGGTCAACGGTGAAGGGACGATTCTTTAACTGATAGTCGATGTCGAGCCAGAGGACGTCGGCAGGGATTTTGTCGCTGCGCAGCGTGGAGGCGATGCGACGGACCTCGGACTCGGGGTAGTAGCTGTAGCGCGACTGCTGGAAGCCGAAGGACCAGAGCGGCGGGATGGGCGTTTTGCCGGTGAGCCATGCCCAGTCTTCGACGACGGCTTTGGGTGACGGGCCGTAGAGAACGTAGAGGTCGAGCGGACCGGCAGGAGAGCCGAAGGAGTAAGAGTCGCGGTTTTCCTTATTGAAGTCGAAGGAGGCGCGCCAGGTGTTGTCAAGGAAGACGCCGGCGGAGACGCCGCGGCGGAAGGTGATGAAGTAGGGGATGGATTTGTAGATGGGGTCGGTGGATTCCTGCCAGCCGAAGGCGTCGGTGTTCCAGTCGGTGAAAGCTTCGTTGCGGCGGTCGATGGGGCCGGGCTTGTCGCCGAGGCCGAAGTAGTGCTCGTCTTCTGGCGATTGCAGGACCATGCGAAAGGACGTGCCGTGGTACTCGATGGGGCGGCTGGGAAGCTCGGCGAGGATGGTGTGGCCTTCGAGGTCGGCGACGGTGAGCGCGAAGGGATTCTTCTGCACGGTGACGCGGAGCTTTGCGGTGTGGAAGCCGACGGCTGAATCGGACGAGTCTGCCGTCCCATGCACGGACGCGGTGCGCGAGGCGGGCAGGACGGCCCAGGAAGCGTCCTCGGGTAGCTGGCCGCTGGGACCGACGCGCATGCGGATGACGTCGTCGCGGAGGGCGGTGATCTGCACGACGGCGGTGCCGGAGCGGAGTTCAAGACCGTTGGGGAGCGGCCGGGAAGCGGTGACCCGGTCGAGCCGGACATAACCCGTGGTCTGCGGGGCCTGGCCGGAGTTTTGCGCTTGTGACGTTGCGGCTGAAAACAATACTGCAAGAACTGCAAACAGGAGGATTCCTGTCTTCTGCACTTAGCACCTCTTCGGGAGCCAATGGAATTGTTGAAGAGAAGGATACTCGCTTGCGATTGGGGTTGGGAAATGCGTAGATGCGAGATAAGGGAAAGGCGGTTGTGGCAGGGTTGCAATTGTGCAGGCGATGCCGCGAGGGTCTTGCACCAAAGAGGGATAGACAGGCATTGCAGTTGGTATGTTTTATGGTGGCACATCAACATTGATCTGCGAGGGACGTCGCAGGAGTTCGAGAAGAACTTCGCGGCGAGAGGGCTCGGATTCCTGGAGGGGCGCGGCAATCATCGCCGGGGACGGAATGAATCCGTCCTGATAGATTCCCCGGATGGCGGGCAGTTGTGTGCATTTTGACTGGGCGGCTTGCAGGCCGTACAGCTTTGTCTGCCTCTGGGGTTCTTCGTGTTGAAGCGGTTGTTCGATTTTGCAGGCGCACTCTTTCTGTTGACCCTTGCGCTTCCGGTACTCGTGGTTTGCGCAGTGCTGATTGAGCTTGACTCGCGCGGGCCGGTGCTCTTCTATCAATGGCGTATGGGCCGCGGGTTTCGCCCGTTCCGACTGATCAAGCTTCGGACGATGGAAGATGCGGCCGGGGGACAGCCGTATTCCGTTGCGGACGACCCGCGCGTGACGCGCCTTGGCCGGGCTCTGCGAAGGTACAAGCTGGACGAGCTGCCGCAATTGTGGAATGTGCTGCGCGGCGAGATGAGCCTGGTGGGACCGCGCCCTGTGGTTCCGGAGATTGCAAACGCACACAGAGAGGCGTATGAGCGGCTGCTTCTGGTTCGTCCGGGGCTGACCGATCCGGCGACGCTGAAGTACAGGCGCGAGGCGGAGATGCTGGCGTTGAAGGCAGATCCGGAAGCATCGTTCCGGCGGGAGTTCACGCCGGACAAGCTGCGCATCTCGTCTGCGTATCTGGAGCGGGCGACGCTTGGGAGCGATCTGCGGGTTCTGGTGCAGACGGTGGTGATGGTTGCGACATTGCTGCGGAATGAGCCGGGGGAGGCGATGCAGCCAGCGACGACCGAGGATCCGCGGGTGTAACTCTGTGACGCCGAGCGGCATTTTGGGCAAGTGAGCTAGCTGGTGTTCCGGAGTCGCGCCACGCGCTGTTGGACCTCAGTGACAAAGGCTGCTCCGTCGGATGAATCGGATTGCAGAGAGTCGAGGTTGATGGCGACGTTGGCGAGCGCGCCTTGCAGCGCGGCCTCTGCCAATGCGATGGCAGTGACGAGGTCGGAGGCCATGTTGGGGTTGGTGATGGGCTGGAGTGAGCGCGCGATGGTGGCGATTTCGGAGACGCGCTCTGCAACGCCGAGAGGGACGCTGGTGGCCTGATGTAAAGCCGTTTCGACGAGATGCGCTGCGCCGGGCTCAGCCTTGGCTGCTTTGAAGGCCTGCATCACGGCGGTGTAGGCGTCGGCGTCGGCATCGATGGCGGACTTGAGTTCTTCACGCAATGTGGCGAGGCGGGCGATGGCTGGGGCGAGTTGCGGCTCGTATTGGACGTAGGCCTTTTTGCCGCGCGACATGGAGGCGACCATGGTGGCGAGAGCGGCGGCCATGGCTGCGGAGGTGGCAGAGGCGCTGCCACCGCCGGGAGTGGCGGTGGGCGCAGCGAGTTGTTCGATGAAGGGTTCGACACCGGCGCGCAGGCCGCCAACGGCCATCTGGCCGCTCATCACCGCGGCGAGTCGGTTTTCGAGAATAAGCGAGGAGTCGAAGTTTTCGATTTGCAGGAACCACTCGGCTGCCTGCTCGAGGGCGAGCTTGGGAATGAGGCCGACGACTTCGCTGGAAACGGGGGCGACGCCGTAGCGTGCGGCTTCGCGGCGGACCAGCTCAAAGACACGGTGGATGGGCGTCTGCTCGAAGTCGGTGAGGTTCATGGAGACCTGGGCCATGCCGCGCACGAGGAAGCCGGCAGCCTTGACGAAGCGGAGACCGCCAGAAGAGAAGCGGATGGCTTTCGCAATCTTCTTTGCGATTTCGACGTCTGCGGTGTTGAGGAAGATGTTGTAGGCGATGAGGAATTTTCGTGCTCCGACGATGGTGGCGCCGGCGGTGGGGTGGATGCGCGGCTCGCCGAAGTCGGGCTTGCGGGCGGGATTGGTGGCGATTTCGTCGCGCAGTCCTTCAAACTGGCCGCGGCGGACGTTTTCGAGATTGATGCGCTCGGGCGCGGTGGCGGCGGCTTCGTAGAGATAGACGGGAATCTGATAACGGCTGGCTACTTCAGCGCCGACGTGGCGGGCCATGGCGACGCAATCTTCGAGGGTGACGCCGTCGATGGGGATGAAGGGGACAACGTCGGCAGCGCCCATGCGCGGGTGCGCGCCGTGGTGCTGCGTGAGGTCGATGAGCTCGGCAGCCTTGCCGACGCCGCGGATGGCGGCTTCCTGAATGGCGTCGCGGTCACCGGCGAGGGTGATGACGCAGCGGTTGTGGTCGGCGTCCATCTCGCGGTCGAGGAGATAGACGCCGGGAATCTTCATGGCCTCGACGATGGCGTCGACTTTCGCGGTATCGCGGCCCTCAGAGAAGTTTGGAACGCATTCAACGAGAGTGTTTGGCACGTGAAGAAGGATATATCAGCGCGGACGCGGCTCAGTGTGAGGGAGGCGATGCGGCTTTGGTGAGCTGGTTCAGGGATGCGGTGGGAATGGTGAGAGTGCCGAGTTTGCCGGAGCGCTCGTCGATGGCGATGAGGCGAAGGGTGCCCGTGGCGGGCACGGAACCAAGTCGCTGATCGAAAGCCAGCCCCTGCTGCTGGACCTTTTGCCAGGTTTGATCGCGAAGATGGAGCGCGATGCGCTCGCCCTGCACCTGGGCCTTTCGGTTCACGTCATCGCGGTTGACGAGGAAGACATCGAGGAAATCATTCCAGCGGTTGCCGCCCTGCACGGGGCTGAGTTCGGCAGGGCCGACGACGACCTTGAGCAGCAGACCGTTGGCATCGGCGACGGGCGAGGCCTGGAGCGGGAGATCGGAGACATCGGCTGCGGACCAGAGCGCCTGGCGGAACTGGTCGCGGATGGTGTCTGGCTGCTTGCGGTAGAGATAGCCGGTGCGGTACTGGAGGCGGATGTCTTTGCGTCCCGGAGTGGTGAGGGCGATGGTGTGGTAGTGGTTGTCGGGCTGCGTGTCCGGCGTGAAGCTGAGCAGGTAGGCGGCATCGCCGGAGCGGACGATACCATCCAGCTCGCCGGCGATGTCGCCGGCGCGACGCAGGGCGCGGCCGCCGGTGGCGGAGGCGAGATCGCGAAAGACGCCCTGAATCGGCTTCACATCCTGCTGCATGCGGGCAATGTCGCGACCGGGCGACTGGCCACCTGCGGCGTCGCCGAGGGCGCTGGTGCGGGCATCGCGGTCTGTGTATCCGACGGCGAGGACGTTGCGGGTGCCGATGTCGGCTCCGATGGAAGCGGCTTCAAGCTGGGATGCGTCGAGGGGGTAGAGGCTGACGTGCGCGTCGTTGAGCGGCTCCTGCACGCGGGCGGCAAGGGAGTCGATGTGCTCGGAGCCTTGCTCCTGGCGCGCGGCGGCCTGAGAGAGGTTGTCGGCGAGCACGTTGTTGCTGGTGACCCAGACGAGGTTTTTGTGCCCGGGTAGGGCGGCGAGGTGACGCGCGATGAGTTCGAGGAAGAGCAGGGAGTCGCGGCCGGGGCCGCTGCCGAGGCTCATGAGCTGCGGGTCAGTGGGAGAGGAGAAGAGGCCGGCGTCGGCTGAACCGGAGGTGTAGGATTCCGCGGGGCGGTTGGCGTTGCCATTGACGGCGGTGAGGTCGTAGATGCTGTTGACGTAGTCGAACTGCTGAAGGTTGCGGCGTTCGGCGTCCTGCGCCTGCGCGAGCGAGGCGGCGTCTGGAATCCAGGTGGCGAGGGTCTGTTCGATGCGCGCATGGTCTGGGGTGGGCTCATCGAGAATCTTGAAGCCATGGCTGTTGAGGACGTAGATGCCGACGGGTTCAGCAGCAGGGAGCGTTTTGAGGAAGGTGAGCATCTGACGGCGGACGTTGGAGAAGTCGGCCCAGGCGAGGTTGCTGGAGTCGATGAGCAGGATGGTGGAGTCCGGCGCGGCGTGGGTTGAGGTGGGCGCTTCGGGCTGATTCGAGAAACTGTCCGGGCTGGGTTGTCCGGCAGAAGAAGCTGGATTGGCCGATGCTGGCGCAGTCGCAAGCGAGGGCGCGGAGAAGAAGCGGACGGTCTGCGGGCGGCCATCGTCCTGCAGTGCAAAGTCGGATGCGACGAGGCCGGTGACAGGCTTGCCTTTCTTGTCGAGAGCGATGACCTCGACATTGACGAGACGGGCGGAGGTCTTGAGGGTGAAGTTGGATGGGGTGGCGTCTGCGCGGAGAGAACCGGGCAGGTTGTCGGCGGGGGTCGCCTGCATCTCGGGCGCGTCTTCGCTGGCGGGAGGCGCGGCGGCGGGGGAGGGAATTGCGGCTGGAGATGTGGGAGATGAAGCTGTCACAGTCGCCGATTCAGGAGCGGGGCTGGAAGCGGGCGGGGCCGGAGCGGTTGCGGCGTCTGAGGAGGACGGGACGCCACTCTGCGGCGCGGCGGGCGGGGTCGCGGCGGCTTCCTCGGGCGTGAGGATGCGCGCCTCGGAGCGGAAGATGTGATAGCCGGAGAAGCTGGTGTCGCTGAGTGTGGTCTTGAGGGGTTGCTGCTGGAGAGACAGCGGCGTGTGATAGATGGGATCAATCTGCACGGACTGTGCGCGCGTGATGGAGATGCTGCGGGTGGGGCAGATGTAGGGCTTGCCGCCGATGTCTACGGTTCCATAGCGGACGATGATTCCGGCGAGGACGACGGGATCGTTTGGGGCGAGCTCTGCCTGAATCTG
>JBBIVH010000077.1:0-6186 GCA_037439805.1 Acidobacteriaceae bacterium
TCGTCTCAAATGAGACGGGCATCCTGGGCGGAGTCATACTCTGGGAAGATGAGACTTAATTTTTGCGGCTCACACGCCGACTGCCTCTAGCTTTTGGCTGGTGCTTTCAGTCCCAGTTCACGCATGGCGATCTGCAGGTCCGCCCATGCCTCTTTCTTTTGCCGCGGATCACGCAGCAGATAAGCCGGATGGTACGT
This sequence comes from Acidobacteriaceae bacterium, assembly GCA_037439805.1. GTDB lineage: Bacteria > Acidobacteriota > Terriglobia > Terriglobales > Acidobacteriaceae > Telmatobacter. The sequence continues at coordinate 198 of JBBIVH010000077.1, forward strand.
CACGATCAGCTGGCATCCGCGAAACGCATGCACCCGCCCACGCAGCCCGGCCAGCGGCTGGCGCTGGCCCAGCAGATAGGTCGCAGCCGTTGCGCCCAGCGCCACCAACACCTGCGGCTTCACCACATCAATCTGCCGGATGAGAAACGCCGAGCAGGTATTCGCCTCTGCCGGCTCCGGCGTGCGGTTGCCCGGCGGGCGGCATTTGACCACATTGGCGATGTAGACTTCTTCGCGCTTCAGCCCCATTGCAGCGATCATGTTGTTCAGCAACTGGCCCGCGCGGCCAACGAACGGAATCCCCTGCTCATCTTCATCGGCGCCCGGCCCTTCACCCACAAACATCAAGCGGGCATTGGCATCTCCATCGCCAAAGACCAGTTTGTTGCGACCCGTGTGCAGCGCGCAGCGGGTGCAGTCGCCAATCTCTTCTCGAATCATGCGCAGTGCTGCTTCGCGATCTGCGGGTGCAGCACCCGAAGCAGGATGGACAGGCTCAGTGCTCGGCTTGCGGGCTGGAATCTTCGAATCCTCCATCTGGGATGGCAAAACACTCTGCTGCGTTCCGGCCGGCAAAGACTCCGCCGGGATCGTCTCTTCCGCGATAAGTTCTGGCCGATCATCCAGCATTGCATCGCGCAGCATCGCCGGATCTACCGGACGGCGATACATCTCATAGAGGCCAAGATCGCGATAAAAGCGCATCCGCGCTGCAAGAGCATCGCGCGCGCCTGGCTCCATCCCACGCGCCACTTCTAGCCCTCCACAATCAGCGAACGGCGCACGGCAGGCGGCTCATCCGACTCGCTCAGCACTCTAGCCTGTGTCGTGGGCTGATCCATCTCCACCACCACGGCGCGGGGCTTGCGCAGCACCGCAATCTCATCCAGAATCCGGTCCGCCAGCTTGCGCTTGGGCATCTCCGGCAGTTCGATCGCAGTGGATGCCGTCAGGAAAGTCGCCGCGTTCTTTTCTGCATCCATTCCAATGCCTTCTCCTGAAACGTCGTTCATCACGATGGCGTCCGCGCCTTTGCGCAGCAGCTTCGCGCGGCCATTTTGCATCCCGTTCTCGGTCTCTGCAGCGAAGCCGACGATCAACTGCCCCGGCCGCCTCTGCCGCGCCACTTCCGCAAGAATGTCAGCGGTCGGCTCCAGTTCCAGCGTCATCGGACCGCTGCGCTTCAGCTTCTGTCCGGAAACAGAAACCGGCTTGTAATCCGCTACAGCTGCAGCCTTGATGATGAGCGTGACCTCCGCCATGCGCCCCAGCACGGCACTCCGCATCTCTTCGGCGGTCGTCACTTTGATCACTTCGCAGTGCGCCGGCGGATGCAGCGACGACGGCCCGCTCACAAGAATCACGCGCGCTCCGCGGCTCTGAGCCGCCTCCGCAAGCGCGTATCCCATCTTCCCGCTCGACCGATTCCCGAGAAACCGCACTGGATCGAGCGCCTCCCGCGTGCCTCCCGCCGTCACCAGCACCACTTCGCCCGCCAGATCATGCCGCCTGCCAAGGGCATTCCACACAGCATCGGCAATCGCTTCCGGATCGGCCAGGCGGCCTGGCCCTACCATGCCGCAGGCCAGCGCTCCGGTTCCCGGCTCAATCACCTTCACGCCGCGTTGGCGCAGAATCTCAAGATTCGCCTGCGTCGCAGGATGTTCCCACATGTTCACGTTCATGGCCGGAGCCACCAGAACCGGGACCTGCGTCGCCAGATACATCGTGGTCAGGAAGTCGTCTGCGATTCCGTGCGCAAACTTCGCCAGAATGTTGGCTGTAGCCGGAGCGACAACGAGTGCGTCTGAGAGCTGGGCCTCACCGATATGGTCGATGCCGCTGGCGCCACTCGACGATTCCTCCGGTTGCGCTTCGTCCCATAGGCTGGTGAAGACCCTGTGCCCGCTCAATGCGGCAAAGGTCAGCGGCTGCACAAACCGGGTCGCCGCATCCGTCATCACCACATGCACATCCAGCGCACGACGCTGCAGCGCGCGCACAAGCTCTGCCGCCTTGTACGCGGCAATCCCGCCGGAGACACCGACCGTCACCCTCATATTCTGATTGTAGACCGCATCATTTGCCGCGCGCATCCCTCGCGGAACGCCGCCTCTCGCTGTCTTAGCGGAGAGCCTAGTGAGCCATGATCGGTATGCCGCGGTCTTCCACAAGCGGCTTGACCACCGGCACATCCTTCTTCACGTAGGAAATCTTGCCGGCCTTGACCTCATCCTGCGCAATCCGGCAGGCCTTGTTGGATGCGCTGGGGACGAGCGCAGCCGATCCGTTCTGCAGTTGCCGCGCGCGACGCGCCGCCACCAGCACCTTGCGATAGTCCGAGTCGAATTGAGTCTCAATCGTCATCGAGGTCGTCTCCAAAGGGAAGTTGCTGTTGTCCGTTCGAGGTCCCGATGCCAAATGCCTCAAGCACCGGCTTCAGCCGCTCCTGCGAATTGGCATGCCTGCAGGCCGCGGCTACCTCAAGAACCCTGCTCGACCGGAATGCGATCGGCTCACCATTGCGGTAGTAGCGCTCCGCAAGCACGATTGCCTCCAGTTGTGCGACCGTCCGGTCCAGGATGTCGTTAACCAGAATATAACTATAGTCGCGATAATTCTCAATCTCTTTGCTGGCTTCGCTCAGCCGCCGGTACAGCTCCGCCTCATTCACCACGCCTTCCGCACGGCTGCGGTTGCGCAGGCGCGTGCGCAGCACCTTCGGCGTCGGTGGCATTACAAAGATGCTCACCGCCTCGGGCATCGCCTTGCGAACCTGTGCCGCGCCCTGCACATCGATGTCCAGCAGCAGATCGTGTCCCTGGCGTCGCGCATCTTCGAGCGACAGCCGCGATGTGCCGTAGTAGTTCTCGAAAACCTCTGCATATTCCAGAAACATCCCTTCGTCGCGCATCCGCTGAAACTCCTCGCGCGAAGCGAAGTAGTATTCGCGTCCATTCTCTTCCGAGCCGCGCGGCGGCCGCGTGGTCCATGAAATCGAAAAGTCCACGTTGCTGACCTGCTTGCGCAGCTCGCTCACCAGCGTGCTCTTGCCCGATCCCGACGGCGCCGAAATGATAAACAAAATTCCTGCCACTCGACCTCTTCCTCTTCGTCTAAAATCTCTTCGTCCCTACTCGACGTTCTGTACCTGCTCGCGCGCCTTTTCTATCTCGGCCTTCATGGCCAGCCCCAGTTCCGTAATGCGCGTTCCCTTGCCGCCGACGCCGCCTGTCTTCGAGAGCAGCGTATTGGCTTCGCGATTCATCTCCTGCAGCAGGAAGTCCAGCTTCTTTCCCGCCTCGCCACCAGCCGCGAGCAACTCCCGGAAATGCGCGATATGCGTCGTCATTCTTTCCAGTTCCTCGGCAATATCGCTCCGGTCCACCAGAATCGCCACTTCTTCCAGCAGCCGCTGACGGTTAAACTCGTTTCCCGTGGCTGCCGTCAGGCGCTGCGTCAACCGGTCCTGATACCGCTGCTCTACCTCCGGCCTCAGTGCGCCCACTCCCTTGACCGCGTCTGCGAGCCGGTCCAGCGCCGCATTCAAAATACTCGCCAGCGCCTCGCCTTCGCGCGCACGCATCGCCTTCAACTCATCCAGCAGAGGTCCGATCTGCTGCTTCACACTCTCGGCCAGCGCCGCCAGCTCCGTCTCGCCGTTGCTCCGGCTCTCGCCTTGCAGCGCCGTGGGCAGGCGCAGAGCGGCGTTCAGATCGGGCTCCCCATGCAGGTTGAACTCTTCCTTCGCAGCGTTGAACGCACCGAGATAATTCGCCACCAGGTCGCGGTTATAGCCCGCCTTCGTCTGCGCAGACCGCTCCAGCGACAGCGTCAATTCCACATGGCCGCGCACGAGGCTTTCTTTCAAAGCCCGCCGCAGCTCCATCTCCAGCGCATCCATACCCCCCGGCAAGCGCAGTTGCATGTCCAGAAAGCGATGATTGACGCTCTTCAGGCTCAGCGTATAGACGAACTGCTCCTCCACGCGAACCTGCGTGCGGGCATAGCCTGTCATCGAAGAAATCGGCATGCGCTTTATATCCTTGTGTCCGTGGAAACCAGTGGCTCCGCCGGTTCAGGTGCATCGATGAATTGTAGTTGATAGAGCCGCTGGTAGGTCGGCGATGTGCTCAGCAACTCATCGTGCGGGCCGACCGCGGTAATCCTTCCGTCTTCCAGCACCACAATCCGGTTGGCGCGCCGGATTGTGCTGAGCCGGTGCGCGATCACGACCACCGTACGCCCCTGCATCAGGTTCGCCAGCGCGGTCTGCACCAGCGATTCGCTCTCCGCATCGAGCGCCGAAGTCGCTTCATCCAGAATCAGGATGGGCGCGTCCTTAAGAATCGCCCGTGCGATCGCAATCCGCTGCCGCTCGCCGCCAGACAGCCGAAATCCCTTTTCGCCAATCACGGTGTCGTAGCCCTGCGGCATGCGCAGAATAAAATCGTGGGCGAGCGCATTCCGCGCGGCGCTCTCAACGAGCGACATCCTGGCCTCCGGCTGTCCGTAGGCGATGTTGTGGCGCACCGTATCGTTGAAGAGGATCGTCTCCTGCGTCACCTGCGCAATCTGGCCGCGCAGCGAGGCCAGCGTCAGGTTGCGCACGTCCTGGCCGTCGATCAGAATTCGGCCCGAAGTTACGTCAAAAAAGCGCGGAATCAGGTTCGCCAGCGTGGACTTCCCCGCCCCGCTCGGACCCACAACCGCCAGTACCTCACCCGCGCGCACTTCGAGGTTCACGTCAAACAGGATCTGCGTCTCGCCTTCGTCCGTCGGATACTGGAAGCCCACATCCTCAAACCGGATCGATTGCGAAAACTTCCGGAACGTGATCGCGTGGGGCTCCTCCTTCACGTCATCCTCGGCGTCAAAGAAGGTGAAGATGGATGCCGACGCGCCCATCGCCTGCTGAAAGGCATTGTAGAAATACGCAAACTTCCGAACCGGGTCATAGAGCTTGAACAGCAGGATGATGAACGCGCCGAAGAGGCCCATCGTCATGTGCCCATGCATGATCTCGTTACGCCCGATGAACAGGAACAGCGCAATCGCGATGGCCCCGATCGTGTCCATCAGCGGAGAACTGATCGACTGGATGCGCACGCTGCGCAGGTTGGCACGGAACAACCGCTTGGCCGCGCGCTGAAAGCGAATCACTTCGCCGATTTCGTTGTTGAACGCCTTCACGATGCGGTTGCCCGTCACCGTCTCGTGCAAAATGTTCTGGATCTCCGCCAGCTTGTCCTGGCCCGTGCGTGTGCGCGTCCGCACCTCGCGGCCAATCTTGCGCGCCGACGTGACCACCACCGGGATAAACAGCACCAGCGCCCAGCTCAGGTAGCCGCCCAGCCGGATGACGAAGACAATACCCACTAGAAACGTGAAGAACTGCTGCAGAAACTCGCCAATCACCGAGCTCATTGCATTCTGCACGCGATCCACATCGTTAATCAGCGTCGAGAGAATCGTGCCCGTCGCGTGGCGATGGAAGAAGCTGGACGAGCGCCGCAGCGTCGCCTCATACAGATGATTGCGCAGGTCGGTTATCGTTCCGAAGCCCGCATAATTCACCAGGTACGTGCCCAGGTAGTCGCAGACGCCCTTGCCGAGAGTCGCCGTCACCAGTGCAAACGCCACTACGTTCCACGCGTTATGAATGTGCAGGAAGTGCGGAATCAACAGGCGCAAATCGAAGTGCCACACGCTCTGCCGCATCCCGAGAATGATCGGCCCTTCGGGTGCATCAGGCCGCAGCACCTGGTCGAAGATTGGCTGCAGCAGCAGCACGCGGAACGTATCCAGCACGCCCACCATCGCCAGCAGCAGCACGCCGGGCACCCACTGCACCGTATACGGCAACCCGTAGCGTACGAGCCGGAAAAATCTCGTCATAGCCGCAGGCCAGCCTTATGCGCCCGAACAATCTGCGTCGTCCATGCGCGCTCTCTCCGCCATTCCATCCCCGTATTGTATAAGGACCGCC
>JBBIVH010000077.1:6286-8923 GCA_037439805.1 Acidobacteriaceae bacterium
GGCATGTTCGACCAGGCGCGGCGCGACTTCCCTGCGATCGACGCGGCCAGCAGCGCGATGATTGGCGATTCTCTCTCCGACATGGAATTTGGCCGCAATCTCGGCATGTTGACAATCTTGATTAACGGCGACCTGAAACAGGAGAGGCCCGGCGCCGCGCAAGCGGCATCGCTCGCAGACCTTCAAGTCCATTCGCTTGCCGAAGCCGTCGCCGCGCTGCTTCGCTTCCGTCAGTAAGCGCGCAGCTCGCGAATCGCCTTCAGGATGGTCTCCGGTTGCGGCAGGATGGCGTCTTCGAGAACCGGCTGATAGGCCACAAATGTGTCCATCGAGCCCACGCGCTTTACCGGCGCATCCAGATCCTCAAAAAGCTCGTCAGCAATGCGCGCGGCAATCTCGGCTCCATATCCCCAGCTCAACATGTCTTCGTGAGCCACAATCACGCGGCTCGTCTTGCGCACGGAGTTGGCGATCGATTCCCAGTCATACGGATTGAGTGTGCGCAGGTCTAGAATCTCCACGTCGATCCCGTGCTCGCGCTGCGCTCGCTCCGCAGCCTGCAATGCACGCGGCACAACCGCGCCATACGTCACGAGCGTCAGGTCCTTGCCGGGCCGCACCACCTTCGCTTTTCCGAATGGAATGCCGAAATCAGGCCCCGGATACGCCGCCCTGCCGTAAGTCTCGCGATAGAGGCGTTTGTGTTCCAGGAACAGAACCGGGTCATCGCAGCGAATCGCCGTACGCAGCAGCCCGTTGGCGTCCAGCGCATTCGAGGGAAACACGACGCGCAGCCCGGGAATGTGCGTGAAGATACTCTCGCCGGACTGGGAATGGTAGATCGCGCCGCCCGTCAGGTATCCGCCAATCGGGACGCGCATCACGACCGGCGCTGCCCATGTCCCGTTCGACCGCCAGCGCATCAGCGCAAGCTCATTGCGAATCTGATGCATCGCGGGCCAGATGTAATCAAAGAACTGAATCTCCACCACCGGCTTCATGCCGCGCACACCGTAGCCCACCGCGCGGCCTACGATGTTGGCTTCGGCGAGCTGCGAGTTGAAGACGCGCTCGGAGCCGAACTCTGTCTGCAGACCTGCGGTGAGCTTGAAGACTCCACCCTTACCCTTGACCTCGCTTAGCGCGGCTTCGCGGCTGGCGTCCGCCACGTCTTCGCCGTACACCACAATGCGCGAATCGCGCCGCATCTCATCGTGCAGGCAAGCGTTAATCAGGTCCGCCATCGTCTTCGGCGCGCCGCTCTTCTCATTCGGAGCTTTCGGCTGCGCTGTCGCAAACGGAACGCGCGTCGGATCCAGGTCCTCCGAATAGATGTGCCGCTCGATGCTTGCCACCTCCGGAAGAGGCGCCCGCAGCGCCTGCTCGGCTGCCTCTAAGGCTTCGCGATCCGCAGCCTGCTCCAACTCAGTAATCTGCTCGGCTGTGAGGATACCCTCACGCAACAACCGCATCTGCAATCGGGTCAGCGGATCCCGCATCGCATCGGCCTCCCGCTCTGCGGCCGAGCGGTAGAGTTTGTCATCATCCGAGAGCGAGTGTGAGTAGGGCCGAATGCAGTGTCCATGCACGAAGGCTGGCCCGAGGCCTGCGCGGCAATGCGCAGCCGCATCCTCGAACGCACGCAACGAAGCTTCAGGATCGGTGCCGTCCACCTCGGCGAAAAAGAAATTCGGGAAGTTCGCCACCAGCCGCGAGATATTGCCTCCCGGAGTGTTGACCTCTACCGGCACGCTGATCGCGTATCCGTTGTCCTCAACGCAGAAGATAACCGGCAGCTTTTGGTTGGAGGCTGCGCTCAGCGCTTCCCAGAATTCGCCCTGCGACGTTGAGCCCTCGCCAATCGTCGCCAGCACCACTTCATCCGCGTGGAACCGCACGTCATGGAAGGCCCTGTAGTCTCCCTCTGCTTTGGCCGCGGCCTCCGGATGCCGGCTGAAGTAGCGCCCGGCTTCCGCGCAGCCCACCGCATGCAGCACCTGCGTCGCTGTCGAGGACGATGTGCTCACAATGTGCAGCGCCGTGCTGCTCCAGTGGGTAGGCATCTGCCGCCCGCCGCTCGCCGGATCGTCCGCTGCTCCCACCGCCTGCAGAAACATCTCCAGCGGCGTCACGCCCAGCGCCAGACAAAGCGCCCGATCTCGATAATACGGAAAGAACCAGTCGTATCCAGGCTTCAGCGCCAGCGCAGCCGCAACCTGCAAAGCCTCATGTCCTGCACCGGAGATCTGGAAGAAGATCTTCTGCTGGCGCTTCAGCAGGATTTCGCGATCGTCAATCCGCCGCGACAGATACATCAGCCTGTAGATTTCAACGAGTTTTTCAGGAGCAAGACCGGCCGTCTTCGCAGACTTGCTTGCGCCGGAAACCACAGATCCCATGCCTGCCTCTCAGGGGCGAAGCTCGCCCGGACCATCCATGATTGTAGCAACCATCGGTCGCAACCCGGCCATCGTTCCACTGGGTTAATGCAGAGGCGGGTTCAGCGGGCTCTCGACCGTTGGTCCCGGCGAAACCGCATCGCGCATCTTTTCCTTCACGCTGTGTGCAAGCTTCTCAATCCGGCTCACATTGTTCATCTGTTCCGGAGTGAGATCGCCCCCTGCGCCGTCCAGTTCC
>JBBIVH010000077.1:9023-11671 GCA_037439805.1 Acidobacteriaceae bacterium
ACATCGTGAGCAAGGGTCTCAATCACCTGCATCTCCCTGGCCACCTCAGGCGGATAAGGGCCTCGACCTATTTTGTCCATCCTGGCCTTCAGATCCTCAGTAAGAATCAGCAGCTTGGAGGTCTCATCGGCAATCTTCAGCATTCGCTCGGCATTGGCCTTATCAAAATTCTGACTCCTGGTCCGCCTGTCGCTCATCAGCAGCCGATCATTCGCGTCAGGCGGGCGATTCGCCGCAGGCAGGATGTATCCCTCCGGCTTGGGCGGCGTGCTCACCGATTGGCCGCCCGCTCCCTGCGCGTACACCTGCCCGGCAAAAACCATGCCGAACATCGCGATCGTCAGAAACATCGCGCCATGCAGCAGTCTCAAGAAGCGGCGCTTTCCGCCAGCCCAGCTGGGATTTCGACCATTTGGAAATTCGCTGACCGTCCTCATGCAGACCCCCTCTTCTCGCCTCCCGCGCGTTGCCTTCGATTTACGCCGTCAATCGATCCCAGCGCGCCTCGCGCATCTTCTGCCTTACTGCTTCAGGTTGCGCCGCATCGTCTTCGCCAGCCGCTCGATCTCGTCCGCTCTTCTGATTACGCCCATCGATAACATATCCTTATTCGTCTTGTTGACTTCAGCCTTCAGCGCAATTGCGAGGCTCAGCAGTTCGGCGCTCTCTTCGCTCATCTCTCTGCGCCGCTTCGCCTCCGGGCTGATGTCCTGCGGGCCTGCTGCCGGCTGCAAACTCACGGCATCGCTCGCGGACTTTTCCGTCTCCGCCGGCGCAGCAGGCTTTTGCTGCGGCTCATGCGAGGCGGCAGGCTGCGTAGCCTGCCCATGAACGCTGCCCGCCATCACCACAAGCAATCCTGCAGAAAGAGTCACGAGCAGCGCGCTGCTCACCAGCGCCTTGCCACCTGTGGGCGCGCCCACACTCTTCGCCCGCTGCTTGATTATGCCGTAGAGGCTCTGTCTCATAGACACCTCCATCTCGCCTGCTCACTGTGGGATCGGGGCGTTTCCGGGTCCGGGATGGGGAACGCAAGGGAAACATGCCCCGGATTTCTCTGCGCACAGTCTAGTCTAGAAAGAGGAGTTTGGGATGCATCCTTTTTTGCTCGCCATCCGGACCGGTTGGTTCGCGCAGGGCAGGTTCCTGGGCAAAGTTCTCGACGAGTGGATCGACGATACGCAGGAATTTCTCCACACCAAGCTGCCACATCTCATCGTGGTGGTTCTTATCGCTTTTGTTCTGAACCGCTTGCTGCGCCTCGCGACGGCGCGGATGATTGCCATCGCGGAGCGGCATGCAGCCGGCCCCAGCCGCATCGGCCAGGTCAGGACTCTGGCCGGCGTGATACGTACCTCGGGTCTCGCCATCATCGTCGCCATCGCCGCCATGCAGTTCCTCGTCGCGGTCGGCGTCGATATGGCCCCGCTCCTCGCCTCCGCCGGAGTGGCCGGCGTCGCCATCGGCCTCGCTGCGCAGAATATCGTTCGCGATATGCTCAACGGCGTTCTGATTCTTGTCGAGGACCAGTTCAACGTCGGCGACACCGTGCGCGTCGCTGGAGTCGCCGGGGTCGTCGAAGCCATGACTCTGCGCAAGACCACCGTCCGCGACGCCGATGGCACGCTCTACGTCATTCCCAACTCGCAGATCACCACCGTCGCCAACCAGAGCATCGACTACTCCATCGCGACGATCAACATCAGCGTCGATTACTCCGCTGACCCGAATGCGGTGCTCGCCCTGCTCAAAGACATTGCCATGCAGATCCGCACCAGCGAGGCCTTTCGCGAGGACTTCGTGACCGATCCGCAGATTCTCGGGGTCGATGCCGTAAGAGGCTCCGAGATGATCTTTCCCGTCCTCTTCAAGACCCGCGCGCAGCGACAGTTTGCTCCTGTGCGCGAGTTCCGCCGCCGCGTCCGCCTCGCCCTCGAAGAGAAGAACCTGCTCCCCGGCGATCCGTATCGCGTCTTCAATCGCACGACAAGCTCTGCTGCGCTGCCCGGTCGAAAGTCCGCCGTAGAACCTGCTCCTGCACACGATCCCACATCCGCCAAAGCGCCCGAGAGCAATCCTTTTTCAGGCGAATGAATCAACCCTGCGCTGTGTCGCTCTGCTGCAGGGCCTTCAACAATGCGTCTGCATCCACAATCGGCGGCAGGCAGGTGCGTCCCTTGCAGACCAGCGCCCATGCTTTCGCACCGGCAGGAACGGGAGTATGCAGCACAGTCTCCTCCAGCGCGGGTGGAAGCCCGCCGGCCACCAGTTTCTCCGGCGCCAGTCTCACCACGGTCTTATGCACCGCGAATCCTGCAACCGCCAGCGCCTCCAGATGATCCGCCTCTGCGCCGTCCCCCAGCACAACAATCTGCAGTGGGTCCAGCAGCAGACGTTCCAGCGCCAACGCATAGCTTCCCGCATAGAGACCAAAGTGCTCCACGATGCCCGTGAAGGACCCCAGCGTGTCCTCCGCCGCTTCGCGGTACGCAGCGTGACCACTCAGCGATTCCAGGCGCACCAGGGCCGCCGCCGCCGTGGGATTGCCCGCAGGCGTAGGCGAATCCTGGAGCGGCTTGCGCCTCGCCGCCAACGCGCCCAGCGGCGATTCGCCGTTCATTGTTTGCGGCGTGTCGTAGAACGCTCCA
>JBBIVH010000078.1:0-11568 GCA_037439805.1 Acidobacteriaceae bacterium
ACCGCGCCGGAACTATCCTGCACCGTTCCGGTGATCGCTCCTTCGTCGACCTGGCCAAATGCGCCTCTGCCCTGAAGCAGAAAACCGCACAAGCATACGAGCGCTATGCGGCTAGCCATGCGGAGCCATTGATTTGTGTTGCGTTCACGGCCCATTCCAAACCTCCGTCTTTCTTGCTCACAACCTCAAAGCGCCGGTCCCCAAAGACCGGCAGGACATTGCTCAACTGGGAGGAATACGACGCCATGTAAACCTTTTCATCAGCGTCCGGAAAAGCGTAGTCCGTTTTTCAAGGATTTGTCAATCAAAAGTTTGAGATAAGCCCAGACCCTTTGGAGGACTCAGGCTCCCGCAGCGTCCGGGGCGGAGACTTCACCAACCCAATTCCCGTGAGTAACTTGAGTCAGGTAAATCGGATATCGCATCCGGAAATAATATCTGTATTGGAGCGCAGGCTCTGTCTCCGCTCTCAACGGATCACTGTCTCCGCTCCGGCTGTCCTTCGTTCAGGCACTCCGGGCCCCTCCGGACGCTCGCAGCTGAATGCTATGATGCGAACAACCTTCCGGCCAATCAGGCCCTGCGGGCGCCATGTCCCACCACGATCTCAGCATCTCTCCGCTCTCACGCCGAACTCTGCTCAAAGGCCTTGGTCTGGGGCCGCTGTTTCTGCGCCCGTCGCTACTGGCGGGCGCGTCCTCGCTCCTGCCTTCGCTCCGCACTGCGCCGTTCGCTCTTCTCGGTGAGGCCGAACTAGCCGAGGCGCGCTATCGACCGCATGATCCCGCGCAGTCCCCGCTCGCCGACATCTTCCGCCTCATCCCGCCCGGCACAGACGAATACATCACTGAGAAATTCGCCGTTGAGATCGAGCAAATTCTTGCGCACTGGGGCGAGGCGCTGCGCGCGTCGGTTGCAAATGCCTCCGCGCTCAAGCCTGCGCTGGATGACTCGCTTCAGGCCGTCTCTCTGCGCAATCCGCAAGAGCAAGCCGTGCGCGCCTCCTTTGGCATCGAGGTCACGCGCCGGCGCTTCAACGCAGCCCTGCAGCCCGGCCCCGCCGCGTTCCTGGAAAGCGTAGACAAGTGGCTTGCCGGTTTGCGCCACGTCAAGACAGCCGAGTTCGAAATCTTCGCCATCGACGCATCGCCCGGCTCTCCGCTCACCGCGCAGGCACAGATTCGCTACGACATCGTTGCCGAGCGCAACGATGGCAGGCAGGAGGAGCGCGTCGGCACATGGCGCGTTACATGGCAGTCTTCCGCACCAGCCGCGTGGAAGGCCACGCGATGGGAGGCGGACGAAGAGACGCTCTCCATCGTGCGCGGGCCCACATTCATTGAAATCACGCCTCAGGCTCTGGGCCATACGGATTCGTACAACCGGCAGATGCGGCACGGAGCCGACTACTGGCGCACCACTCTCGATGGCGCCATCGGAATGGATATCTACTGCAACAACGGCCTTGCGGCCGGCGATTTCGACGGCGACGGTCTCGACGACTTCTACGTCTGCCAGCCCGCGGGCCTGCCCAACCGCCTCTATCGCAATCGCGGCGACGGCACGTTTGAAGACGTGACCGAAAAGGCCGGAGTCGGCGTCCTCGACAACACCGCCTGCGCCCTCTTTGCCGACTTCGACAATCGCGGCCTGCAGGATCTGCTCGTCGTCTGCGGCACCGGGCCGCTTCTCTTCCGCAACACCGGCAGCGGAAGCTTCACTCTCAAGCGCGACGCCTTTCAGTTCAAGCGCCCGCCACAGGGAACCTTCACCCACGCAGCCATTGCGGATTATGACAACGACGGACGCCTCGACATCTACTTCTGCCTGTACATGTACTACCTCGGCCTCGACCAGTATCACTATCCCATCCCCTACTACGACGCGCGCAACGGCCCACCCAACTGCCTCTTGCATAACGAGGGCAACGGAGTCTTCGTCGAGACCACGCAGGCTGCTGGTCTCGATGTCCAAAACAACCGCTACAGCTTCGCCGCCGCATGGGGAGCGTCGCGTGCGGGCGGCGCGCTCGATCTCTTCGTCTCCAACGACTTCGGCACTTCACAGCTCTATCGCAACAACGGCAACGGCACATTCACCGATGCATCCGCTGAGGCAGGCGTGGAAGGCGTTGGCGCGGGCATGGCCTGCTGCTGGTGTGACTATGATGACGATGGCAAACAGGATGTCTACGTGCCGAGCATGTGGGAGGCCGCAGGGCAGCGCGTCTCCAATCAGGCCCAGTTTCACCGCGATGCGTCTCCCCACATTCGCGGCCTCTATCAGCGCCATGCGCGCGGCAACGCACTCTATCGCAACCGGGGAGACGGCACGTTTGACAACGCCGGCCAGCACGCAGGCGTCGCAATGGGCCGCTGGTCCTGGTCATCGGACTTCTTCGACTTCGATCACGATGGCTACCCCGACCTCTACGTCGCCAACGGCTACATCTCCGGCCCGCAACGCACAGACCTCGCCAGCTTCTTCTGGCGTCAGGTCGTCGCCAAATCGCCGGAGAACAACACTCCGGCCCTCGCCTACGAGCGCGGATGGAACGCGATCAACGAGCTCATCCGCTCCGACTATTCATGGCATGGCTACGCGCGCAACGTCTTCTTTGTGAACAACCGCGACGGCACGTTCTCTGAGGTGTCCGGACCGGCGGGCCTCGATTGTATTGAGGACAGCCGCACCTTCGTCCTTGCCGACATCGACCGCGATGGCCGCCTTGAAATCATCCTCAAGAATCGCAACGCGCCGCAGGTGCGCATTCTGCGCAATGCGATGCAGGGCATCGGCGCTGCCGTGTCGTTTCGCCTTCGCGGCCGGCAAAGCAATCGTGACGCCATCGGAGCAGCCATCTCCGTCGAGACCGGCAAGCTAAGCCAGACGCGCTATCTTCAGGCCGGAACCGGATTTCTCGCGCAGCACAGCCGCGAGCTGTTCTTCGGCGTCGGCGCCGCGGCGGACCCCATCCGCGCCACCGTCCGCTGGCCCAGCGGCCAGACTCAGGTCTTTGAAAGTCTTCAGCCGGGCCATCGCTTCCACATTGAGGAAGGCAACTCCACCCCGCAGGCCGTGCCCTTCGGCGCGACGCCTGCTGCGTTCGCCACGGCCGCATCCGTCCCACCCGGTGAGGCGCTGCCGGCCGAGGTGCAGACCTGGCTTATCCAGCCGCTTAAGGCGCCCGATCTTTCTCTGCCCGATGCCTCCGGCGCAACACCTTCTTTGAAATCGCTCGAAGGCAACTTCGCTCTGCTCTGCTTCTGGTCTGCCGGTGTGCCCGCGAGCATCGATCAACTGCACGCTCTGCAATCCGACATCGCAAAGCTCCAGTCCGCGCGCCTGCAGGTGCTCGCCCTGCAGCTCGACGCTGCTTCCGCTGAGGCATCCGCATCCCACGCTGCGACAGACCTGCAATTCAGCTTTCCCGTGCTCGCTGTATCCGATCCGGTTGCGGGCATCTACAACATCCTCTACCGTCACCTCTTCGACCGCCATCGCGACCTCGCAATCCCTGTCGCATTTCTCGTAGATGCATCCGGCATGATCGTCCGTGTCTATCAGGGCAGCTTCAGCGCGACGCAACTGCTGCGCGACCTGTCAGAGGTGCCGACGACGCAGGAAGAGCGCATGCGAGCCGCGTTGCCGTTCCCCGGCCTGCTCATGCGGGATGCCTTTCACCGCAACGACTTCACCTACGGCGTCGCCATGTTCCAGCATGGTTATCTCGATCAGGCCGCCGAATCCTTCCGTCAGGTCATTGCGGCCAAGCCGGATGATGCCGATGCCTACTACAACCTCGGCACGCTCAGCCTGCGCGAAAAGAATCTTCCGCAGGCCGAGGAGTATCTCCGCAGAACGGTGCAACTGCGCCCTGATTATCCGGAGGCCTGGAACAATCTGGGCATGATCGCCGCGCAGCAGGGAAAGCTGGATGAAGCGGTCGCCGACTTTCAGCAATCGCTGCAGTTGCGCCCCGCCTATGCCACGGCGCTGCTCAACCTTGGCAACCTCTACCGCCGCGCGCATCAGTTCGATCGGGCAGAAGACAATCTGAATAGAGCTCTCCAGTACCAGCCTGACGATCCCGAGATCTTCTACGCCCTCGGCATGTTGTATGCCCAGCAGAATCAGATGGCGCGCGCCGCTGCATCCCTGCAGAAAGCCATCGACCTTCGCCCCGCGTATCCCGAGGCTCTCAATAATCTCGGAGTGCTCTACGTTCATCAGCAGGACTACGCCAAAGCGGAAGAGCAGTTCAGGAAGGGAATCGAGGTCGCGCCGCAATATGACCAGTCCTACCTCAATCTCGCGCGGCTCTATCTCCTTACAGGCAACCGGCAGAAAGCGCGCGACGTTCTCGATCCGCTGCTTCGCATCGAGCCCGGCAACGCTGCCGCAAAACAAATTTTGGAAATGCTACAATGAGGGCCTTGAACGCAATGCGCCATCATCTTCAGGGCGCCGGTCAGATCGTCTTGGTCAAAGTATTCGTCGCCATGCGTCGTCTCCTCGCCGGTTTCACGCCGTTCCTCTTCTGCTGCGTTCTTTTTTTGACGATGAATTTAACTCCCGCCCAGCAGCCGGGGACTCTTCGCTCCGGCGAGTTTGACGAGGCGCAGTCGCTGCTTCAGCAGCATCGTCTTCATGAGGCCCGCACCGCGGTCCTCGACGCGATTAAGCTTCACCCCGCAAGCGTCGAAGGCTACAACCTCCTCGGCATGATTGACAGTGAGCTGCAGGATCCGCAGGACGCTCTCGCAGCATTCGGTAAGGCCTTGCAACTCGCACCCGGCTCGGTCAAGACGCGCGTCAATCTCGGCAACTTCTACGCCACAGCGAATCATCTCGACCAGGCCGAGCAGCAGTTTCACGAGGCGCTTCGTCTCAGCCCCTCTGACCAGGACGCGAACTACGCGCTCGGCGTTCTGCTCATGATGCGCGGCCAGCCCGCCCAGGCCATTCCGCACTTCGAACGGATTCATCCGCCCACGGCGGCCTCACGGCTCAACCTTGTGCGTGCCTATCTGGCCGCGCAGCACACGCAGGACGCGCTCAAAACCGCCAGCGCGCTGTCAGCCCAGGCAGCCAACAACGTGCAGGTCCACTTCTCGCTCGGCGTGCTGCTCGCCTCGCAAAAGCAGTACGTGCCCGCGCAGGCCGAGCTCGAAAAGGCCGACGCGCTTCAGCCCGGCAGCTTCGAGATTCTCTATAACCTCGGTCTTGTGTATCTGCGCACCGCGCAGTTCGCCCGAGCGGATCTCACACTCAACCGCGCCCTCAAACTCCGCCCCGATTCCGTAGATGCGCTCTCCGTGCTCGCCCAGACCTATACCGGTGAGCAGCGCCCGCTCGACGCGCTGGACCTGCTGCTGCAGGCGCGCAAGCTCGCGCCGCAGAATCCTGACATCCTCTTTCAGATGGCACAGGTCAGCATGTCGCAGAACTACTTTGAGGATGCGATCCCGCTTCTTGAAGAAGGTCTCAAGGCCGCGCCCGGCCGTCCCGATCTGCTCGCCGCGCTCGGTGAAAGCGACTTCATGGCGGGCAAGGTCGATAAAGCAATCGAGGCCTTCAACCAGCTCGTGCAGGTCGAAGGCTCCGCGCGTTCCTACGCCTTCCTCGGACTCGCCTATCGCAATCTCGGCCGCTTCGATGAAGCAAAGACTTACTTCGAAAAGGGGCTCAAGCTCGACCCGCACAGCACGCCGTGCCTCTTCAACCTTGGCTACATCGCCGAGCGCCAGGGCAACGCCGCGGCCGCCGATTCCTACTTCCAGCAGACGCTGCAGGTCAATCCCAGCTTTCCTGAGGCGTTGCTCGAACTCGCCAATCTTCGCATCGTAGCGCGTCGCTACGCGGAAGCCGAACCGCTTCTGCGCAAGTACGTCCAGGTCAGCCACGACCCCGCCACCGGCTACTACAAGCTCGCCATGGTCGAGCGCAGCCTGCACGAAATGGATGCGGCCGATCGCGATCTGAATGTCTTCAAGACCCTCTCGCGCAGCGCGCCCACCGGCCCTCTTCCCTATCAGCACCTCTTCGACTATCTCGACAATCGCCTCAGTCTTTCGCAGGGCGCGCGCAACGAGCTCGATCTCAACGAGCTGATCAATCAGGTGCAGAAGCATCCCGACCAGCCCCAGGATATTTACCTTCTGGCCAAGACCTATCTCAAGCTCGGCCGGATTGATGATGCGAAGGCCGCGATTGCGCAACTCGATAAACTCAGCGCCAGCGATTATCGCACCCTCGCCGGCACGGGCGTGCTGCTGGCGCAGTACCATCTCTACGACGACGCGATTCAGCACTTCCAGCTTGCCCTGCAGGCCAACCCTGCCTCTGACGACATTCGCTTCGATCTCGCCAATGCCTATTTTGCAAAGCGCGACTACGCGCAGGCGTTGGACGTTGCGAGGCAAATCTCCACGCAGGGCCAGAACGACAACGGCTACCTCTCGCTGCTCGGCGACATCTATGCGCATCTCGGCCAGCAGGTTCCCGCGCGTCAAATCTACGAAGACGCCATGAAGCGCAACCCTGACGACGATCGCGCCTATCTCTCGCTTGCGCTGCTGAACCTGCGCAGCAACGACATCGCCGCGGCGCAGCAGGTGCTGGCCAAAGGCCAGTCGCGCATCGCAGGCTCAGGAAAGCTCTACTGGGGCCTCGGCCTTACCGCAGCTTTGCAGGGCAAAGACACCGAGGCCATCGATGACTTCAAGCGCGCCGTTGATCTGCTGCCCGAGTGGACCGGCGCTTACTCCACACTCGGCGTCTTCTATTTCCAGACCGGCCAGATCGACAAAGCGCGCGAGGTGCTCAATCGCTTCAAGGGAAGCAGCGCCAGCGGCACGCTCGAAATTGATCGCATCGAGCAGGTTCTCGACCGCGCCTCCGCGTCGCAGATGCCGGCGCCGGCTACGCTCACTGCAAACGACAAGGCCCAGTTGCTGCAGTTTGCCCTGTCCCTCGCTGATCGAACCCTATGAGAATGCGCAGCCCCTTCTTCCCCCTCCGCATCGCCGCTCCTGCCGCGCTGGCGTTCTGCCTTGGTGCACTGGCTCCAGCGCAGCAGACCGCGCCGCCTAAAGCGCCCGACGGTATTCCTGTTCATTTCACGGACATTCGCAAGTCGGCCGGCATCACATGGAAGCAGGACTCGACCAATAGCGACCAGAAGTACTACCTCGAAACCATGGGCACCGGCGTCGCATGGCTGGACTATGATCAGGACGGCCTTCTCGATCTGTACCTCATCCAGGCCGGCGCCACCGACGCGTATAAGCCCTCAAGCCCGCTTCACTCCGCGCTCTATCACAACAACGGTGACGGCACCTTCACCGATGTCACCGCAAAATCCGGCGTCGGCGGAGAAGGACACTACGGCCAGGGTGTTGCCGTCGGCGACTTTGACAACGACGGATACCCGGATCTTTACGTCACCGGCTACGGCAGCGCCATCCTCTACCACAACAACGGCAACGGCACCTTCACCGATGTCACCGCAAAAGCGGGCGTGGCCGATGCGGGTCAATGGTCCACCAGCGCCGGATGGTTCGACTTCGACAAGGATGGCTGGCTCGATCTGATTGTGCTGAACTATCTCCAGTGGACGCCGGCCAACAATCTCTGGTGCGGCGAACGCGCGCCCGGCTATCGCGCCTACTGCAGCCCCAACGAATATCACGGGGAGCACATCCGGCTCTTCCACAACAATCACGATGGCACCTTCACCGATGTCAGCGATAAATCCGGCGTCGGCCTGCCTGAGGCCAAGGGCATGGGTGTCGTCCTCGCCGATTTCAACAATGATGGCTGGACCGACATCGCCGTTGCCAATGACACCTGGCCGAACTTCTACTTCCGCAACAACCACGACGGCACATTCTCAGACGAGTCGCTGCTCTCCGGTCTGGCCGCCAGCGAGGATGGCCGCTATGAAGCTGGTATGGGCATCGATGCAGCCGACATCGACGGCGACGGCCTGGTGGACGTCTACATTACCCACCTCGACTTCGAGTTGAATCGCCTGTATCACAACAACGGCGACGGCACCTTTACCGACATCACCTACAGCTCGGGCATCGGCAACAAGGCCGTCACTCTCAGCGGCGTCGCGGCCAAGTTCATCGACTATGACAACGACGGCTGGCCCGACATTGTGCAGGCCAACGGCGCCATGGTCGATAACGTCAGGCTCTATCACAGCGAAATCTCATACGAGGAGCCTCTGCTGATGTTTCACAACCTTGGCAAAGGAAAGTTCGAGAAGGTCTCCGATCAGATGGGGCCGGACTTCATGCACTCGGTCGCGGGGCGCGGCCTCGCCACGGCCGACTTCCTCAACGATGGCGCCGTCGGCGTCGTCATCAACTGTCGCGGAGACTACCCGGAGTTGCTGCGCAATGATGGAGGCAACGCGAATCACTGGCTTGAAGTGCTGCTCATCGGCACAAAGTCGAATCGTGACGGTATCGGCGCCTCCCTCAAACTCATCTCGGGCGGAGTCACGCAGGTTCTCCAGGCTGAAGGCGGCACAAGCTACATGTCCGCCAGCGATTCGCGCATCCATTTTGGCCTTGCAAAGCGCAGCGTGGTTGACTCGCTCGTCATCACCTGGCCCAGCGGACAGGTTGACAAGCTGCAGAACATCGCAGCCGATCAGATTATCGCCGTCAAAGAAGGCGTTGGGATCGTGCCCCGGGCATTCCCTCGTGTCGCACGGAGATGACAAAGTCCGCGTCCGCTCGCAGCGCATGCTTCCCAACCCTCTCAGCCCCTTTCTATAATGGCCGCACATCATGATTCTTCCGCGTCGGCGTTTCCTTGGCACCTCATTCAATCTTCTCGGCGGCACGCTCCTTGAGATGCTGGCCACACCGCTATGGAAATGGAACCGCAGCGCGCGCGTAGAGGCTGCCGTCGCTGCCTCGCCCGGCTCGCCGGTGCAGTTCATTGACGTGGCACAGAAGGCCGGCCTCAACCTCCCCAACGTCTGGGGCGCCGTCGATCATAAGCGCGTCATCATTGAGACCAAAGGCAACGGCATCGCCTTCTTTGACTACGACAACGACGGCTGGCTCGACATCTACATGTCCAACGGCAACCGTCTGAATACGACATGGGCGCCGGGAGCTGAGCCTACCACGCACCTCTACAAGAACAATCGCGACGGCACCTTCACTGACGTAACAGAACACTCCGGCCTCAAGCGCACCGGCTGGCAGACCGGCATCTGCGTGGGCGACTACAACAACGACGGCTGGGACGATCTCTGCTGCACCTTCTGGGGCCATAACATTCTCTTTCGCAACAACGGCGACGGCACCTTCACGGACGTCACGCGTCAGGCCGGCCTTGCGCAGGAGCACGGCCGCTGGGGAACCGGCTGCACCTTTCTCGATTACGACCGCGACGGTCATCTCGATCTCTTCGTCTGCAACTTCATCAAGCTCGACCCCGATAAGCCGCTCAGCCCGCAGGACATGAGTTTCTGCCAGTGGAAGGGCATCCCCACCATGTGCGGCCCGCGCGGCCTTCCCGGCGACACCGACATCCTCTACCACAACAACGGCGATGGCACATTCACGGATGTTTCAGAGAAGGCCGGCATCCTCAAGCCCGGCCCGCGCTACTCCATCACCGCGGTCTCCTGCGACTTCGACAACGACGGCTGGCCCGACATCTACGTCGCTGTCGATTCGCAACCCAGCATGATGTTCCAGAACAATCATGACGGCACATTCACAGACGTGGCCGTGATGGCCGGTTGCGCCTACAACGATGACGGGCACGAGCAGGCCGGCATGGGCATCGGCATCGCTGACTACGACTGCGACGGCTGGCTCGATATCTTCAAAACCAACTTTGCCGACGATACATGCGACCTCTACCACAACAACGGCGACGGGACCTTCAGCGATGTTTCATTCACTGCAGGTGTCGGCATCAACAACAACTACGTCGCCTGGGGTTGCGGCTTCATCGACTATGACAACGACGGATGGCCCGACATAGTGCAGGTCAACGGCCACGTCTATCCCGAGGTTGATAAGTACAACTTCGGTGAGACTTTCAAGAATCCGCGCCTGGTCTACAGGAATCTCGGCAACGGCCATTTTAAAGATGTCTCGGCGGAGATGGGGCCTGGCATTACCGAGCGCTTTTCAAGCCGCGGCGCCGCTTTTGGTGACTACGATAATGACGGCGGCATGGACATCCTCGTCCTCAACATGAACGATCCGCCGTCTCTGCTTCACAACACCGGCTCGCGCCAGAACTGGATCAAGATCAAGCTCGTCGGCACGCATTGCAATCGCACCGCCATCGGCGCGCGCGTGCGCGTCGTCACCGGCAAGCACGCGCAAATCAATGAAGTGATCAGCGGCGGCAGCGTCATGTCGCAGAACGATCTTCGTCTCCACTTCGGCCTCGGCAGCGCAGAGACGGTCGATGTGATTGAGGTCAAGTGGCCCACCACGCAGAAGACTGAACGCTTCACCAACGTCAAGGCCAACCAGATCATCACCATTCGCGAGGGCGCCGGCGCGTTCGTTCCCTTCGATCTGCACGCGAAGTAGAAGCAGCGCGGCATGCATCGAGTTCGACTCGCAGGCCCTGCTTCAGTGCGCCTCGGGCTGCGCCGTCTTCGCTTCCGGAATTACAAGGAATTGCTTCACCGCGCGCCGCTGCTGGTCCACTGCCGCCGCCTGCCGCCTCTTGATCGTGTCGTGCAGCGCAAACTCCTGCTGCGCCTTCTCCCGCTCGCCCAGCCGGTCGTAGGCCACGCCCAGCCGGTAGTACGCGTCGCTCAGTTCGGAATTCGCATCAATCGCTTTCGTGTAATACGTCACGGCCTGCGCATACTCCCGCTGCGCTGCCTTCACAACCCCAAGCTGCAGATACGCATCCGCGCACTTGGGATCGGCCGCGACCGCCTGCGTCAGCCGCGCCTCCACCGCATGCACCGTCTCCGCGCTCGACGCGCCTTCCTGGCGCTTCCACAGCGCCATCGCATCGTAATAGCTTGCCAGCGCATTCTCAGGATGCTTCGTCGCAAACCAGTCCAGCTTCTGCTCCGCGCAGGCCAGTGGATTCGGCGCAGCAATCTCAATCCTACCCATGAAAAGATACGGCTCAGGATTGTCCGGATCCAGATCCGCTGCAGCGCACAAACGCTGCGCCGCATCGTCATACAGCGCGCCCGCAAACAGCGCGCCGCCCAGCGCCGTCAGCATCCTCGCCGATCGCGGATAGAGCTTCGTTCCCTGCTCGAAGACCTGCTGCGCCTGCCACACCGCGCGGTGATACAGCAGCTCCGATCCCCACTCAAAATAATTCTGCTCGCTTGGCTCCAGTCGCGCCGCGGTGTCAAACTCGCTCACGGCAGTGAGCGGATCGCCCGATGCTTCATCGATCTCGCCCGCCAGTCGATGCGCATCGGCAGTGCCATGTGCTGCCACGAGCGCATTTGCCGCGTCTTTCGCGCGCGCTACTTCGCCGGCATGCCACATAGCCTCCGTCTGCGCGATTCCTGCTTCGTAGTCATTCGGACGCGCCTGC
>JBBIVH010000079.1:0-11565 GCA_037439805.1 Acidobacteriaceae bacterium
TCGACAAGTGGGACCGCGCCGCGCGCTTCTGGGGACGCATCTTCGGCATCAACTTCGTCTTCGGCGTCGTCACCGGAATTCCTATGGAGTTCGAGTTCGGCACGAACTGGGCGCGCTTCTCGCGACTCTCTGGCGGCGTGATCGGCCAGCCCCTCGCCATGGAGGGCGTCTTCAGCTTCTTCCTCGAGTCGGCTTTCCTCGGCCTGTTCCTCTATGGCGAAAAATACCTCTCCAAAAAGATGCATTGGTTCTCGGCCGTAATGGTCTTTCTTGGCTCATGGATCTCAGGCTTCTTCATCATCGTGACGGACGCCTGGATGCAGCACCCGGTCGCCTACGCCCACCTGCCCAACGGCCAATATGAAGTCCTCAGCTTCTGGCAGCTTCTCCTCAATCCCTGGGGCCTTCTGCAATATGCGCACAACATGACCGGAGCCGTCGTCACGGCCAGCTTCGTCATGTCCGCAGTCGGCGCGTTCTACCTGCTGGAAGGCCGCTTTCTCTCGGGCGACGCAGACTACTGCCGCATGTTCCTCAAGGTCGGCGTCATCGCCGGACTCATCTCGACGATCCTCATCATCTTTCCCACCGGCGACCTGCACGGCAAGTACGTTGCGCGCAACCAGCCGGCCGCTATCGCTGCGATGGAGGGCCTCTTCAAAACCGAGACCGGCGCAGGCATTGTGCTCATGGGCCAGCCCAACGAGGAGACGCAGCAGATCGATAATCCGATTGTGGTGAATGACGCGCTGAGCTTCCTCATCTACGGCACCACCAAGGCCGAGGTCAAAGGTCTTGACCAGTTTCCACGCGACCAGTGGCCCACCACGCTGCCGCTGCTCTACTACGCCTACCACATCATGGCCGGCCTCGGAACCTACTTCGTTCTGCTGATGGTCGGCGCGGCCTTCCTGCTTTGGCGTGGCACGCTCCACCGCACCCGCTGGGTTCTGTGGCTGCTGCTCATCAGCTTCCCGCTGCCCTACATCGCCAACACCGCCGGCTGGATGACCGCCGAGATCGGACGCCAGCCGTGGCTCATCTATGGCCTCATGCGCACCAGCGAGGGCTACTCCAGCATGGTCTCGGCAGGCAACGGTCTCTTCACGCTGCTCGGCTTCATGGGCCTCTACACGCTCCTTGGCCTGCTCTTCACCGTTCTCGTCTATCGCGAAATCAGCCACGGACCTGAACCCAATTCCAAAGCGGCCGTTGCCGCCGATTGATCGCACCGCCTGACGGATGCAGAAAGAGAAAGGAGATTCGCGATGATGGGCTTTATCTGGTTCTGGCTGGTTGCGGTGATGATCGTCGGCTACGTCGTACTCGACGGCTTCGATCTCGGCGTGGGTGTGCTGCACCTCTTCCTGGTGCGCAATGAAAACGAGCGTCTGGCGACTCTGCGCTCCATCGGTCCTGTGTGGGATGGCAACGAGGTGTGGCTGCTCGCCGGCGGCGGCACGCTCTACTTCGCTTTTCCGCTTCTCTACGCCTCGGCCTTCTCCGGCTTCTATCTGCCGCTGATGATTGTGCTCTGGCTGCTTGTGCTGCGCGGCGTGAGCCTCGAGTTGCGCAACCACCTCGATCTCGGCGTCTGGCGTTCGCTGCTCGACGGCGTCTTTGGCCTGGCCAGTGCGCTGCTCGCCATCTTCTACGGCGCGGCCCTGGCCAATGTCCTCCGTGGCGTGCCGCTGCAGCCGGACGGCTACTTCTTCCTGCCGCTGTGGACCAACTGGCAGCCCGGCGTCGCCCCCGGTATCCTCGACTGGTACACCGTCATCGGCGGCCTCGTCGCGCTCGTCGCGCTCACGCTGCACGGTGCGCTGTGGCTCACGATTAAAACGTCGGGTGATCTCGAACAGCGTGCCCGCAGGATTGTGACTCCACTCTGGCTTGCGCTAGTCGCTCTCACCGTGGTCAGTCTTATTGCCACCATCGCCGTTCGCCCCGCCAGCCTCGACAACTACTCCCACTACCCGGTCACCTTCATTGTGCCCGTGGGCGTGGTGGCCGCGCTCGCCGCGCTCTGGTTCTGGAACCGAAATGCGCAGCCCGTCAAAGCATTTCTTGCATCGAGCGTTTATCTCTTCTTCATGCTCGCTGGCGCCTGCTGGGGCGTCTATCCCACGCTGTTGCCCGCCACCACCGGCTCCGCAAATGACATCACGCTCGCCCGCGCAATCAGCGGCCCGCACACGCTCTCCGTTGGCCTCGCCTGGTGGACCTTCGGCATGGCGCTCGCCGTGGCCTACGTGGTTTTCGTCTACAGCCGCTTCAAGGGCAAGGTGGACGCCGCCGCTCCCAGCCATTGAGTTCGAACACGCATAAGGCAGACGGGCAGATGAACATCCTTCGTTCACCTGCCCGCTTGCTTTTCCGTACTCTGAATCGGCGAAGCGTAGACGCCTACAACGTCACCAGTGTCTCCGCGTGCGCCGCATCCTTAAAGGCCGACGCCTTCTGCTCCAGTTCCGGGTCCCAGTTGCGCGGCTGATAGATGCAGCACGGCTCCTGCGCCAGTGGATCGCCCGTCAACGCATACGCCCTCGCCCGCGAACCGCCGCAGATCTCCTTGAACTCGCACGCGCCACACTTGCCTTCCAGCTTGCTCGTGTCGCGCAGCGCCTTGAAGATGGGCGCCTCGCGATAGATCTCCGCCAGCGGCGTTTCGCGCACATTGCCCGCATGAATCGGCAAGAATCCGCTCGGATACACATTGCCCACATGCGAGACGAACAGGAAGCCCTTGCCGTCGTTCACGCGCCGCGTTGCCCAGCCCATCGCGCGCGTCTTGCCGTCGGTGGTCGGCGCGCCCGGTTCATACTCCTGCACCGCGCCATGTGGATGCCCGTGCCCCATCTTGCGTTCTTCCAGGTTGTGCTGCAGCAGGTAGCGGCGGTAGTGCATCGCCTCGGTCGACTTGATCTGGAAGCTCACCCGGTGCGACAGCTCATAAATCTTGCCAAAAACCTGCTCAAACTCCTCGCCGGAGAGCAGGTCGCCGAGCTGGCCTCGCCCCACCGGAACAAGGAAGAAGACGTTCCACATCACGATCTTCTGCTTCTCAAACAGCGCGCAGAGGTTGTCGAGGTCCTGCGCGTTGTGGCGGCTGATCGTCGTGTGCACCTGGATGGGAATGCCCGCCTCGTTGGCCCACTCGATCGCCTGAATCGTCCGCGTCCACGCCCCCGGCAACCCGCGAAAGTTGTCGTGGATCTCCGGCGACGATCCATCGAGCGAGATGCCCAGCCGCACCACGCCGGCCTCTTTCATCTTGAAGATGGCTTCGCGCGTCAGCAGCGGCGTGGCGCTCGGCGTCACCGCTACCTTCACACCCTTCTCGGCAGAATAGCGAATCAATTCATACAGATCCGGGCGCTTCAGCGGGTCGCCGCCCGTAAACACAAAGATCGGAACCTGCATCGCTGCAATCTGGTCGATCAGCGCCTTGCCTTCCGCAGTGCTCAACTGGTCAGGATGCGCAATCGGCTGCGCCGCGGCGCGGCAGTGCTTGCACGCCAGATCGCAGGATTGCGTCACCTCCCAGATCGCCAGAAACGGCGTCTCGTCATAGTTCAATTCGCCACGGGCGGGAATGTTGTGCATCGGTTGCATGGGCTGCATCAAGACCTCCTGCATCATCGCGGCAGCCTGGCCCGGTCCATACCGGAGCGGCGGGGAGCGCCACGCTTCCTCTACAGGAGAGCAGCCCGAAAGGTGCAAAATCTGTGATTCACATCACCTTTCTTTGCGCGGCCAAAAATATTCACACTTTTCCACTCGACGCCGTGCCGGTTTGGGCCCACAATTTTCCTCATTGGCGAGCCGAACTTGCCGTTCCTGCGTCCAATGAGCAGGAAATTCCGAAACCGGCATGCAGCCCTCGTGGCAAGATCGCTGCACAGGCGCTTTGACACTCCAGCCGCTGCGCCGCCGGACATCGTCAGCCTCAACCCCGTCTGCCAAAGCACAGGCGCGAAGCAAGGAGGTTGCCATGGCTGCCATCTTCAAACCCGGGTGGAGCAAACCTTCCACCATCCTCTTCGCCTCCGAGATTCCGGCCAACGAGAAGGCCCTGAGCTTTGCCATCGCTCAAGCTAAGGAGTTCGGCGCGGATCTCATCCTGTTTCACGCCTACGACACGCTTGTGGTCGCAGCCTCTGAGACATCAGGCGTCCGCTACTACGACTATGCCGCTGCCGCGCGAGCGGAAATGCATCACCTCGAACCCATTGCCGGCCGCGTCCGCAGTGCTGGAGTGCGCTGCGAAGTGGTTGTGCGACCAGGCCTGCCTGCAGACCAGATTCTGCACTTCCTGCGTGAGCGCGAGGTGGATCGCATTGTGATGGGCACCCATTCGCCGGGGCCGATCGGCAAGCTTCTCGTCGGCTCCGTGGCGGAAGCCGTGCTGCGCACCGCGCGCATCCCGGTCTTCGTCGTCGGGCCGAATGTCGCCGATGCCGCGTATCGCAACTATGAAACGCACACCATCCTCTGCGCCGTCAGCCTGAATGAAAGCAGCGCAGCCATTACGAGTTTCGCCGCCGCTCTGGCTTTGCAGCACAACGCCCGTCTCGTTCTGCAGCACGTGATCAAGCCGCAGGATCGAGCCGTGGAAATGGCCGGCAGAACCATCGAAGAGATCGAGCAGGACCTGGTCCTGCTGGTTCCGGCAGAGTTGCGCAGAAATCTGAAGATTCAGCCGATCGTCGTGCCTGGCGATCCGACCGAGGAGCTGCTCTATCAGGCGCACGCTCAACAGGCCGACCTGATTGTGATGGGTGCCCACGGAGCCACCGCCTTCACTGCCATTGCACGAACCGGCATCGTCTATAAAACGCTGGCCCATTCGCATTGCCCGGTCATCACGCTTTCGCCTTCCTTACTGGAGGCTTGCGGTGTGACCTACGACAAGGAGCATCCGGCTGAGGTCTTTCTGGCGGGGGTTTTTTAGCCGCCGGGCACATCGCGAGGCCGTTGAGATCGCCGGCACACCAACCGGACGCGCGCCGGGTGGGCCCCCGTTTGAGGATGAGGCTCACCCGGCGAGGCGGAACGAGGCGATGCCGGTTTTCTCTATTCCCGGATCCAACCCTGGTCGGGCCGCTCAACGTCGGCGCATCGTCTTGCGGCCGCATGCAGGCGTCGCGCACAGTGTGCCCGTGACGCCTTTGCCCTCAGTGATGGTGAAGATGCGGTCCACCGCCGGAAGCCTTACCGTCTCCCTTGCACCGTCAGGCCAGTGAATCTCCGCAGTCCCTGCATCGGCGGCGTCGCCCAGCCCGAAGTGCGGTCTCTGGTCATTCGAAGAGATATAGCTCCCTCCGCTCACCACGTCTTCGCGTTGTCGCAATCCATTGGCTGTCAGATAGACCGTCGCTCCCACCGCGTCGCGTGGGCTCCTGCGTGCCGTCGCGGCATCGGCCCCACCCACAAGCTTCAACTCCACCCAGTGATGCTTGTCGGGATTCACATTGCGCAGCAATACGGCGGGCCCATCAATCGGGTTAACTACGACATCCACCTTGCCATCATTGAACAGATCGCCAAACGCTGCACCGCGCCCCGAGGTCAACGTTGCCAGACCCGACCCTTTCACCGGCGGCACGTACTCAAACTTGCCGTTCTGCAGATTGCGAAACAGGAGCGGCCGCTCGGCAAACGTCGTTCCCCAATCGTGCTCATCCACCTGGGGATACACATGGCCGTTGATCATCATGATGTCTTTCCAGCCATCGTTGTCGTAGTCGATGAATCCGTCGCCCCAGCCCACAAACGGCACCGCCGCCTGCGTAATCCCCGCCTGCTCCCCGACTTCGGAAAAGCTGGCATCGCCGTCATTGCGATACAACGCCTTATAGTCGTCGGAGAAGTCCGTCACCAGCAGGTCCACGAGGCCGTTGTTCCTGTAGTCGCCCACTGCCAGCCCCATCGACGCAATCTCCCGCCCCTCATTGTTCAACGCAAAGCCGGAGACATAGCTCTGATCCTCGAACGTGCCGTCGCCCTTGTTGATGTAGAGATAATTCGGCACTGAGTCGTTGGCGACAAGAAGGTCCGGCTTGCCGTCATTGTTCACGTCGACAAAGATGGACGTGAACCCGTAGTAGCCATCTTTGTCCGCCACCCCGGCCTTCACGCTCACATCGGTAAACGTCCCGTCCCCATTGTTGTGAAAGAGGTGGTCAGGCTCGCCAGGCAGCCCGTGCGGACCGCACATCACCTTGAAGCCGTGCAGTTGACAGTAGGTGAAGGGCACCTTGCCTGTGTCCGAATCGGGCTGATGATTCAGGTCGTAGTGCACATATCCTGAGACGAACAGGTCCAGCCTCCCGTCGCCGTCATAGTCGCCCCACGTCGCGCCGTCGCTCCAGTTTCCCAGCGTCACTCCGGCCTGCTCCGCCACGTCGGTAAAGGTGCCGTCGTGATTGTTGCGATAGAGCCGGTTCTTGCCGAAGTTGCAGACAAAGATATCCGGCCAGCCGTCGTTGTCGAAGTCTCCGATGGCCACGCCGAAGCCCCAACGGTCATTGGTTACGCCAGCCTTATCGGCTACATCCGTAAATGTCCCGTCGTGGTTGTTGTGAAAGAGCGCCGCATGGGGCGGCGTGGTCTTGCCGGTCAGCGCATCGTAGGTCGAGCCATTGACCAGGTAGATGTCGAGCCATCCGTCGTTGTCATAGTCGAGCAGGCCCACGCCCGAGCCGTCGGTCTCCAGTATGTATTTCTTCTGCGCCGTACCCATCTCGTGCTTCCAGCGCGCCAGCCCCGAAGCTTTACTGATGTCCTTGAAGACGACCGTGCCGGTATCAACAAACCCACCTGCCGTGATGGGCCGCTTTTCCGCGTCGTACACCGGTGCAAACGTGCCGGCGGAAGAGATGCCGCCGCCCATGCCCGAGGTCGGCTGCGGCTTCGGATTCTGCGCGGCGCTGCTCCCGTTTGCCACGCACAAGAGAGAGGCGCATACAAAGAGCGAAGTGGAAAACGTACCGCTCCCGCGTCGGAATAAGCTGCTTTTCCGCACTCCGTCTCCTGTGCCGTTGCCATGGCCGCGTGTGCGTGTCTGTGCAGTCAGTGGCTGATTTCATTTTCCGTTAGCGAGCGGCAACCGCCGGAGCCTTTGCGTCGGCACACGGCTTGCCCTCGCACAGCGCGCCGGTGATGCCCTTGCCTTCTTCGATCGTGTAAATGCGATCCGCCGCCGGCAGCTTCACCGTCTCTTTTGCGCCCGACGGCCAATGAATCTCCGCCTCGCCCGCGTCCGTCGCATCGCCCAGGCCAAAGTGGACCCGCCGGTCATTCGCGGAGATATAGCTGCTGCTCGCCAGCACGTCCTGCCGCATCCGCATCCCGTTCGCCTTCAGATACACCGTCGCACAGGTCGCGTCCGCAGGGCTTTTATGTCCATTCGCAGGGTTCGTGCCACCCACCAGCTTCAGCTCCACCCAGTGGTGATGATCCGGATTCACATTCCGCAGCAGCGCGGGTGGCCCATCAATCGGATTGATGATGACATCGATCTTGCCGTCGTTGAACAAGTCGCCAAAGGCCGCTCCACGCGCTGGAATCACATCCGCCAGACCCGTACCCGTCACCGCCGGCACGTTCTGAAACCGCCGCTCCTTCGGCCCATCCGGCACATTGTGGAAGAGCAGTGGCCGCTCTGCCCACGTCGTACCCCAGTCATGCTGGTCCACCTCGGGATAAACATGCCCATCCGCTTCAAACAGATCCAGCCAGCCGTCATTGTCGTAGTCGAGGAACCCGTCGCCCCAGCCCACAAACGGAATCGTCGTCTGTGCAATGCCCGCCTTGTAGCTTACGTCGGTAAAGCTCACATCGCCGTCGTTGTGAAAGAGCACCTTGTAATCGTCGCCAAAGTCCGTCACGTAGAAATCAACGAGGCCATTGTTCTCGTAATCCCCCGGCGCAATCCCCATCGACGCAATCTCGCGCCCATCCTTGTTCAGCGCAAATCCGGAGACATAGCTCTGATCGTCAAACGTGCCGTCTCCCTTGTTAATGTAGAGAAAATTCGGCTCCGAATCATTTCCCACCACCAGGTCCGGCTTGCCATCGCCGTTGATGTCGATGAAGATCGTCGAAAATCCGTAATACTTGTCCTTATCTTCCACCCCGGCCTTCACAGTCACGTCCGTAAACGTCCCGTCGCCGTTGTTGTGGAAGAGATGGTCCGGTTCGCCGGGCAGCCCGCGCGGTCCGCAGTTCACATTTGCCCCGCGATACAGGCACGAGGCGTATCCGACTGCTTTCGTCCCGGCAATCGGCATATTGTTGCGGTCGAAGTGCACGTAGCCGGTGACGTAAAGGTCCAGGTTGCCATCTCCGTCGTAGTCGCCCCACGCCGAACCGGGCGACCAATTGCCCAGCGTCACCCCGGCCTTCTCCGCCACGTCGGTAAACGTGCCATCGTGGTTGTTGCGGTAGAGCCGGTTCTTGCCGTAGTTGCCTACATAGAGGTCGGGCCAGCCGTCGTTATCGAAGTCTGCCACCGAGCAGCCATAGCCCCAGCGGTCGTTTTGCACGCCAGCCTTTTGCGCCACCTCGGTAAATGTGCCGTCGTGGTTGTTGTGGAACAGCGCAGCGTGGGGCGATTCTTCCTTGCCGTCAAGGGAATCGAACGTTGCCCCATTCACCAGGTAGATGTCGAGCCAGCCATCGTTGTCATAGTCCAGCAGGCACACCCCTGAGCCGTTCGTCTCCACGATGAACTTCTTCTCCGGCGTGCCCATCTTGTGCTTCCAGCCGGCAAGTCCTGCCTGTTTTGTGATGTCCTGAAAGACAATCGGGCCCTTTTCGACAAAACCACCCGCCGTGATGGGCCGCTTCTGCTCGTCGTATTGCGCCGGGGCTGCAACACCCGCGGAGATGCCGCTGCTCATGCCCTGCTGTGGTGCGGGCGGCGTCTGCTGTGCCCGCCCCAAGGAATGGAAAAGAAATAAGTTGGCCGCTAGAAGCCCGCAGCCCATGGCACGCAGATGCAAGACGCAATACTCCCCTTCGGTTTGCAGTGTATCGTACCCGCGTATCGCCTTGCCCCTTGAGCAGCGCGGCCAGCCTGTGATCTCGTTCATCCGTCCGATAGCGATTCCCCGTGGCGCTGCGCCTCCGCCGGGCGTATACTGGCGCCATCCGCGGGACGATCAGCGCCCCGCAGCAAGTGAGGTGTGTCTTCCACAAGGACAACGGCTCACTCCAGGTCGATCTGCCCGCATCGGGGACCGCCAGTTGGCGTGCGGTTGTGCGTGTCCTCCGAAGTCCCGTGGATGCTCTCAGCTGCGTCCTCTACCCCACCCGCTGTGCTCTCTGCGGCCACTTCCTGCCGCGATTCCTTTCTGCTCCCATTTGCGGTGTTTGCTGGGCTGAGATTCCAGCCCCGTCCGATGCCGTCTGCCACCGCTGCGGAGACGCGCTCACCGCCCCTGCCGCCTCAGACCCCGCACTCTGCCGCGCCTGCCGCCTGGCGCCGCCGCCCTTCCAGCGCGCCGTTTCCAGCGCCGCCTACGACGGTCGCATGCGCGACGCCATCCACGCCTTCAAATACGACAAACTCAGGCCCGTTGCGCGCCCTCTCGGACGCCTGCTCGCCGACGCTATCGCGCAGCTGGCAGACGAGGCTCCGGCAGAACTGCTTGTCGTACCGGTTCCCCTTCATCGCTCCAAATATCGCGGTCGCGGCTTTAACCAGGCCCGTCTGCTTGCCGCAGAAGCACTGGTTGCGCTGCGCAGGACTCACCCCGCCTGGCAGTTGACCCTTGCCCCGCAGGCATTGCTGCGACAGCGCGCCACCGAGAGTCAGGCTGGACTCACACCCCGCCAGCGCCGCCTCAACCTTCGCCGAGCGTTTCGCGTCTCCGATCCTTCCGCGGTCACCGGCAAAGATCTCCTGCTGATCGACGACATCCTCACCACCGGCGCCACCGCACGCTCCGCGGCGAAAGCCCTGCTGGACGCCGGCGCCCGCTCCGTCTGGGTTGCCACGCTCGCCCGCGCCCGGCGTCATTCACCTGGTCACCCCGGCACGAATGCACAATTGGCAGGCAGTACGCATCGCAACCAGCCGGACAACCGCCACCCGCAACCCGCACGCATGTTCGCGCACGACCAACCATCTTTTTGACGAGGGGAAGAGAGATGTCGCTGGGAAAAGCCATGATTCATGCACGCAAGCAGAAATCCGCCGCAAGAGCCGTCGCGCTGGCCGCCGGACAGGCCGCCAGCCAGCACACCATGCAGTCCAGCCATATGCTGCAGTTGCCCGTTCTCGTACTCAACGCTTCCTATGAGCCGATTAACATTTGCGGCGCGCGACGCGCCCTCGTGCTTGTACTCAAAGGAATCGCGCGCACTGAAGAAGAGCACGGCCTCACTCTCCACGCCCAGCGCAATCGCATCGCTATGCCCTCGGTCATCCGTCTTCTTGAGTACCGCCGCATCCCCCACCAGACGCGCGCCCTCTCGCGCAAGAACATCCTGCTCCGCGATCGCAATACCTGCCAGTATTGCGGCATCGTGCTGCCCGCCGGTGAGCTCACCCTCGACCACGTCATTCCCCGCTCCCGCGGCGGCAACTCCACTTGGGAGAACCTCGTTGCCTGCTGCCATGCCTGCAACCGTCGCAAGGGCAACCGCCTGCTGCACGAGCTTGACGACATGATCCTGCTCCGCGAGCCTCGGCCCTTCTCGCTCCATACAAGCCGACAGATTATGCGCATGCTCGGCCACGGCGATGACCGCTGGCGCAAATATTTGTTCTATTAGGGCCGGATCAGCCTGCTTTGGACGGAGCGGCCTTGCTCAAGCGCACAATCTCAACCGAGCACGGCGCATGCAGCGCAACGGCAAGTGAAACTGACCCCATCAGAAAGCGCATCGCCAGGCCGTACCCATGGGAGCCCATCAGGATCAGGTCGGCGCCCCACTTCGTCGCCTCCCGGATGATCTCTTCTTTGGCCGACCCTTCGGCCACCTGCGTCGTAACCGCGAACGACGGGGCAGCATGCGCAATCATCGCCATCGCCTTGTCCACGTTATCCTGAGCCCGCTTCGTCTCCCGCTCCACGGACGCCAGGTGAATCGCGTGCCCCATCATCTGCGTGTCCAGATACTCCGGGGCCGGTTGAGCCACAGAAAGCACTTCCACCTGCGTGCCGGTAGGCCACGGTCGGCTAACCAACTCCTGTACTGCCGCGTTGCTGCTCTCGGAACCATCGACGGGGAGAAGAATCTTCATATAACCCTCCCATCCGCCCGGGCTGCCTGCATCCTCCCGGACCCATCCGCCCATGGATGTTACCCGGAATCACCCGGCTCATCGGTGACTCGAATCACCCTGCTCGCAGTGCCAGTCCCTCACGCGAGCCAGAAGCACACCGCAGGAAGCCCCTCGTTTCACGCGTGAGCGTTATCGCTGGGGCTGGCTGGGCTGGTTTTGCGGGTTGGGCTGGTTCGGCGTAATGTCCTGCCCCTGGAAGATGATCTTCGACGTGGACCCGAACCGCTTGTAATCCGTGTACTTCACCACGTCTCGAATGTGAACGT
>JBBIVH010000080.1:0-1297 GCA_037439805.1 Acidobacteriaceae bacterium
CCGTCTCCAACCTCACCTCTCCGGGCGACCGGGTTCTGGTCCTCACCGCCGGCAAATTCGGCGAGCGCTGGGTCGATCTCGCCAAGGCCTTCGGCTGCCAGGTCGATGTCCTCAACGCGCCCTACGGCCAGACCTTCGGCCTTGCCGAAGTTCGCAAGGCCCTCAAGCCCGAACACCGCGCTCTCTTTGTGCAGGCCACTGAAACCTCTACTGCCGTCCGCCACGACGTCGAGGCTCTCGCCCGGCTCATCCAGGAGGTCAGCCCCGAAACGCTGCTCGTCGTGGACGGGATCACTGGCCTCGGCACCACGCACTTTGACGTCGATGGCTGGGGCATCGACATCCTCATCGGCGGCTCGCAGAAGGCCGTCATGATTCCCCCCGGCCTGGCCTACCTGAGCGTGAGCGACAAGGCGTGGGCGGCGATGGAGAAGTCGAAGAATCCGCGCTACTACTTTGACCTGCGCAAGGAGCGCAAGAACGCTGTGAAGGGCGAAAGCGCCTACACGCCCGCCGTCGCGCTCATTGCCGGCCTCGGCGCCGCGCTCGACTACATCGCCGGGCAGGCCGGTGGCGACCTCGAAAAGGGCCGCATCGCGCTGGTCAACAACGCGCAGGTCAACGCCGCCGCCACGCGCGCCGGGCTGGTTGCGCTGGGCTTCACCCTCTTCGCGCCCACCTCCCCGGCAGCCGCGGCCACCGCTGTGGCCGTGCCTGAGGGGATGGATTCGAGCGATGTGGTCAAGGCGCTCAAGACGCGCTTCGCTTCGGTCATCGCCAACGGTCAGGGCGAGATGAAGGGCAAGCTCTTCCGCGTCGCGCATCTCGGCTTCTTTGACTTCCTTGACACCATCGCCCTGCTCGGCGCCATGGAGCACATCGCCAAGGACACGCTCAAGCTGCCCGTGCAATACGGACAGGCCGTCGCCGCCGCGCAGCAGGTCTACGCTGACGCAGTGAAGCAGCAGGCCTGACGGAAGGAACCTATGCCCGAACTGACCTTTGGAGAAAAGCTGATCATCGCTCGCAGGCAGCTTGATCTCTTCCAATATCAAATGGCCGAGCGGCTGGGTGTGCATCCCAACTCGCTCACCAAATACGAGCGCGGCGAGGGCAAACCCCACGCCGCCGTGGTGCGGATGTTCGACCTCCTCTGCGAGCAGGAGGGCATCCGCTTCGACGATTACAAATCCGCACAAGAGGGCAAGGGAGAAGCCATGAAGATCGTACTGGCAGAGAAGGTGTCTCCGGCAACACTGGCCGTGTTTGCGGCCGAGCCGGGATGGGAAGTCCTCAC
>JBBIVH010000080.1:1397-4132 GCA_037439805.1 Acidobacteriaceae bacterium
GCCAACGCATCCATGCACGCCGGCAAGTGGGAGAAGAAGTCGCTCCAGGGCGCGGAACTGCGCGGCAAGACCCTTGGCATCCTTGGTCTGGGCCGCATCGGTCTTGAAATGGCGAAGCGCGCGAAAGGCTTCGGCCTTGAGATCATCGGGAGCGACCCCTTTGTCTCCGCCGCCGTCGCCCGCGAGAACGGCATCAAGCTCGTCTCGCTCGACGAACTGATCGCCGGCTCCGACTACCTCACACTGCACGTCGGCCTCACGCCGCAAACCGCCGGCATCATCAACGCCAAGAACATCGCCGCCATGAAGAAAGGCGTGCGCATCATCAACTGCGCCCGCGGCGAGCTCGTCGACGAAGCCGCGCTGGCCGCAGCCCTCAAGAGCGGTCACGTCGCCGGAGCCGCGCTCGACGTGCTCACCGAAGAGCCGCCGAAGAACTCGCCCTTCTTCGGACTCGACAACGTGATCCTCACGCCTCACATCGCCGGCTCTACTGCGGAAGCGCAGGAGGCCGTCGGCGTGCAGATTGCCATGCAGGTGCGCGAGTACCTCAAGCTCGGCGTCGTGCAGAACGCCGTCAACCTGCCCTCTCTCAGCCACGAGGAATACGTCGAGCTCGCGCCTTACATCGATCTCGCCGGCCGTCTCGGCTCCTTCCTTGCGCAGACGGGCAAGGGCGGCATTGAGGCCATTCACATCATCTATGGCGGCGCACTCGCCGAGGCCAAAACCGACCTCGTCCGCAACGCCGCCATCCAGGGCCTGCTGCAGGGCTCGGAGAATGTAAACCGCATCAACGCCGCCGCAGTCGCGCAGGAGCGCGGCATTCGCGTGCATGAGGAGAAGCAGGCCAGCCATCGCGGAGGCGCCGCCACGGTCCTCACCGTCGAGCTGCACTCCGCGGCCGGCAAGACCGATGCCAGCGCCACCGTCATCCATGGCGAGCAGCCCCGCCTGCTGGAGTTCGACGGCATCGACATCGAAGCGCCGCTTGAGGGCAATCTTCTCGTCTGCCGCAACCTTGACGTCCCCGGCGTCATCGGCAAAATCGGCACGATCCTCGGCCAGCACAACGTCAACATCGCCAACTTCGCTCTGGGCCGCGAACGAGCCGGCGTCAAGCCCGTCAAGGCGCTTGCCGCGGTGCAGGTCGACGCGCCGGTCTCGAAAGAAGTCCTCGAAGCCCTGGGCACCATCGAGGCGCTCATCGAAGCAAAGCTGGTGCAGTTGTAAGCACGGCGCTGGCTCGCTTCGCCAAAAATAAAATGCCGCGCTCCGGATTCTTCTCTCCCGAAGCGCGGCATATTTCTTCTGGTTGGAACTACGGCTGCCCGTTCGCTCCGCTCGGCACGTGGCTCGTCATCCCCTTCAGCACAAACTCGCGAATCAGGTTCGACGCCGCGTCTGCGCCCGTTTCCGCCAGGCCATTCAACAGCGTCAGCGATACGCCGCGATCCGCCGCCGGATAGTAGGCATTCGAGATCGCGCCCGCTGAAAAGTTCCCCAGCACGTTGGCATAGTTCGGCTTCCAGCGCCCATTGTCGCCGCGCGCCATCACCGCCGCCGACATCGCATACAGCGCGCGCGACATCACGCTCCCCTTACCCTTGTAGAAGTAGCGCGGGTCTTCATGGAAAATTGCCGGATATACGGCCCGGCCCAGCAGATTGCTCGACACATGGTTCGCCATCGCCGCGCCGTAGCGCTTGCCATAGCCTTCTAATCCGCTTCCGTATGCCGGAAACACGTTCTGGTATTGCTCCGCTCCGGCCACGCCGGCCACCATCAGAAACGACACTGGGTCCAGAATCGCCCGCAGGCTCAGTTGAAACTTCTGCTTCGCCAGCATCGGCGGAGCGTTCCAGTCATAGGAGCTGTAAAAGTTCGGAATCACGCCGCCGATGCGTTGCTGCACTGCGATGCGCACCTGCTCCTCTGACAGCACAGCAGGGTCGCCCACGACAGTCACGCTTGTCACGCCACCGGTCACCGTCAGCTTGATCGCGGGCACAATCAGGCTTTCTCCGCTCTTCAGCCCAATCTCACCCGAGGTGTAGGGGCTCATGCTCGCGCCCGTAATGTGCAGCCGGTAGACGCCAGCCGCCACCTGCTCAAACGCAAACTGCCCGTCGCTGCCCGATTGCACCGTCTGTACCGGCGCTGCAGCGCTACCCAGCAGCTCCACCTGCGCGCCCTGCACCACGTCGCCATTCGCATCCAGCAGCGTGCCCGAGATGATGCCTTTTTCAGTCCCAGCCGGTGCTCCGGCTACGAGCCCCGCGCTTTCGCCCGTCGCGGCTACAGCCGCCACCTCGACACCAGCCTGATTCTCCTGTGCGCGGCCAGAGCCGACCGCCACGCTGCATACCATCCATGCGAAAAGAAATGCTTCCCACCTGCGCCCTTGAACTCGCAACAAGAATTCGACCTCACCTGTCTTACGGCAGACTTCGCCTTTTCTGGTAGACGCGCCGGTGCGCGCTCTGTCACGTCGCAGTTCCCATGACTCGGATGAACTCTCCGTCATCTTGCCCGCTCGGCGGCGCAGATCCAGCCGCGCGTCAAGGGCAAATTTGTTCAGGACACAAGGGTTATTGCCGGCTGTTCCGCCCCCTGAACTCCAGCGTCCATCCACTACCCAAAGATGCCCGGATAGCCCAGCCACCCGCGCAGATACGCGAGCTGGCCCAGGTGGTACGTCTCATGCCACGCCAGCACGCCGACAAATCCGCTCA
>JBBIVH010000080.1:4232-11365 GCA_037439805.1 Acidobacteriaceae bacterium
GATGCAGTCGCCGACTTCAGACCCGGCTCCGTCTCCACCACGGTCAGCTCCACTGTGCCCGGCAGTTCGATGCCTACGGCCTGCCCGTCAAAGTAGCTCACCTGGATCTGCAGATTGGGCGTCAGGTACTCCACCGCATCGCCGAGCGTGGTGTGCTTCAACACCGTCTGCTCGTAGTTCTCGGGATTCATGAAGTAGTAATCATCGCCGTCGTTGTAGAGAAACTCCATCGGCACTTCGTCCACCACCACACGCTCAATCGCGTCGGCAGAGCGGAAGCGGTGCTCAAACATCGCGCCGGACTTGAGATTGCGCAGCTTGGCCTGAATAAAGGCGCGCAGGTTCCCGGGCGTGCGATGCTCCACCTTGAAGACCAGGTGCAACTGGTCGTTGTGCTTGATGATCATGCCCGGACGCATTTGGGTGGCGGGAATCGCCATAACAGAAAAACTCCTTGCTCAGTTTTGCGTGGAATACGCGAAAAGATTTGGCCTTAGCCCAATCTCCATTGTAGCGTAGGGGCGGGATGCCCCGCACCGCACGCACGCCTCTCGCAGCCTTTCTCGTGCTATGTCTGCTCGGGTCGCTTGGTCCCTTGCGAAGCGAGTTCGCGCCCGCCATCACCTCGTCCGCACTTCCACCATGGCTGACCCTGGCATTGCCTTATCTCCTTGCCGCTGTTGTTGCAGCAGCCTATGCCCTGCTCAATCGACTGATTTGGTTGTCCGCATCGCAAGCGCGCACCGCCGCCTTCATCGGACTCGGCCTCTTTGCCGTCCCTGCGCTCGTGCTGCGCCTCGCCCAGCCGTGGATCGATCCTTTCACGCAGGTCATTTTGCTCGCGCTGGTACCAGTCTTCGCCGTCGTGTTGGAGCCCCACATCGCGCAACCGTACACACCTGCGCGCCACACACTGGTCGCGGCTCTCGCCGCCGCAGCAGGCCTGCTGCTCGTCTTTCCCTTCCAGTTGCCTCGCACCACTGCGGTAGCCGCTGCCTGGCTCGCCGCGCTTCTCGCTGTGTGCATCGTGGCCGCCGCCTACTGCCGCGCGGCGCAACTCGCAATTCAGATTCCCTCGTCCTCCGTCGCATCCTTCACTGTTGTCTGCTGCGCGGCCTCTGCCGCTGCATTCCTTCTCGTCGGCAATGTCGAATCCGCCTTCCACCTGCCGTCGGCCCCACCCCACGCGCAACTGCTCTGGTCCACACTCATCGACGCGCCCAGCCTGCTCCTGCTCTTCTGGCTCCTGCCGCGCCTCCCTGCCTCGCGCATCACCACGCGCTTCATTCTTTCGCCGCTCTTCACCAGTCTCGCCGGCCTCATCCTCCTGCAGCCTGCGCTCACGCTGCGCACCACCCTTGGCCTCGTCCTCGCCGCAGGTGGCAGCGCATGGCTGCTGCTCGCCCCAGCTTCACGACCCGACGCATCTTCGGCATCGCTTGGCCTCATGGATGAGCCGCCCGGCTAATCAACCGTTTCAGTTGTGACCCGCAACGCACATCCTGTACCATGACCGGCGGATTCGAAATCGCCTTTTTCCGGAGTCCTGCCCCATGCGCCACGTCCATGCCGTGCGTTTCCTCTCCGCCCTGCTCGTCGCTTTCACTGCTTCCACTGCGGCTCTCACGCAAGCGCCCGTCCCAGCCTCGGCGCCCTACAAAGATCCAGCGCAACCCGTCGAGAGGCGCGTCGCCGACCTGCTCAGCCGCATGACGCTCGAAGAGAAAGCCACCATGCTCTCCGGCTCCGCGTGGATGGACTCCGCGCCCATCCCGCGCCTTGGCATTCCCTCCATCAAAATGGCCGACGGCCCCATGGGCGTGCGCGCCTGGGGCGGTCCTTCGGCGCAGACCAACACCGCGCAGTACGCGCAGAAGGTTGAGTCCACGGCCTTCCCCTCCGGTATCGCCATGGCCTCCACATGGGACACCGCACTCATCGAGCGCGAGGGTCACGCCATCGGCCAGGAGGTCAAGGCCCTTGGCCGCGACATGATCCTAGGCCCCACCGTCAACATCAATCGCGTGCCTCTGTGGGGACGCAACTTCGAGGCTTACGGCGAAGACCCCTATCTCTCCGGCCAACTCGCCGTCGCTTACGTGCATGGCGTGCAAGCGGAGGGCGTCATCCCCTCCGTCAAACATTACGACGCCAACAACGAGGAGTTCGAGCGCCACCGCATCGACGCCCACATCGACGAGCGCACCCTGCACGAGATCTATCTGCCCGCCTTCAAGGCCGCCATCCAGCAGGGCGGCGCGTGGAACGTCATGTCCGCCTACAACAAGCTCAACGGCATCCACTGCGGCGAGAATGAGTATCTGCTCACGCAGGTGCTCAGAAAAGAATTCGGCTTCAAGGGCTTCGTCGTCTCCGACTGGGCCAGCACCTACTCCACCGCTCCCACCGTCAACGCCGGCATGAATCTCGAAATGCCCGGCGGCCCGCAGATGCTCGCCATGACGAAATCAGATCGCTTCATCAAGGGCGGC
Source organism: Acidobacteriaceae bacterium (assembly GCA_037439805.1). Lineage (GTDB taxonomy): Bacteria > Acidobacteriota > Terriglobia > Terriglobales > Acidobacteriaceae > Telmatobacter. Next base: position 6,725 of record JBBIVH010000080.1, read on the forward strand.
AGCGGCGCCGGCTGGCTCGTGGCCGACAAGGTGCTCGCTGAAGTCAAAGCGGGCACCATCACTGAAGCCGCCATCAACTCCAATGTCAGCGACATCCTCCGCGTGATCTTCCTCAGCGGCCTCTTCGACCATCCGCACGCCGCCACCGGCGCAGTCGACACGCCCGACCAGCGCGCCGTCGCCTTGCAGGGAGCCACGGAAGGCATCGTGCTGCTCAAGAATTCCGGCTCGCTGCTCCCGCTCGACGCGGCAAAGATTCACTCCATCGCCGTCATCGGGCCCAACGCAGCCGTGGCCCGCACCGGCGGAGGTGGCAGCTCCCTGGTGCGTCCCAAGTCCGCGATCGCGCCGCTCGACGCCATCCGTACCCGCGCCGGTGGCAATGTGCAGGTTAGCTACGCGCTCGGCGTCGGCATGGAAGGCGAAGACCCCGCGCACGACACGCCCGACGCGCACGCAAAGGACATCGCCCAGGCCGTGGACGCCGCTTCGCACGCCGATGTCGCCATCGTCGTCGTGGGCCGCTACTCCAGGCTCGAGTCAGAAGGACACGACGTGGCAACGATGGACCTTCCCGCCGGTCAGGATGCTCTGATTCAGGCCGTCGAAAAGGCCAACCCGCACACCATCGTCGTCCTCAACACTGGCGATCCCGTCACCATGACCAAGTGGATTGACTCCACCCCGGGACTGCTCGACATGTGGTACGGCGGCGAAGAAGGCGGCGCGGCGCTCGCCAGCGTGCTCTTCGGCGACGCCAACCCCTCCGGCAAGCTCCCCGTCACGTTGCCAAAGCGCTACGAGGACTCACCCGCCGCAGCCAACTACCCCGGTGTGAATCTTGTCGTGAACTACGCCGAAGGCATCTACGTCGGCTATCGCTACTACGACACAAAACACGTCGATCCGCAGTTCCCCTTCGGCTACGGACTCAGCTACACCAGCTTCGCCTACAGCGGCCTCAAGGTCGCGCCGGGCAAGGTTGCCGGTGATCAGCCCGTGCAGGTCAGCGTCAACGTGCGCAACACCGGCAGCCGCTCCGGCGCCGAAGTCGTCGAGCTCTACGTTCACGACGGCCATGCAACGATCGACCGCCCTGAGCGCGAGCTGAAAGGCTTCAATCGCGTCGAGCTCAAACCCGGCGAAACAAAGACGGTCCATTTCACGCTTGACCGCGCTGCCTTGTCCTATTGGAATCCCGCCACGAAGGCATGGCAAGCCGACCCTGGAAGCTTTGAGATTCAGATTGGAGCGTCTTCGCGCGACATTCGGCAGCGCGCGACTCTCGCGCTCACTCGCTGAATTGGTGTGTGAGCCCTACTTCTGCGCCGGCTCGTAGGGCTCCGCGCTCAGCATGTTCGACAGGATGCCGCGTTCTTCCGGACTGAATGCGCGCTGATACTGCCCGGAACTCAGCACCGTCGAGCGTTGCTCCGAAGGAACGCCTCGCAGATCGCGAAAGGCGCCGCGCATCGCTGCCTGGCGATCAGCCGGTAGTTGCGTCCATTGCCGCGCCGACGCCTGCACCTGCGCGCGCTGCTGCGGCGTCATCCGCTCCAGGTTCTCGTTCCGCGCCAGCCGCCGATCCCGCTGCGCCTGCGGCATCTGGTCCACCTGGTGCAACTGCTGCACGAGCCTCTGCTGCGTTGGCTGCGGCAACCGGCTGAAACTCGGATCATTCCGAAGCATCTGCTCCTGCTGCTGCACGGGCACGCCGCGATGCTGATTCAGCCACGACCCCAGATGTCCCTGCTGCCCATATCCCGCGGGCGGTCCGACCGAATTGTAGGGAGCCCTGAAGCCTGAACCCGGCTGTCCGCCCGCTGGAGCGGAGGGCTGGTTGTAGCCCTGTCCTCGGTAGGGCTGCAGGCCCTGCGCACCCGCGCCCGGCTGCCGTTGCCACTGGTTCCCTGCCGCGCCACCACGAAACTGCTGCGGTCTCTGCTGGATGTTCCTTTCGTATCGCTGGCCGCCGCCCTGCTGCGGCCGCACATTCTGCGCTCGAGGTGCCTCATACCGCTGCCTCTGCGCCGGAGCAGGCCGCGGCGCACTGGTGCGCTGCCCGCGCGACCATGCCATCGGCAAACACAAAAGCGGCAGCGCCGCGACCAACGTCGCGCAGCACAGCCGGCTCGCTCGTGTGTTCACCCGCATCATGTCTTGCTCTCTATCCCCGCTGCGCGCCTCTCTCCGGCGCAGCCAAACTAATTCTCGTTACCCGAGATCGCTTCCAGCTGATCCAGAACCTGCGCATTGTTGTCCAGAAGCTGCAGATCCTGCACCACCGCCGTCTGTCCCGGCTTGGCCGGCGCTGGCTGATCCCAGTTTGAAACTCCCAGATACGCGCCGCCCCCCAGCAGCAGCACCACCGTCAGCGCCATCGCCGCCACAGGCCGCACATGCATCTGCGGCCCATATGCAAACCTCGCACGCAGCCGCTCCAGCCATCCCGCCCGCGGAGCCTCCCGCGCCTCATCCAGCCGCGCATTCATCCGGGTCATAAAGTAAGGGCTCGGCTCCGGCGCTTCCCACCTGTCCATCAGCGCCATCGTCGCACGCAGCTCGTCCAGCTTCTTCTGGCAGTCGCCGCACTCAGCCACGTGGTCCTTCACCTTGGCAGACGCAGTCTCGGGCGCAAGCAGCAGATCTGCCAGCCTGATTTCCATTCCATCGCATTGCTTCAGTGCAGTCGCCATCTCAATACCCCCAACTTCGCGCCGGTCTTATCCGGCTGTTTCCACTTTCCTCACACAAACTCTTTTAGCTTCTCCCTCAGCGTCTGGTACGCCCGGAACAGCAGCGACTTCGTCGCCGACTCGCTCAACTTCAGCACCTCGCCAATCTGCCGGTAATCCATCCCCTGGTACTTGTGCATCAGCACCGCCATCCGCTGCCGCTCCGGTAGCTCCATCACGTGCTGCCGAATCGCCGCCATCCGCTCGTCGCGCATCAGTTTCTGCTCGACCGATGGCTCGTCATCAGCCACATCCGGCGTCGTGCCCGTCTCTTCGTCCGGCGCGTCCAGATACACAGTCTGCGCCGCCCGCTCATGGCGCGTGTCGCGTGCGTGGTTCACCGCCAGGTTCGTCGCAATCCGGTAGAGCCACGTCGTAAACTTCGCTTCCGCGCGGTAGCTCTCGCGCGAGCGGTACACCCGCAGGAACACCTCCTGCGCCAACTCTTCGGCAACCGCCTGATTGTGCACCATCCGGAACAGAAAGTGAATCATCGCCCGGTGATACTTCTCGATCAGGTAGTTGAACCCCGCATCGTCCCCCGTCGCCACGCGCAGCATAATCGCCGCATCGCTCGACTCGTCCGCTGCAGCGTTCCCGCCGCGATAGGCTCCCGCCCGTGATGCCGCGCTCGCTCCCAGGGCCGGGTTGTCCAGGACCATGGTTGCCATATCCTCTGAAACCCCATAGCCCCCGGAAGGTTGCGCCCGCTCATCCGATTTTCCGTTCAGATTCGACTCGTCCGGTATCTCGGAACCGCCCCCAAAGCCGCCACTGGCTCCGCCGCCATCCGTGCGCCCTGCCCCATGCCTGGCAAAGAACAGCCGTCCCGGTCCCCCCGCCGCGCGCAAATCCCCTCCCGCTACCGCCAACTCCAGGCCCGTCAGCGCCTTGAGGGTCCAGACTAAAGCAGACTGTGCTCGCGGCTTCGCGCCCGGCTGAGCCGGCCAAATCCTGCCAAACGATCTGCCTTTCCAGAACATGGGGAGCATCCCGGAAGCCGCAGCCACACCCTCCCGCCACCGGCAGACGGTTTGGCCCTAAAGCCCCGCTGGTGTTACTCTACCGCAAGCGATGTCTCCCTGACATCGCCCTTCGCACACCCCTTCCGGGGCGGTTAGCTCAGCTGGTTAGAGCGCCTGCTTCACACGCAGGAGGTCCGGGGTTCGAGTCCCTGACCGCCCACCAGCCTTCGCCAGTTCCACTGGCTTCGGCTCGGCAGGCCATTTTGAGGCGAAGGCTATCGCGCCGGAGCTTCAGCGGAGGCGGACCACCGTGACATGCGTCCACATTCTAGAGAGTTTAGCGGAACCAGCCCGCTTCTACACCGGCATCACCGGCGATCTGGATGCCCGGCTTTCCAGGCACAATGCCGGAGCGGTGACGCACACTTCCAAATACCGCCCATGGCGCATCGAGACCTACATCGCTTTCCGCGACGAGGACAGCGCAATCGCCTTTGAAAAATACTTGAAGTCCGGGTCAGGTCGGGCCTTCGCCAAGGCCCGCCTTTAACCCATCTCTTATCGCCTCGGCTGCGTCCACTGCCCCGAGCGCCCCGACTGGAAGACTGCCTCAATCACGCCCATGTTCAGAATCGCCTCTTCCAGCGGAACCGGCACCTGCCCGCCCTCCAGCACGGCCCGCGAGAAGTCATCCCCCTGCCGCGTGTACTGGTCGCACGCCGGAAACGTCTCTGTCGTGATGCCGCTCCCGCTGAAGTCGCCCGTCGCGTCCACGTGGATGCGCATGGCCTGGTCCGGTGGCGCGTTGAAGGGGATCTCCACCTCGATCCGCCCGCGCGTTCCCAGGTACTGGACCTTCTGGTAAGGAACCATCTGCGTGCTGCAGGTGAAGATGGCATGCCCGCTCGGAAACTCCATCAACGCGGAAGTCAGCCGGTCGA
>JBBIVH010000081.1:0-6000 GCA_037439805.1 Acidobacteriaceae bacterium
CTTTTCCACATTTTCCTTGCATGTTTTCGCCTCGACGACTTTCGCTTTTCTTCGCTTTCCTCGCCGCCCACTGCTCCATGCCCTACTCTTGACCTATGACGGATAAGGACATCGTCGCCCGCATCGCCCGGTCGCCCGGCGGCAAAGCCAGCTACAAGCAGCTCGTCCGCGAGCTTGGCCTGGGCGGCGGCCGCGAACGCCGTCTGCTCCTCGAGCAGCTCGCCCGCCTCACCGCGCGTGGCCAGCTCGCCAAACTGGACCGCGAGCAGTGGAGCATCCCGCGACCTGCCTCCGGCGCGCGCGATAACCTCATCGCCGGACGCCTCGATCTCCACCGCGACGGCTACGGTTTCGTTCGTCCCAACCCGCGCCAGCTCACATCCGATGACATCTTTATCCCGCCCGGCGAGCTCGCCGGCGCCATGCAGGGAGACCAGGTCCTCGTCGAGCTCGACCCGCCCCGCGCCGATGGCCGCAGCAGCGGCCGCATCGCCCGCATCCTCGAGCGCCGCAACTCCACCGTCGTCGGCACGTTTCGCTACGCGCGCGCTGGCCGCGCCCACGACAACGTCGTCCTGCCCTTTGACGAGCGTATGACGCAGCCCATCCTCATCCCGCCCGGCGATGAAATCCCAAACGCCGCGCTCACCGCCACGCCGCATCGCGTCCTCGGCGCCGGCGCGCCCGCTCATCCACAGACCGAAGACATCGACGACCTCGTCGTTGATGTAGAGATCACCCGCTGGCCCTCGCCCACACGTCCCGCCACCGGCCGCGTCATCGAGGTCCTCGGCCACCCCGACGACTTCGGCGTCGATGTCGAGATGATGATCCGCAAGCATCAGCTCCCGCGCATCTTCCCGGACAACGTTCTCGCCGAGGCCCGCCGCGTCGCGCATCTCGATGCAGCAGAAGTAGCGCGCCGCCATGACTTTCGCGATCTCCCCATCGTCACCATCGACGGCGAAACAGCAAGGGACTTCGACGACGCCGTCCTCGTCCGCGAATCCGCTCAGGGCTACGAGCTGCAGGTCCACATCGCCGATGTCGCCCACTACGTCCGTCCCGCCAGCGATCTCGATCTCGAAGCGCGCCTCCGCGGCACCAGCGTCTACTTCCCCGATCGCGCCATCCCCATGCTCCCGCAGGAGCTCTCCACCGACATCTGCAGCCTGCGCCCCGGCGAAGACCGCCTCGTCCTCAGTTGCCTCATCCAGCTCGATCGCGACGCGCGCATCCAGAGTTACAAAATCGTCGAGGGCGTCATCCGCTCCGCTGCGCGCATGACCTACACCGACGTTCACGCCATCCTCGAAGGCCACGAGGCCACACGCGCCCGCTACGCCGCGCTCGTTCCCGCCTTCGAACGCATGCACCAGCTCGCCATCAAAATGAACAAGCGCCGTGAAGAGCGCGGCAGCATCGACTTCGATCTCCCCGAGCCAGTCATTCAGTTCGACGACAACGGCCAGATGAGCGGCGTCACCCGCGCCGAGCGCACCTGGGCCAACCGCCTCATCGAGGAATTCATGCTCGCAGCCAACGAGTGCGTCGCCACCTGGCTTGAAGATCTCGGCGTGCCCTCGCTCTACCGCATCCATGAGAAGCCCGATCCGCGCCGCGTCGTTCAGTTTGAAGAGCTCGCCGCCAGCTTCGGCTACTCTCTCGGCCTCGGCCCGCTTCCCGTCAAGCGCGTGCAAACCCGCGGCGATCGCCGCGAGGCCCATCGCAGCGGCCGCTCCGCGCGCACCCATGAAGTCGCCGAAGACATCGCCGTCACGCCCAAAATGTATCAGCGCCTCGCCGCGCGCATCGAAGGCAAGCCCGAAGAGCGCATCCTCAGCTATTTAATGTTGCGTTCGCTCTCACAGGCCCGCTACTCCGAGAGCAACGAAGGCCACTTCGCCCTCGCCGCGCCCACCTATACTCACTTCACTTCGCCCATCCGCCGCTACCCCGACCTCATCGTCCACCGCATTACCAAAGCCTTGCTTCACGCCGGCGTCGCAGGCCACGGCAACGTCCCCGAAGGCCGCCAAGCCTCGCCATGGACGCACCCAAGCGAAAACCGGGTGCCCCAGGTCCATCGCACTGGGGGACCTGGGATCGGACCGGCTGGGCTCAGACAGTCTGAGATCAATCCACCCATTCCCGAACACGAGCTCGCCCAGATCGCCGACGAAACCAGCCAGGCCGAACGCCGCGCCGCTGAAGCCGAACGCGAACTCGTCGAATGGAAGAAAGTCCGTTTCATGCAGGACCGCGTCGGCGAAGAGTTCGCCGCGCTCGTCCTCAACCCCGCTAAGTTCGGCCTCTTCGTTGAGCTCACCGATCTCTTCGTTGAAGGCCTCATCCCCATCGACACACTGCGCGACGACCGCTACGTCTGGCGCGAACACACCCACGAAATCGTTGGCGAGCGCTGGGGACGCCGCTTCCGCGCCGGCGATCGCGTCCAGGTCATCCTCGACCGCATCCTCGCGCAGGAGCGCAAGCTGCAGTTCTCCCTCGTGGAAGAAGGCATCCCTCTCACCGGCAAGAAGCCGCCGCGACCGCCCAAGAACAAAAAGAAGCGCGAGCCCGCCACCACACCGGCCCGTAAGAAGAGATTGAACAAGAAGCGCCGCCGCTAAACCTGCAGCAGCGCGTTGCGCTCACTCCGGCATGCGCCGCGCGCGCCTCTCAGCCAGCGCCCCAATCACCGGCAGCCGGTAGTGCTCGCCATTCACCGCCTTCAGCACCACCACCACCCACACAATCACCAGCAACAGCGAAACCAGTGGAAAGTGATCGAACTCCAGAAAGCTCAGAAACGGCACCGAATCCGTCACCACAAACAGCGCCACGCTGATCAGGATGCAGGCAAACAGAAAGTAGATTGCCTGCCACGCATGAAAGCGAATATACGGACGCCTGCGATACGGCTCTATCATCAGAAAAATTACCGCCGGGATCGCTGTGAAGTACGCCAGCCCCGCTGCTGCGCGGTCCGAGGCGCGCTGCCGGCTCCCTCTGGAGACACTCTGCTCGCTCATGGCTCCTCCTCGCGGCTCGTCCATCGTCGAGGCGTCCGGCGCCTCTGCTCCGGGCTTGCCAACAAGAGAACCGCCCGGCGCCCGCCCTGTCAAGTGCATCCGGCACTTCCGCTCGACCATCCAATACAATGACAAGAGGAGCACATCGCATGGCGCATTCGGTTTTTTGCGTTCGTTACAAAAAGGAGATGGAGGGCCTCGACGAACCGCCCTTCGATTCCGAGTTCGGTCAGAAGATCTATAAGAACGTCTCCAAAGCCGCCTGGTCCGAGTGGGTGGACCGGCAGAAGATGCTCTTGAATGAGTACCGCCTCCAGCCCTGGACCCCGCAGGCCCAGCAGTTCCTCGTCGAGCAGATGGACCAGTTCTTCTTCGGCGAGGGCTCCGCGCTGCCCCAGGAGTACGTCCCACCCGCGCAGTAGCGCCCACGCCGCGCCGGGCACGCAACGCCCCGCTGGTGTAAACTGATTCAGACCCCAGAGGCCGGCTCACCCGAGCCGGCTCCATTGTGTCGGGACGTGGCTCAGCCTGGTAGAGCACTCGCTTGGGGTGCGAGGGGTCGGCAGTTCAAATCTGCCCGTCCCGACCATTTACGCCTTCCACAACATTTCATCTCCGCAATCCCCTTCTGGCCGACCCACGCAGCGCCCCAACCCGCGCATCGCAGCGCAGCGGAGATGCGCCTAGTCCAGCCTGCGAGGGGCGCGAGGCAAAGCCGAGCGCTCGGCAGTTCACGGGGTCCCCAGCGACAGGTCCTCGTCGCTGGGGCAGAAATCTGCCCGTCCCAACTATTTCTCCTCCCACCATCCCAACTGTACGCAGCGGAAAATCCTCACATCCCGATTCCTCTTGCCGCCTCTCAGCCGCAGATGCCACCATGGAACCCGCGACGGTGTGTGACCGTGCTCTACGCTGGCCGCAAACTCGCTCCCTTCAGCCATGCCTACAGGCATACCCATCTTCGGGCCAGTCCACCTCGCCATTCTGGCATCGGTTCCTGCGTTTGCTGCCCTTCTTGCGCTCGCCCATCGCAGATTCCCAGCCGCGGGCAAGCACATCCGAGTGGCGCTGTCCGTCCTGCTCTTCGTTTCGTATGCTTCGTACTATGGCAGTTTCGCAGTGCACGGCGTGCCGATGTTTCCCAATCATCTCCCGCTGGAACTCTGCGACTTTTCCCTGTGGCTGGTCATCGCCGCGCTGCTCACGCTCAAGCCGGCAGTCTTCGATCTTGCCTTTTACTGGGCGCTGGCCGGCGCTTCGATGTCGCTGCTCACCCCGAACATGTCGCATCCCTCGCTGTTCCTGGCCATCCAGTTTTTCGCCGACCATGGCCTCATCGTCGCTGCGACTCTCTACCTTGTGTGGTCCGGGCAGGCCCGGCCGCGCCAGGGGTCGGTCGTCCGAGCGCTGGTCGCCTTGAACATCCTGGCCGTCGCCGTCGGCTCCTTCGATGCTTTCTTCATGACGGACTACATGTTCCTGCGCGCCAAGCCTTCGACAGTCTCACTTCTGGACTTGCTCGGACCGTGGCCCTGGTACATCCTCAGCCTTGAAGCCGTCGGCCTCGGATTGTTCCTGCTGCTGTATCTTCCGCTCCGACACGCAAGCTCGACGACCGTATCCCTGGAGGATTGCCAGGAAGAAGCCGCGGCTCAAATCTCAACTCCGGTATAAGTGCAACACCCGATCACTACATGGGAATGCACGAGCCAGCCTTTGGGAGACCGCGCCTTCACTGCACTCGTGTCGCGTGGCCACGCACATGCGAAACCAATTCGCACTCATCCGACGCCCGCGATGCGGGCATCGTGCATTTTGCCCGGCTACTCCTGCGCCCGTCTTGCCTTGAACTCCTCGCCGATCGTCGCAATCGTCGCGGCATCCAGCGACCGCGCGGCTCGCGGAAACACCTGCTCCTCTTCAATCTGGATGTGTTCCTCATACAACTTCCGCAGCCGCTCGGTCACCTCCAGCAGTCGCGCCCCTTCGTCCCGCGGCAACCCGTGGTCCGCGTGCCACTTTGCATACAGGCGCACCGTCTCTTCGTGCAGCGCCCCGGCTTCTTCGTGCTCGCTCTCCAGGCGCTCCATCTCTGCCTGCAGCACAGGTACATCCAGGGCTCGCAACCGCGGGAAAACTGACTCTTCTTCGTCCCGGTTGTGTCGCGGCCCCGACTCGCGAAAGTAGCGCACCGCGCCTTCCACAGCGGACCACTCCTCGCACGTCAGCGCTCGCCCTTCCGCGCGTCGCGCCACCTCTCCCAGCACACGCACAAAGAACTGAATGCGCCGGTGGCAGTCCTGCAACATTCCAAGAGGATCGCTGAATCCGCTATCGGGCTTGGCGCCTATCTGCACAGGCATGAACTCGACCTCCTACGCGCCCTGCAAGACATGAAGCGAAGCTGCATGCTTCACGCCCTGCGTGGATTGTATATACCCGCGCGGAATGTAGCTGCAGCAGGGCTCCTCGCCAAAGACGTTGCCCGTGAGCGCGTAGGCGCGCGCTCGTGACCCGCCGCAGATCTGCCGGAACTCGCATGCGCCGCACTTGCCCTCCAGGCGGTCTGGATTGCGCAGGTCCTTGAAGAGCGGCGATTCACGATAGATCGTCGCCAGCGGCTGACGGCGCACGTTCCCGCCAGACACGGGCAGAAAGCCGCTCGGATAGACCTCGCCCCTGTGCGAGATGAAGACAAAGCCCTTGCCGTCATTCAACCCTCGCGGCGCGCGCCCCACCGTGTCCGCCACCTTCTGCGCCACCGGTCCGTGCCCATCCTTGCGATGCTGCAGCAGATAGCGGCGATAATGCTGCGCCTCGGTCGTCTTGATATCGAAGGGCGCAATGAGCGCCAGCTCGTGGAGCCGCGCAAACACCTGTTCGAATTCATCGGCGCTCAACAGGTCATTCAGCTTGCCCCGGCCCGTCGGCACCAAAAAGAAGACACTCCACAGCGTGATGCTCA
>JBBIVH010000081.1:6100-11283 GCA_037439805.1 Acidobacteriaceae bacterium
GTCAGCACAAACACCGGCACATCCAGCGCCGCAATCTCATCGATCAGCTGCATGCCTTCGGCTGTGCTCAGCTCTTCCGGGTGCCGCTCCGGCTGCGCCGAGGCGCGGCAATGCACACAGGCCAGGTCACACGCCTGCGTCACCTCCCATATGGCGAGAAACGGTCGTTCATCAAAATTCACGGTGCTGATCTGCGGGTTCATGTTTCCATCCAACGCCCGTCCGCCGCGTACCGGCAGTGACTAAAGTCGCGCTGCTACAATTTCTCCCGTGAGCCACGAATCCCCGAACCTGGCCGCGGCCCTCCAGAAGACCGGCCTCTTCTCGAACCTCACTCCGTCCGAGCTGCAGTTGCTCGCCGCGCGCACCGTGCGCAAACTCTTCAGCGCGGGCGAATTGCTCTTCTCGGAGGGTGAGCCCTGCACCGGCCTCCACATCGTCTCGCGCGGCAAGGTCCGCATCTTCAAGACCTCGATGAGCGGCCGCGAACAGGTGCTCGCCGTCGAAGGCCCCGGCAGCTCTGTCGCAGAACTCCCGGTATTTGATGGCGGGCCGTATCCGGCGTCCGTCGTCGCGCTGGAGGACGCGGAGATTGCCTTCGTCTCCCGCCGCGACTTCCACGCTTATTGCATGGAGCATCCCGACGTCGCCCTTAAAGTCCTCGCGGTCGTCGGCGCCCGCCTGCGCCGCCTCGTCGGCATCATCGAGGAGCTTTCCTTCACCACCATTCGCCAGCGCCTCGTCGCCACGCTCGTTAAGCTCGCGCAGGCCGAGGGCAAGCAGACACCCCTCGGCATCGAGTTCCGCCTGCCCGACAGCCATCAGGAGATCGCTAACCAGCTCGGCACGGTACGCGAGCTCATCTCGCGCAACCTCATGCGCCTGCAGGCGGAAGGTCTCATCGAGGTGGACGCGCGCCACATTGTCGTCAAAGACATGCGCGGCCTCAATGCCCTGCTCGAAGCCTCTTCCTGAAGATTTCTTCACTTCGTGACATAAGTTACTGTTTGCAGATTCGCTCCGGGCTAGCTTGGGGGTGGAGCGATTCCGATGTCCATCACCCAAACACCGATCCGCCAGCTTGTTGCCGAGCACCCCGCTTCTATCGCAGTCTTTGAGCGCTTCCAAATCGATCTCTGCGACATGGGCGAGATGCCCCTCGCCACGGCCTGCGCGGCGCTCAGTCTCTCGCTCGAACAGGTGGAAGAGAAGCTCGCTGCCATCCTGCCCGCGGAATCCGGCGCGGACGATCCCGCTTCGCTTCCTCTCCTCCAGCTCATCCAGCGCATCGTGCGCGTGCACCATCGCAGCGTGCGCCAGGATCTGCCTGCCCTGCTTCGCCTGGCGGACCGCCTTGTCGCGCGCAGAAGTCTCGTACCCTCTCTGCGCCACAAGATCGAAACCCTGCACGCTGGCCTTCTGCGCCACATCGACGCAGAAGAACAAGGCCTCTTTCCGTTGATTGCTCGCCTTGGGGAGGCAGACGCGGAGTCCTTTGCGACGACCGCGCCTCTCAAGAGAAACATGCTCCAGATGCAGCAGGATCACGATAGCGCGGTGGATGCGATGGACGAACTCCGCACCGAGACCAGGGGCTTTACGCCGCCACGCACTGCCTGCGTCACGCATCGCGCCCTCTTGAGCGGGCTCGATGCATTCGACCGCGACCTGCGCAGCCACCTGCAGTTGGAAGACAACATTCTCTTTCCACGTGCCCTGGCGCTGCTGGCCAGCCTGCCGGAAAGGAGTGAGGCATGAGCACCGTTCCTTCACAGCCATCACCCTTTGTCCTTGCACGCGACCCTGAACGCGCACGCACGCTGGCCCGCGAACGCCAGAAGAGTTATATGCTCCGCGCTTGGATTGCCTCAGGGCTTTTCTTCATGGCGCTGCCCGGCACGCTGCTGGGCTTTTCCAGCCTCATGTCAATCAGCGCGCATCACGGCCTGGGCGCGCTGCCCGCCGCATGGATGCAGGGCCACGGCCACGCGCAGATGTTCGGCTGGATTGGCAGCTTCATCCTCGGCATCGGCTTCTACTCGCAGCCTCTTGGCATGCGCTCGCCGCTGCGCCTGCCGCTCGCCTGCTTTCTGCTGTGGACGCCCGGCGTTCTCCTGCGCTGGCTTGCCAACGTCTACCTCTGGCACTGGCGCGTGCTTCTTCCCGTGTCTGCCGCGTTCGAGCTCATCGCCATCCTGCTTTTTTTGCGCGCCGCATCGCGCCACAAGCTACCCGCTCCAGATGGACAACCGAACGCCAGACCGCGCATGGAAGAGTGGATGATCCTTGTTCTGCTCAGCACCGCGGGACTCGCCGCAGCCGTCCTCTTCAACTTCGTCGAGTGCCTCATGCTCGCGCGCAGCGGCGTCGATCCCGCCTTTCCGCACGCGCTCGATCAGCGCTATCTCGTGCTGCTTGGCTGGGGCTTTCTCGCGCCTGTCGTCTGGGGATTCTCCACACGCTGGCTGCCAACATTCCTCAATCTGCCGCGTCCCAGTGCGCGGCTTCTGCGACTCGTGTTGCTGCTCGAAATCGCCGGCGTCCTCATCGGCATCAGCGGATGGCCGCGTCTTGCCACACCGCTGCTGACGGCTGCAGCTGCAGTCGTCGTCGCCGCGCTGCACTTGACGCAGAAGCCCCTCGGCCCCGCCAAGGTGCTGGGTATCCACCCCAGCTTTCCCATCTTTATTCGCGCTGCCTATCTCTGGCTTGTCATTGCGGCCCTGCTGGGTGCCTTAGCTGCCAATGCAGACGTGCATGGCGGCATCTGGGGCGCATCCCGTCACGCGCTCACCGTTGGATTCGCAGCCACCATGGTCTTCGCAATCGGCCCGCGCATCCTGCCCCACTTCACCGGCATCCGGGAACTCTACAGCAAGCAACTGATGCTGCTCAGCCTCCTGCTGATCCAGACCGGCTGCACCCTGCGCGTCAGCTCCGAACCGCTCGCCTATGAAGGCGTCACGGCCTTCGCCTGGAAGACCCTACCCATCTCCGGCATGCTCGAACTCAGCGGCGTCCTGGTCTTCGGCTTGAATATCGCGCTCACCATGCTACGCGGCAGATCCGCCTTCATCGACCTCGAACCGCAGTCCTGAAATCCTATCGTGGTACGATAGATTTCATGAGGCTTCCCCGCCCGCCGCGGGCCGTTGCGCGCCCGGCTACAACAACCTCTTCCAGACGCACAGTTGCTTCTGCGACCGTCGATGAGGCGCAGCTCCGCCGTCTGGCCGAGTTTCGCTACCAGTTGCGCCGCTTCCTTCAGTTCAGCCAGCTCGCGTCTGAGCAGGCCGGAATCCCGCATCAGCAATATCAGCTTCTTCAGTGTGTGCGCGGCATTCCCGCAGGAACGGAACCGACCATCGCGAACGTGGCCGCCCGCATGTTGCTCCGCCACAACAGCGCTGTCGAACTGGTGGACCGCACTATTCGGCAGGGTCTTCTTGGGCGCCACACGGACGAGCTTGACCATCGCCGCATTCTCCTCAGGGTGACGGAACGGGGCGAAGCGCTTCTCGCCTCACTCGCTTTTCATCACGTGCAGGAGCTACAGCAGTCCGGGCCTGATCTGGTGCGCGCACTGCGTCATGTGCTGCGCTCCAACGCACCGGTCACAAAGAAGTCCACACTCCAATCACGCAGAAAGAATCGCAAGTGAACCCCGCCAACTCTGCCCCACGCTCCAACCTCCGCGACTTCGTTGCGACTCCGCGCATGCTGCTCGTCAGCGGTCTCGGCGCGGTTCTCGGCATCGCCGGCGCCGCGCTGGCCTGGCTTCTGCTCCATCTCATTTACGCCGCCACAAATCTCTTCTATTACCAGCGCTTCGGATGGGACTTCATCTCGCCTGCACAGAACCACATGGGATGGGCCGCAGCACTGGTCCCGATCATTGGCGGCTTGATTATCGGCGTGATGGCCCGCTTTGGCTCCGAGAAGATACGCGGCCACGGCATGCCCGAGGCAATCGAGTCCATCCTCATGCAGGGTGCGCGCATTCATCCTCGCGTCGCGATCTTCAAGCCGCTCTCCGCTGCTGTCGCCATCGGCTCCGGCGGGCCATTTGGCGCAGAGGGCCCGATCATCATGACCGCCGGCTCCGTCGGCTCGCTTCTCGGGCAGCTCTTTCGCCTCACTGACGCAGAACGCACCACGATGCTTGTCGCGGGCGCCGCTGCCGGCATGACCGGCGTCTTCTCCACGCCGCTCGCTGCCGTGCTGCTCGCCGTCGAGCTGCTGCTCTTCGAGTGGCGGCCTCGTTCCTTCGTACCCGTCGCGGTCGCCGCCACCGTCGCGGGCGTGGCACGACGCTACTTTCTTGGCACAGAACCGCTTTTTCCCATGCCCATGTTGACGCATACTGTGCAGCCGTCCGCGCTGCTGGCCGCGCTCGCCCTCGGAATCATCAGCGGCATTCTTGCGCTGCTGCTCAGCCGCGCCGTCTATGCGAGCGAAGATCTCTTTGAGCATCACCTGCACCTGCACTGGATGTGGTGGCCTGCCGTCGGCGGCGTCGTCATCGGCATCGGCGGCCTCATCTTTCCGCGCGCGCTCGGCACCGGCTACGACGTGATCGATTCGCTCATCAATGGCAACTCCGCGTGGAACCTCATCCTTGGCGTGCTCATCGTCAAGAGCCTCATCTGGTCGTTTTCGCTCGGCTCCGGCACCTCGGGCGGTATCCTCGCACCGTTGCTCATGATTGGCGGGGCGCTCGGCGCGCTGTTTGCGCCCGTTCTACCTGCTCTGCAACCGGGCGCATGGCCGCTCATCGCTATGGCCGCTGTGCTCTCCGGTTCTATCGGCTGCCCGCTTACCGCCACCGTGCTCAGCATGGAGCTCACCCACAACTACGCGCTCCTGCTTCCACTGCTTGCCGCCTCCGTCACCGCGCATGCCTGCACCGTGCTGCTGCAAAAGCGCTCCATCCTTACCGAGCGCATCAGCCGCCGCGGCCATCATCTCAGCCGCGAGTACGGCGTGGACCCGCTTGAGTCCATGTCGGTCGCGCAGATCCTTCGAACAGGCATTGTCGCACTGCCTGCCATCAGCACCATCGGCGACGCGCGCGGCTGGCTGGCCGGCGGTCACTCTCATGACACGCGCCGTGGTCAGCGACTCTATCCTCTCGTGGATGCGGAAGACCGTCTTGTCGGCGTGATCACGCGTCGCCAGCTACG
>JBBIVH010000082.1:0-9591 GCA_037439805.1 Acidobacteriaceae bacterium
GTTCTGGAGGGAAGTGAAGGCATATTCGCGCTGGTGGTGCATGGCGACGCACTGCGCCTTACCGTCGATGATGCAGAACGGCGCCTCCCTTCCCTAAAGGCGCGCCTGGGTACATTGCGCGGGAGCGATGCGCGGATCCAAAAGGCGGAGCCGACAATCGAGGACCTCTTTGTGGATGCAGTGAGCGCAGAGGGTGCCAGACATGACAAATGAAACCTACTCCGTCGTTCTGGACGGCCTCACGAAGCGATTCGGGAGTTTTGTCGCGGTCGATAATGTGAATCTGCAGGTGCGCCGGGGTGAGGTCTTTGGATTTCTCGGGCCCAACGGTGCGGGGAAATCGACGACCATCCGTATGCTGTGCGGGCTGTTGCGGCCCAGCGCGGGGCATGCGACGGTGGCCGGGTACGATGTGGCGCGCTCTCCGGAGCAGGTGCGGCAGCGGCTGGGCTACATGTCGCAGAAGTTTTCGCTCTACGCCGATCTCACGGTGATGGAAAACATTCGACTCTTTGCAGGTCTCTACAGCGTTCCTGAGAAGCAGAAACCGGAGCGCATTGCATGGGCGCTCACGATGTCGAATCTCAATGGCCGTGAGAGCCTCATCACGGGCGCGCTGCCGGGCGGGTGGAAGCAGCGGCTGGCTTTAGGATGCGCTGTTCTGCACAAGCCGCCGATTCTGTTTCTGGATGAGCCAACATCGGGCGTAGATCCAATTGCGCGGCGTCAATTCTGGGCGCTGATTCATCAGATGGCGGATGAAGGTGTGACCGTATTTGTCACAACGCACTACATGGAAGAGGCCGAGTACTGCAATCGCCTTGCGCTGATTGATCGCGGAACTGTTGTCGCACTCGGCAGTCCATCCGAGCTGAAAGACCGGGCGATCGAAGGAGATCTTCTCTTGCTGGAGTGCTCGCGTCCGGGCGAAGCTCTCGAATCGCTGCGGCGCGTGCCTGGGGTGAGGGACACGGCGGTGTTTGGCAGCGCGCTTCACCTTGTCGTAGAGGATGCGGCGACCGCTGAGCCGGCGATCCGCAACGCGATGCTGCGCCTCTCGAATGAAGTAAGACGTCTGGAGAGAATCCGTCCAAGTCTGGAGGATGTGTTCGTCGCACTCACGGCGTCAAGACGGGCAGCGAGGGAGCGAACGGCATGAACCTGCGGCGAACACTGGTGATGGCGCGCAAAGAGTTGCTGCACATCGTGCGCGATCCGCAAAGCCTTGCGATTGTGATTGCGATGCCGGTGATTCTGGTGCTGCTTTTCGGCTATGGAGTGAATATCGATCTCAAGGGCCTGCTAGTCGTCGTGCTGGATCAGGAAGGCTCGCAGCAGAGCGAGGACCTGCTCAAGCATCTGCAGGCCAGTAGCTACTTTCATGTGGCAGCTACCGTCAATCAATACGGTGCGTTGACACGTGCGCTGGATCGCGGTGACGCAAAGGCAGGCGTCGTCATTCCATGGGACTTCTCTCAGCGCCTGCACGCAGGCGGCCCGGTGCAGGTGCAGGCTCTGGTGGATGCAACGGATGATAACTCCGCGAATATCCTGACGGGATACCTGCAAAGCGTGATCCAATCCTATTCTGCGCAGTTGCAGGGCGACTGGCTGCAAAATCATGGAGTGGCAGCTCCAGAAGTCCCCGTCGTGGTGCAGACGCGGACCTGGTACAACGAAGACCTTGAGAGCAGCGCCTTTATCATTCCGGGAATTCTGGCTCTGGTCATGTCGGTGATTGGCGCATTCCTCACCTCGCTGACCATCGCGCGTGAGTGGGAACGCGGCACAATGGAGCAACTGATCTCCACGCCAGTGAGCGCGGGTGAGATTATGCTCGGCAAACTGCTTCCATATTTTGTGCTGGGAATGATGGACACCATTCTCTGCGCATTGCTGGCGATCTACTGGTTCAAAGTGCCGTTCCGCGGATCGTTTCTGACACTGATGATTGCCTCGGCCATGTTTATGGTCGTGGTCCTGTCGATGGGCTTCTTCATCTCCGTCCTTGCCAAAGGACAGTTTGCAGCCAGCCAGATTGCATTGATCACCACATTCCTCCCGGCCTTTCTGCTTTCCGGCTTTCTGTTTGCGATTGAGCAGATGCCAATCCCTCTGCAAGTGGTCACGCACATTATTCCTGCTCGCTACTACGTGACGGTGCTCAAGAAGATCTTTCTCAAGGGGACGCCATTGGCGTTGCTGTACGCGGATCTTATTCCGCTTGCAATCTTCACTCTTGTTCTGGGCGTGCTGGCCACGCGCTCGTTTCACAAGCGGCTGAGCTAACAAGGAGCGGATATGTGGTCGCGGATGAAGCAGATGATTGTGAAGGAGTTCATCCAGGTGCTGCGCGACAAGCGCACCCGCTTCGTTCTGATTATTCCGCCCATCGTGCAGATGCTCGTCTTCGGGTACGCTGCCAACTTCGAGGTGCATCACGTGCCGGCCATCGTACTCGACTATGACCACAGCCAGGAGAGCCGCGACCTGCTCTCACGCTTCAATGCGAGCACGTACTTTGACGTGCTGCCGCCGGCAACCGACAGGGCGCAGTTCCACAACGCGATTGAGCGAGGCGACGCGGCAGTAGGGATTGAGATTGACGCGGACTTTGCACAGGCGCTGCGCAAAGGGCAGCCTGCGCCGGTGCAGGTGATTGTAGACGCCACCAACTCGAACAGCGCGCTGATTGCGGCCGGTTACGTCTCTCAGATTGCCGCAGGCTTCGCGCAGCAGGTGCAACAGGACCGCGTTGCGCGCATCACGCCGCAATGGATTGCCGTGGTTCCTTCCGTCCAACTGGAGCAGCGTCCCTGGTACAACCCCGACCTGCGGAGCAGATGGTTTTTCGTGCCGGGCATCATCGGCAGCCTCACCTTGGTGCTGGTGATTACCCTGACGGCCTTCGGCGTCGTGCGCGAGAGAGAGCTTGGGACGCTGGAGCAGATTATGGTCACGCCAATCCGCCCAGCCGAGTTCATCCTGAGCAAGACGCTGCCGTTCTTTCTGATTGGCTGGTTCGACGTATCGCTGATCGCGGCAGTTGGATCGCTGTGGTTCAAAGTGCCGTTTTACGGGCATGTCAGCGTGCTGGCTTTGGGCTCAGTGGTATTCCTGCTGTGCATGTTGGGCGTGGGACTGCTGATCTCCACCGTCTCGTCCACGCAGCAGCAGGCCATGGTCACGTCGTTCTTCTTCATCATGCCGGCCATCACATTTTCGGGATTCGGATTCCCAATCAGCACGATGCCGCAGTGGCTGCAGTGGCTCACCTATGCGAGCCCTCTGCGCTACTTCCTCGTGGTTTTGCGAGGCTCGTATCTCAAGGGGGTCGGTATCGATATTCTGTGGCCCCAGATCGCCGCCATGACGGGTCTGGCCTTCCTGTTGCTCACGGTCGCCATCCTGCGCTTCCACAAATCTCTTGACTAGCCCGGCGTGCGGGAGGAATCAGCAAAAGCACCTTCCGCAATGCCGGAAACAGGGAACGTGAAGAAGTCCTGCTGCGCGGGGCGACTCGGGAGTGTTACTTTACCTTTTGGCTGGGCAAAGCCGGTTCGCGACGCGGATTGGGCCGGGCAGGTGCTCCGCCGACGTAGGGTGGTTCAGGCTTCAGGGGAGCGGACATCAAATGATGGAATTCCATATCTCGAGGGATGTACGGGCTCGCTATCAGTTTGATGCGTCGCTCTTTGCCTATGACGGCAATGTGGTCTTCGGCGACCTGGGCGCTTGTCGCGCCTTAGCGTACCGCATGAACCAGGTGCGGAAGGCGGACCAGTTTCCGGATCAGGCCGTGCATGCTGGCGCGCTGTTTGCGATGGGCCTGATTGACGAGGCCAGCCACGTGCTGATGGCGCGCTACCGCGAGCAGCACGACCCCGAAGTGATGAAGGCTGCGCTGGACTGGTTCGGCTCCCGCGTGGGCACGGACGAACTCGACAAGCTGCTTTTGACATTCGTTGAGCATTTCCCCGGTCAGAGCGTGATGGGCGGACTCCAGGCTCCACAGGAGTGGCTGGCCGGGCAAACCGACAGCATGTCTCACCGCGAAGCCGCGCTCGAAGAACTGCTGCTGCTGTGGACGGCCAACCGTAACGATGCCTTCAAGCCGTTCGAAGAACTGTTTGCCGAGAAGACACTTGCCGAAAAGACCGTCTACCGGCAGGTGACCCAGGAGTTGCCAGAGTATTTTGCGACCCGGCCCCTGATCGCCATGCCCGATGCGCGCAAGCTGAACCTGCTGGATGTGCTTCGCGCGCCGGCGCTCGGCTCGCCCACCTCGCTCAGCGAACAACTCAAGCTCATTCGCGATCTGTGGAAGGTGCTGCTGGGCGACAGCCTGGACCGCCTGCTGATGATCGGCGGCGAGATTCTGCGCGAGGAGGAACTTGCCGTCTGGATGCAGTTCAATCCGGATGCAAATCGAGCGCGCTCTGCCGCGGAGGAAGCCGCGCGGCGGCGGCGCGAACGCGGTGAGCAGCAGTGGCCCTCGATCGTGAGCGAGTCGCAGGTGCCGGTCTTTGGCGACCCCGCCCACGAGTACGAAAAGTTCAGCGAAGATACGGCGTGGATGCCGAATACGGTGCTCATTGCGAAGAGTTCCTATGTTTGGCTGGCGCAACTGAGCAAGCAGCACGGACGGCATATTCACCGCCTCGATGAGATTCCCGACGAAGAACTGGCGACGCTGGCGCGGCGCGGCATCAATTCGCTTTGGCTAATCGGCGTGTGGGAGCGCAGCCGCGCATCGAAGACCATCAAGCTGCTCTGCGGCAACAACGATGCAGTGGCGTCTGCGTATTCACTCTACGACTATCGAATTGCCGACGATTTGGGTGGCGAATCGGCCTATGTCAACCTGCGGGACCGCGCATATCGCCACGGGGTGCGGCTGGCCAGCGACATGGTGCCCAACCACATGGGCATCGATTCTCCATGGGTGGTCGAGCATCCGGAGTGGTTCATCGCGCGGGAGTATCCGCCGTATCCCGCGTATTCGTTTGAAGGGCCGGATCTGTCAAACGATGGCCGCGCGGAAATCAAAATCGAGGACCACTACTTCGAGCAGACGGACGCTGCCGTGGTCTTTCGCCGCCGCGATAAGGCGACGGGTGAGACGCGGTTTATTTATCACGGCAACGACGGAACGAGCTTTCCTTGGAATGACACGGCGCAGCTCGACTACCTCAATCCCGCGGTCCGCGAGCAGGTCATTCAGACCATTCTTCATGTCGCGCGGCTGTTTCCGATTATTCGATTTGATGCGGCCATGACTCTGGCCAAGCGCCACTTCCACCGCCTCTGGTTTCCGGGGCCGGGGTCGAGCGGAGCCATTCCGTCGCGCGCTGAGTACAGCATGACGCAGCACGAGTTCAATCAGCACATGCCCCATGAATTCTGGCGTGAGGTGGTGGACCGCGTCGCCGCGGAAGTGCCCGGCACGCTGCTGCTGGCCGAGGCATTCTGGCTGATGGAAGGCTACTTCGTTCGCACCCTCGGAATGCATCGCGTCTACAACAGCGCCTTCATGAATATGATGCGCGACGAAAAGAACGCCGAGTATCGCTCCGTCATCAAGAACACCCTGGAGTTCGATCCGGACATCATGAAGCGATACGTGAACTTCATGAGCAATCCGGATGAGCGCACGGCGATTGATCAGTTCGGCAAGGGCGATAAGTGCTTCGGCGTTGCGGTGCTCATGTCCACGCTGCCCGGCCTGCCGATGTTTGGACACGGGCAGATTGAGGGCTTCACGGAAAAGTACGGCATGGAATACCAGCGGCCTCGCTACGACGAGACGCCCGACCACTGGCTCGTGGAGCGGCATGAGATGGAGATTGCGCCGCTCTTGCACAAGCGTTGGCTCTTCGCCGAGAGCCACAACTTCCTTCTCTATGACTTCTTCCAGCCCAGCGGATCGGTCGATGAGAACGTCTTTGCGTACTCGAACCGGAGCGGGCACGAGCGTGCGCTGGTGGTCTACAACAACCGCTACGGAACGGGGCACGGGACCATTGATTTTTCTGCGGCCTATGCGGACAAAGCTGCGGGTCATCTCCGCCAGAGGCGGCTCGCCGAAGCGTTTGGCTTTGGCGAGGACCACTCGACCGTCGTTGCCTGGCGCGACTCCTTGACCGGTTTGCAATACCTGCGGCGCACGCGCGACCTGTGCGAGCGCGGATTGACGCTTGAGCTTCACGCGTATCAGTCTCACGTCTTTCTCAACTGGATCGAGCTGCGCCCGACAGCGGAGAAGCCATGGGACCGGCTCAGCGACTTTCTCAACGGCCGCGGCGTGCAAAGTCTGGAAGACGCACTGATTCAGCTTGAGCTACAGCCCGTGCAGGATGCGTTGCGCCATCTTCTGGATCCGTCCATGGTACGAACGCTTGCGGACCTGGCCGAGCACCCGCGCAGCGATGGCGGAGCGAACGATAAGGCCCTGGCGCAGGAACGGCGCGTCTTCCTCGACGAAGTCTGGCGGCGTTGCGAGCGATTCATTCGAACCGCAGAGCCCGTGTACCGTGCGCGGCTGCACGATGCGGGTATCCGTCCGTTAGACGCTGCGGGGCAGGACATCGAGTCGCTTGCTACCGGCTGCCGTACTCGCCTGCGGGCAGCCATGCGGCTTCCTGCGATCGAAGCGATCTCGTCGCGGCCCTGGACGGTAGCCGCGCGGCGCGTGCTGCCCAGTCCGAGTCCGCAATTGACTGCGACGGTGATGTGGGGACCGCTTCTTGCCTGGTGCGCACTGGAGGCGCTCGCCGAGGCCGTTGACGGCGCTGCCCCCCGGCTTGTCTCGCTGGATCTGCATGACAGGTTGCGACTCCGTGAACCCCTGGCGCAGATCTTTCAAATGCTTGGCTTTGAAGGCGAAGACGGCTGGCGCGCAGCGGCGCGCATCCGGGTGATGCTGCTGGCCGAAGCGGGGTCCACCCATGCAGATGCCTCACCGGGTGACGCAAAGGAGGCCGCTGCTACCGCAAAGCCGGATGCTTCTACCGCGACGGCGGCCGGCGGTGAACGCGTACTGCTGGCGCCTGCCCTGTGGCTCGATGCGGACGTGCGTTGGCTGACCGGCATTCACGAAGCGCAAGGGCACAACTACCTGGTGCGGGAACTCTATGAGGAATTGTTGTGGTGGCTGCTCTTGCCATCCATGCTGCACCTGGCGGGCCAGGCTGCGCCTGCTCGCGACGAGATTGAGCAACTGAACCGCACGGTGGCCGAGGCGCTGGAGACTGCCGAAGCCGCCGGGTACCGCATGGACGTTCTTCTCGCGAGCACTGCGCCTGATACGGAGGACGATGCCGTGGAGCCGGAAGCCGAACAGGAGGAAGCCTCGGTCGAAAAGCCTGCGGAGATTCACGAGATCGACACGCAGCCGGACGTGGAGGATCTGTAAGCCTCCAGCGCACATCACATGGTAGTGTGATTTGGAACACATCGCATCGTCTTTTGGCTCGCCGAGCATTCCAGTCGGTCGTCCCTCAGGGAAGACATGCTGGGGCTGCGCGTCGGTGAGACGTAGAAGCGTTTGCGACGATGATTGAGTCATTTCCAAGGTCATCAATCGGCTTTGCGCACGCAACTTCTTAAAAGAGTGCGGTGTCCATGCCTCGGGAGGCAACGCTGGAGCCTTACGGGCGATCAAATCTAGCAGGAGGTGAAGAGTGAAGGGGATCTTCGTGGTGGGGGCCGGGCCTGCGGGCATGTTTGCGGCCCGGCAGATGGCTCTGGCAGGCTATGACGTCTTCATTTTTAATCGTGATATCAAGCCCGGCGGCCTGGTGGAATACGGCATTTATCCCGTAAAGGAAAAGATGAAGTCGGGCCTGCGCAAGCAGTTCGCGCAAGTGCTGGCCATGCCCAACGTGCACTACTTCGGCAATGTGCCGGTGGGCGATGAGCACACGCTCAAGATTCAGGACTTGCAGGCCATGCATCCGGCGGCGATCGTCTTCGCCTGCGGTGCGCAAGGCGCAAAGAAGCTTGGTCTGCCCGGCTCGGATGCAAAAGGTGTTTATGCGGCCAAGGATTTTGTTTACGCCTACAACCAGTTGCCGCCGTACGCCTCCATGGATTTTTCGACAGGCAGGCACGTGGCGATTGTCGGTGTTGGCAACGTTGCCATTGATATTGCCCGCTGGGTGCTGGAAGATGCGCCGAATCGTATAACAGAGAGCGTCGTCGTGATTGCTCGCCGGGGACCTCTCGAAGTGAAGTTCGACGAGAAAGAAATTGAATACGTCGAACAGCATGTTTCGCGCGACGAACTGACCGCTGAGCTGGAGCGCGTGCGCGAGCGCTGTGCTCGCTGCAATCAGGATGTCTCGGCAGCGAAGCTCTTTCAGGATCACTTCCGCAAGCTGGCGAATCCTGAGTACGTCGCAGTGCCGCCGCGCCTCTCGTTCCGCTTCCTTTCTTCGCCCAGCGCGATTATTCCCGATGCAAGCGGCCGCACCGCGCGGTTGCAGGTTGCAGAGAACGATCTGGTTCTCAAGGCGGACGGCAGCACGTCAGCCGTTGCGAATGGGCAGCTCAGCGAGCTGGAGGTGGACACGCTCATCTTTGCCATCGGAGACGAGCACGACCCGAAGATTGGCCTGCCGATGGGACCGCATGGCTATGCGACGGACACCGACTCCGCGCACCCGAACGAACCTGGCTATCAGGTTGTCGATCCGAAGACCGGGACGGCGATCCCCGGCTGGTTTGTTGCTGGATGGGCGCGCAAGGCCAGTACCGGGCTCGCGGGTATCGCGCGTCACGATGGGGAAGTGTGCGCGGCCCGGGCGATTGAGTACGTGAAGGGTGCGCCTGAGACGTCAACGTTCAGCCAGCAGGAGATTGTTGCCAGGCTGGAATCCCTTGGGCTGCAGGCGGTGACCAAAGAGGATCTTTCGCTGCTGGGCCGGGTGGAAGATGCCGTCGCGCAGGAGCGCAAGGTGCCGTCGTTCAAATTCTCGAAGAACGAGGAGATGCTCCAGGCCATCGAGGAAGAGCAGATGAGCGTGTAGGCGCGAGCCGTCACCAGCCGTTCACGTGCGATCTCTTGACAAAATGAACTGAACAGTTCAGTATTGTTTTGGTCAGGAGGTCGCTCGTGATCCGTGTCCGCAACCTGGTCAAATCCTTCGGCTCCTTCACCGCGGTGAACGACGTCTCGTTTGATGTGGAGCGTGGAGAGATCTTTGCTTTTCTCGGCCCCAACGGAGCCGGTAAGACCACCACCATCAAAATGCTGACGACCCTGCTGCATCCCACCAGCGGGGCGATTGAGCTGGACGGGCTTGATCCCCAGAAGCACCAGAACGAGGCTCGCAAGCGATTCGGAATCGTCTTCCAGGATCCCAGCCTCGATGGCGATCTGACAGCGTGGGAAAACATGGAGGTGCATGGCGTGCTTTACCATGTGCCCCATAAAGTGCGTCGCCAACGCAGCGAGGAACTTCTCAAGCTCTTCGAACTGTGGGAACGCCGCAAAGAGCAGGTGAAGAAGTTCTCCGGCGGCATGAAACGGCGGCTGGAGATTGCCCGCGGCTTTCTGCATACCCCTCGCATCCTCTTCCTCGACGAGCC
>JBBIVH010000082.1:9691-11201 GCA_037439805.1 Acidobacteriaceae bacterium
ACAGGCACAACGATTCGCGACGAGAGCGCGAGCGGAGCAGACCAGATGCGGCAGTTTGCGCGCATGTGGAGCGGAGGAAGACGATGAGAGCAATCTATATTCTCTGGCTGCGCGAATTGAAGCGGTACGTGCGCTCGCGCGCGCAGATTGTGGCTTCTCTGGGCCAGCCCATGCTGTATCTGCTGGTGCTCGGCTTCGGTCTTGGGCCGGTCTTTCAACGCGCGGGCAACGGCAGTTACTTCCAGTTTGTTGCGCCGGGCGTGATTGCCATGACGGTGCTGTTCTCCTCGATCTTCTCCGGGCTGGGCCTGTTGTGGGACCGCCAATTCGGCTTCTTGAAGGAGACGCTCGTCGCGCCGGTCCCCCGGCTGCAAATCATGATTGGACGCACTCTGGGTGGAGCCACCGTCGCGATTGTGCAGGGACTTCTGGTGACGATTGTGTGCGTCATCGCAGGCTTCCGTCCCCAGCATCTGACGATGGTGCCGGTGGCGTTGCTCTTCATGATCCTGATTGCGACAGTCTTCGCAGCACTGGGCGTGGCAATCGGCTCAAGCCTGCAGGACATGCAGGGCTTTCAGCTCATCATGAACTTTCTCGTCATGCCGATCTTCTTCCTGTCGGGCGCTCTCTTTCCTCTCACGGGACTGCCGAAGGCTCTCGCCGCGGCCACGGACATCGACCCCTTGACCTACGGCATTGACGGGATGAGGGCGTCGTTGCTGGGCTTGTCGCACTTCGGCGCGAGGACCGATGCGCTTGTGCTTGCGGTGATTGGCGCAGTCCTGCTCGTCATCGGTGCGCATCGGTTCTCAAAGATTGAGATCTGAACATGGCGCGGACCCGCAGCAGCGAAGCACACGAGAAGGTCATCCGTGCAGCGCTCGACTTGTTTGGCGAGCGGGGCATCGATGGCACCAGCATGGATGCGATTGCGCGATCTTCCGGCGTGAGCAAGGCGACCATCTACAACCACTGGGCAGACAAGGATGCGCTGTTGATGGAGGTGATGGTCTTCGTCAACGGACTTGACCGAAAGCCGGAGAGTGAAGACACAGGCGACCTGTGCCGCGATCTGGCAAAGGTGCTGAGCCGCCGTCCACCAAACGATCTGGACACCGAGCGCAATCGCATTATGCCAAGCCTGATTGCCTACTCCGCCGTGCATCCGGAGTTCGGTCGCGCCTGGCGACAGCGCGTAACGGAACCGCCGCGCGCAGCCTTGCGCCTCGTGCTGCAGCGGGGCATTGAGCACGGTCGGTTGCCGCACGATCTCGACATGGACACCGCACTCGCGCTTCTGCTTGGCCCCATGCTCTACGTGCACATCTTCACTAAGGACGACCCGCACCATCGTCCCGATCTTGGCCCCAGCGTTGCTGAAGCCTTCTGCCGTGCCTTTGCGGTGCAGCCGGCGGCCGCACACCAAAAATCCAGAGGCCGCTAAAAATCAGGCGGATGCTCGGCCGCGACGCCGAAGGCGCGCTCCATGGCCAGTCCGGCCTGCGCG
>JBBIVH010000083.1:0-11189 GCA_037439805.1 Acidobacteriaceae bacterium
TGGCGGAGGAGGTTTTTGGCGATGAAGAAGACGTTGGCGGGGCGCTCGGCGAGGCGGCGCATGAAGTAGGGGTACCACTCGCGGCCGAAGGGTGTGTAGACGCGGACGTTGTAGCCCTCGGCGACGAGCTTGCGCTGCAGGTCGCGGCGGACACCGTAGAGCATTTGAAATTCGAATTTGCCGGGCGGGATGTTGTGCGCGGCGGCGTGGGCTTTGGCGGCGGCGATCATGGCGGGGTCGTGGGTGGCGAGGCCGTGGTAGATGCCGCTGGAGAGCAGTGTGCCGGTGAGCTTGACGTAGTTGGCGTCGACGTCGGCCTTGCGCGGGAAGGCGAGGTTGGCGGGCTCTTTGTAGGCGCCTTTGCAGAGGCGGACGCGGATGCCCTCGGTCATGAGCTGGTCGACGTCGGCCTGGGAGCGGTAGAGGTAGGCTTGGATGACGATGCCGATGTGGCCGCGGAGGCCGGGCGCGGCGTGGATGCGGCGGACGATGTCGAGGGTGACGTCGGTGAGGGCGGAGTCCTCCATGTCGACGCGGAGGAAGCTGCCGGTGGACTGGGCGTGCCGGGTGAGGCGGAGGGCGATGTCTTCGGCGAGCGCGGGGTCGAGGGTGAGGCCCATCTGGGTGAGCTTGACGCTGATATTGGAGTCGAGGTTGCGGGCACGGATGAAGTCGAGGAGGCGGTGGTAGATGTCTGCGGCGGCGCGGGCCTCGGCTTCGGAGGTGACGCTCTCGCCGAGGGAGTCGAGGGTGACGGACATGCCCTGGCGGTTGACGGAGGCGGCGACGCGGAGGGCGTCTTCGATTTCGAGGCCGGCGACGAAGCGGGAGCTGAGCTTGTTGCCGAGGCTGGACTGCTCACTGAAGCGGCGGAGGGAACGGTTGCGGGAGAGCGCGATAAAGGCGGAGCGAAGAACGGGCATCAATTCATCCTGCCGGCTGGAGCGCAGGGGAACGGCCGTGCAGCCGGAAAGGTTAGTGTCGCATATGGGGGCGGGAACGGCGGGCGGCTGCCGAGCGTAAGAAGTGGCTAGCGGTTGAAGAGTGAGGGCAAGGGATTCCCCGGAGGTGAAGACGGATGAGGATGTGGAGTGCGATGGCGGTGTGGCTGTGTGGGGCGGGGCGGGCAATGGCGCAGGGGATGCCGCAGACGGCGGGCACGACGCTGAGCGGCAAGGCGGTGACGCTGGCGCAGGCGGTGCGGGGGCAGCGGGTGGTGCTGGTGGCGGGGTTCAGCCGTGCGGGCGGGTCGGGCACGGGGGCGTGGGTGAAGGCGGTAGAGGACGATCCGGCGCTGAAGGGTGCGGCGGTGTGGCAGGTGGCGATGCTGGCAGGCGTGCCGGGGCTGATGCGGGGGATGATTGCGCGCGGGATGCGGAAGGGCGTGACCGCGGCAGAGCAGGAGCGGTTTGTGGTGCTGAGCGCGGATGAGGCGGCGTGGCGGAGCTATTTTGGCGTGACGCAGGATGATGTGCCGTATGTGGTGATGCTGGATGCGGCGGGGAAGGTGGTGTGGCGGGGCCACGGCGCAGCGGCCGGGCTGGAGCCGGCGCTGCGCGAAGCGGTGAGGTAGAGGCTATTCGAGGCGGAAGAGCGCGCAGCCGTGGGCGGGGAGCTCGACGGAGTTTGGCGGAGCCAGGCAATTATTCTAATTCCTTACATGCCAGTCGGCAGTTGAATTGTGCCGCCTGAAGTGTTTGCGGTTAAGAGCTGCCCAGCGATGGCCTGAACTTCTTTGTTTGGAACATCGGTGGGTTTCTTGATTTCGAAGGTGCAGTTTATAAATTGGATCTCGCTGACTGGAATGATTTTTCCCCCCGAGTATGTCACATGGACGTTCGTGAGTATAAGACCAAGAAAATCGGCACCTGGGTGATGTCTCTTAACATCGGTGAAGAATCGGCCAATGTTCGTTGTCTCGAAGTTATCGATGTAATCGATATTCAGCGAACAATCATGAAAAGTCGCGTGAACCGTCCAAGTGGCACCAGTGTCAGGAATAAAGTTGTTTGATCGCTCGGCAACCGTGCCGTCTTGATTAAATATGGTGTCGGTATGGTCTGATGGCATTCCTGTCCAGTAGTCATAGCAGTTCGGCAATGCAATGGGCCCCGCTGGTAGAGCTTGAAATTTATAGTCGACGAGTTGTACTGCTGCCTGCCATGCTTCTGGATTTTCTGGAACCCGCTGAACCACGTTTGACAAAGCGCTCGATAATACTTTGAGTTTCTGCTCGTCTGGCCTGATCTTATTCGCACGAGCGGTCTGAATTTGTGCCACGACCGTCGACAGGGATGCTTGGAGGTGTTCTGGAGACGATGGGTTTCTGAGCTGCGACACAATATCGCCGAGTCCGCCATCATGAACCATCTGTCTGAGCTCACTTACCTTGCTTTGAACGTCGATAAGCCTATTGGTCAGCCAGCCAAGCCATAAAGAGCCGGCCAGAGCTACTGCACTAAGCGCAGCCCAATACCACTTTGACTGAGATTCGAGGCCCGCAAGACGTTCGAGTTGAGTTGCCATTAAGACCTCAGATATGGACTCGTCGTGCCGGCTCTCGTTTGGCAGACTCGTCGAAAGTCTACGCCTTTGTTCGCGGCTATTGGGAGGCTTTCTTTTCAAACATTCACTGTTCGAGGCGGAAGAGCGCGCAGCCGTGGGCCGGGAGCTCGACGTGGAGGGAGCTGGCGGCGGGGATGTGCTGCTTCTCCCAGACGTTGTAGAGGGCGTGGGTTGCGTTTGGCAGGTGGAACATCATCCAGGGCAGGTCGGCTTTGGTGGGCGCGTCGGCGAGGTTGAAGACGGCGATGTAAGTGCGGGGGTGCGGGCCGCCGGTGCGGGCGACCCAGTAGCGCTGCGGGTAGGACGGGCGCGCGGCGGGGTCGGCGGGGAGCTCGCCGGGATGGCTTTCGACGGCGGTCTGGTTGAGGCGCAGGACTTCTTCGTTGCTCATGAGGGAGCGGGTGAAGGGATCGAGGCGGGTGAGGTTGGCGCCCATGATGAGGGGCGAGCGGGAGATGGCCCAGAGGGTGAACTCGGTGCGCTGCTCGTCGGGGGTGTAGCGCGAGGTGCGCGGGTCTCCCCACCCGGGATGGGGCGCGAGGACGCCTTCAGGGAGCATGTCGTCGTCGGGCCAGTTGCCGGGCTTGACGTAAGGCGACCAGGCGGCGAGGCGGTCAAAGGCTTCGCGGAGGCCAAAGGGGAACTCATCCTGGCCGGGCTTGTGTTCGACGTGCCAGAGATCCCAGTGGTCGTTGGTGATGCGCCACATCTGAGCGTATTTGCCGACCTCGGCGGCGTGGGCGAGCTGGGTGGGTCCGGGCGAGAGGCTGAGGACGATGGGGCGGCCGGTTTTGCGGATGGCTTCGGCAATCTGGCGGATCTCGGTGGGGCGGTAGGGGTGGTCGCTGATGCAATCGACCTTGATGAAGTCGAGGCCCCAGGAGGCGTAGAGCTTGAGCATGGAGTCGTAGTAGGCCTGGCCGGCGGGGTTGTCTGCGACGCCGTAGTTGCCTTCATCCCAGGGGCAGGTGGCGGCGAGGTCGGCGGCGTCCTGGGCGTGAAACTGCGAGGCGGCAATGGGGAGATTCTGGTGGACGACTTCGCGGGGGATGCCGCGGACGATGTGGATGCCGAACTTGAGGCCCTGCGCGTGGACCCAGTCAGCGATTGGCTTAAAGCCCTTGTCGTTGGCGGCGGATGGGAAGCGGTCGAGGGCGGGGATGAGGATGCCGTTGGCGTCCCAGACGTATTTGCGGGTGGGGACGGTGGGGGCGAAGGGATCCTGCATGTACCAGCCCTCGTCGATGACGGAGTAGCTCCAGCCGTACGGGCGGAGGCCGGCGAGGACGGTGGTGTTGGCGCGGTAGTCGGCTTCGTCGATGGTGAGGCCGTAGGCGTCCCAACTGTTCCAGCCAAGGGGAGGGGTTGGAGCCGGCGACTGCGCGGGGGATTGGGCGCGGGCGGAAGCGGCGAAAAACAGGGCGGCGAGGAGTGTGATGGCGAGAAGGCGTGCGCGGCGCATGAAGGAACGTATACCACAACGGGAATGCGGTTGTAGACGAGTGAGGTACAGTCCCAAACTTGTGTGATGCAACTCACTTCCAGCCGGGCCTATAATGCTGTCGAATTTCAAACGAACAGCTGCACGATGCGAATCAAGACACCTGCAACTGAGGAGAGAGATATGCTCAAGCGGTTCATGCTCCCTGCCGTGGTGGTTGCCTTTGTAGTGGGCGGCGCCTTTGCTGGGGCGCAGCAGACAGCGGCGCATCCCCATGCCAAGGCGGGTGCGAAGGCGGAGGACCAGGCGCAGACAGACGCCAAGGCGCAGCCGGATGCGAAGTCGAAGGCGGACGCTAAAGTGAAGCAGATCTATACGATTGACTGCGCGATGTGTCACGGAGCGAATGGGGACGGCAACACCGACGTGGCGAAGGATATGCACCTGACGCTTGCGAACTGGACAGATCCGAAGGCGCTGGCGGATAAGACGGACGAGCAATTGCTTGCGATGATCCGCAAAGGCAACGACAAGATGCCGCCGGAGGACAAGTCGCGTGCGACCGACGATGAGGTGAAGGGTCTGCTGACCTATATCAAGGGCTTCTCCAGGGGGCAGACGGCTGTGCCGGCGGCTGCTCCGGCAGGGGCGCCGGCGGCCAGCGCGGGTACTCCACCGCCGAGCAACTGAGCTGGAATCCGCGATCTTAGGGGTGAAGCGTTGCCGCCGTGAGACTGCGGCGCAGAGCCCCGCGTGCGATAAGCTGATGCAGAGGTAAACGGCACATGCGATGGCGTGCGGCGGGCTGTTTTGCGCCTGCGATTCTGGCGGTTTGGCTGGCGGCGGGCAGCGGATGGCTTGCGGGACAAGCAGGGCAGGCCAAGACGCCGCTGCCGGTGGTGCACGTCGAGCACGGGCCGAACTCCGAGGCGGCGCGCAAGGCGCATTATGTGGTGCTGGTTTCGCTGGATGGGTTCCGGTGGGACTATGCGAAGCGCGATGGGGCGACGCATCTGCTGGAGATTGGCAAAGAAGGCGTGTGGACGCCCGAGGGGATGCTGCCGAGCTTTCCTTCGCTGACGTTTCCCAATCATTTCACGATCGTGACGGGGCTCTACCCGGAGCACCATGGGCTGGTCGCGAATAGCTTCTACGACGAGACAAAGCAGGCGCGCTACGCGATCAACGACGCGAAGGCGGTGACGGACGGGAGCTGGTACAGCGGCGTGCCGCTGTGGAGCCTGGCGGAGAGCCAGGGGATGCGGACGGCGTGCCTGTTCTGGCCGGGTTCGGAGGCGGAGATTGCGGGCTACCGGCCGACGTATTACCTGCACTACGACGACAAGATTGACGATGAGGCGCGGGTGGCGCAGGTGCTGGACTGGCTGAAGCTGCCGGAATCAGAGCGGCCGCACTTCATCACGCTGTACTTCTCCGAGCCGGACCACGAGGGGCACGAGTTTGGGCCGGATGCTCCGGAGACGCGCGCTGCGGTGCGCAAGGTGGATGCGCTGGTGGGCAAGCTGAAGGCCGGGCTGGACGCGAGCAAGCTGCCGGTGGACCTGGTGGTGGTGAGCGACCACGGCATGGCGAAGGTGGACGGCGAGTGGATTACGCTGGACCAGTTTGCCGACCTGACAGGATTTGAGACGGCGGGGGCGCTGCTCTATGGCAAGACCGAGGCCGACCGGCAACGCGCCTATGACCAACTAAAGAAGGCGAGTCCGGAGTTCAAGGTATACCGGCGGAAGAATGTGCCGGGGGATCTGCACTACAGCGAGAATGAGCGCGAGGGCGATCCGGTGGTGATTGCGACGGGGCCGTATGCGATTCGAGCGCATGGGCCGGCGATGGGCAAGCCGGACAGGACGCCGAATCCGGGCGGGCATGGATATGATCCGGCGCTGATGCCGGAGATGAAGGCAAGCTTTTTTGCCGAAGGGCCGGACCTGTTGCCGGGGCAGAAGGTGCTGCCGTTTGAGAATGTGAACCTGTATCCATGGCTGGCGCACATGCTGGGGTTGCACGCGCCGAAGACCGACGGCAGCCTGAATGTGCTGGCGGGAACGCTGCGGGATGATGGTTCGGACGCTGCGCAAGCGAGCGATAAGTAGAGGAGACGATGGGACTGGTTCTGGGGATTGATGGCGGGGGCACGCGGACGCGCGCGACGGTGGTGGATGGCGAACGGGTCCTGGCCTTTGTTGAGGGCGGATCGATCAAGCGGCTGCGCGTGGGCGCGACGGTGGCGGAAGAGAATCTGCGCAAGGTGTTGCGTGATGTGTTTGAAAAGGCAGGCGGGCCGCGGGTGGACGCGGCGACGGCGGGCGTGGCGAGCGCGACGATGCCGGGCGTTAAGGAGTGGATCACGGCGGTCTTTCAGGACTTTGGAGTTGCGAAGTCGGAGATCGTGGGCGATGAAGTGATCGCGCTGGACGCGGCGTTTCGCGGCGGGCCTGGAATCCTGCAGATTGCGGGTACGGGATCAAACTGCATTGGCCGCGCGCCGGATGGAGGACGCGAGAGCGCGGGCGGCTGGAGTTCGCGGCTGGGCGATGAGGGGTCGGGGTACTGGATTGGGCTGCACTCGGTGCGACGTGCGCTGCGCGCCTATGACCGTGAAGAGCCGACGCGCGTGCTGGAGTCGGTGGGGCGCATCTGGGGAACGAAGACGATCGAAGAGCTGGTGAACCTGGGCGACAGCACGCCGGGGCCGGATTTTGCTGCGCTGGCGCCGGCGATGGACCAGCTTGCGCAAGAGGGCGACGCGGTATGCGTGGGCGTGCTGGAGCAGGCGGCGGCAGACCTGGCGGATTTTGTGCTGCTGGTGCGGGCGAAGCTGAGGCGCAAGCATGGACTCACAGGCGAAGTGCCGGTAGCGTGGATCGGGAGCGTGATTGGCAAGTCGCGGATGGTGCGCGAGGGCTTTGTGGCGCGGCTGAAGGCGGCTGCGCCGGAGATGCCGGTGGGAGCGAAGGAAGTGGTGGGCATCGAGGGCGCGGTGTGGCGCGCGCAGCGGCTGGCGGAGCGGTAGATGAATCAGGCGGCGCGCTGGCCGTCGAGGATGGATGCGCGCAACTGGCCGGAGGTTTCCAATACAACGAAATTTGCAGGTGAACCGGACGCGAGCGAACCTGCGCTTGCGGTGAGCCCCGTCATGGCGGCGGGGTTGGCCGTGAGCAGCGGCAGCGACTCTTCAAGCGATGCGCCGGTGAAGGCGATGTAGTTCGCGAGGGCGCGGTCGAGCGTGAGCACGCTGCCGGCGAGGACGCCGCGCGCCATGGCACGTCCATGGGCGACCTGCACGGTGAAGCCGCCAAGCTGGTACTCGCCGTCGGGCATGCCGGCGGCGCTCATGGCGTCTGTGACGAGGATGCCGCGATGAGGACCTTTGGCGCTGCGCCAGAGCCGGACCATCTCTGGCGCGGTGTGGATGCCGTCGCAAATGAGCTCAGCGTAAAGCGAGGGCGTGGTGAGGACGACGCCGAGGATGCCGGGCTCGCGGTGGTCGAGCGCGCGCATGGCGTTGAAGGTGTGGGTGGCGCTGGAGGCTCCGGCGGCGATGGCGGCGCGGGTTTCGGCGGCGGTGGCGTTGGAGTGGCCGAGTGAGACGCGGACGCCACGGGCGGTAGCGTGGGCGGTGAGCTCGGCTGCGCCGGGCAGCTCGGGCGCGAGGGTGATGAGGCGGACGTAGCCGCGGGCTGCGTCAACGAGGCGGTCAAAGGTAGGGATGCTGGGCGCGAGCAGATGCTCGGGGGGCTGCACGCCGCGCTTTTCATGTGAGAGGAACGGGCCTTCAAGATGGATGCCGATGGGGCGGGCTAGGCCGGGTGTGTGCGGCGCTCCAATGAGATTGGCAAGGCCTTCGACAGCGCGGAGGGTGGCATCGAGCGGAGCGGTGACGGTGGTGGCGAGGAAGTTGCCGGTGCCGCGTGGGCCGAGGAAGCGGGCGATGGTGTCGAGCGCCGCTGGCGTGGCTTCCATGACGTCGTGACCGGCGGCGCCGTGGATGTGGACATCGAAGAAGGCAGGCGCGAGGGTGGCGTCGGGGAAGTTTTCGACGGGAGCGCCGGTAGGCAGCGGGGCAGCAGCGCGCGGAGCGATGGACTCGATGCGGCCGTCTTCGACGACGAGGACGGGATGGTGGACGAGCTGCGAGCCGTCGAAGAGGCGTGCGGCGGTGAAGACCTTGCGCATGGCAACGATTATTGCAGGTGCGGGAGTTACGGCGCTGTAACGCTGCGGCGCGGGAGATTTTGTTATGGTGTTGGCCATGCAGATGCGGGCGTTGTGGATGGTGGCTTTGCTGGCGGGTGTTTGTGCGGGAGTGTACGCAGGGGCGCAGACGCGTGATTTGTCGACGAGCAAGGAATGGATGGGGCCGATACCGGGATCGCCGGAACGGCTGAACAGTTTGCCGATGTCGATGGCGGTGTCGCCGGACGGGCGGTATGTGGTGACGGTGAATGCGGGCTACGGCACGTATGAGTCGCACTACGAGCAGTCGCTGGCAGTGCTGGACCGGCAGACGGGCGTGCTGACGGATTTTCCGGATGCGCGCACGCTGGCGCGGAAGGCAAAGCAGACACTGTACGCGGGGCTGGCTTTCAGCGCCGATGGCGCGCATGTGTATGTGAGTATGGCCTCGCTGACGGACCCAGAGGGTAAAGGCAAGGACGCGACGGGCAGCGGAATTGCGGTGTATCGCTTTCGGCAGGGGAAGCTGGAGGAGGAGCGCTTCATCAAGCTGCCGATGGAGCCGCTTGCGCCGGGGCATGTGACGCGGCTGATTGGAGAACGCGAAGGCAGCACGGGCGTGCCGTATCCGGCGGCGCTGGCGGTGGTGGAGACGGGTGGGCGCGAAAAGATTCTGGTGGCCGAGAACCTGACGGACGCGGTGCTGCTGGTGGATGCGGCGACGGGCGCGGTGGAGCATCGCTTTGACCTGGCGGAGAATCGCGCGGTGCCGTCAACATTTCCGGGCGCGCTGGCTTTATCGCGCGATGGGAAGCGAGCGTTTGTGGCGCTGTGGAATGCGTCGGAGATTGTGGAGTTGCGGCTGACGGATGACACGGTGGGGCGGAAGCTGGCGCTGCTGAAGCCGTCGAATCCTGTGGTGCCGGGGACGCATCCGTGCGCGTTTGCGCTGGCGCCTGATGGAAGGACGCTGTATGTGGCGCTGGCGAATCGAGATGCGGTGGCGGCGGTGAACGTGGCGGCGGGGCAGTTTGCCGTGAAGGGCTACTTTGACGTGCGGCTGCCGGGGCAGAGTTTCTTTGGCGCGGAACCGGTGGCGGTGGCGACGAACGCGAGTGGCGACCGGCTGTATGTGGCGAACATGGCAAGCGACGCGGTGGCTGTGCTGGATGCGCGCAAGCTGACGGCGAAGATGGAGCGCACAGGCATGGTGCGGCCGGAGGGATTTATTCCGACGGACTGGCTGCCGTTTGCGATGACGTTTGTGCCGAACGGAAATGGCGGCGAGTTGTTGGTCGCAACGGGAAAGGGCCAAGGGACGGGGCCGAATAACTTTCCGCAGCGTGAGACGGAGGAGACGCGCGAAGAGGACTACCACTCGAAGACCACGTACATTGCGACGCTGCTGTATGGATCGCTGGCGCGGATTGAGGAGGCGCAGATTGTGCCGCATCTGGCGAAGTGGACGGAGACGGTGCTCGAGTCGAACCGCATGAAGGCGGCGGCGCAGCAGATTGATTTTGCGCATGGGGGCGCGCATCCAATCCGGCACGTGATTTACATCATCAAGGAGAACAGGACGTACGACCAGGTGCTGGGCGACCTGCGCAAGGACGGGAAGCCGGTGGGCAACGGCGATGCGAGCCTGACGATGTATGGCGCGTCGATTACGCCGAACATTCACAAGCTGGCGCTGCAGTTTGGCGTGCTGGACAACTTCTTTGACTCGGGCGAGGTGTCGGGCGACGGGCACGTGTGGTCGAACGCAGCGATTGGGACGGATTATCTGGAGAAGACGTGGCAGCAGTCGTATCGCGGCAGCGAGCGCACGTATGACTACGAGGGCGTGGTGGCGGATGGGTATCCGCTGATCGAGAAGATTCCCGATGTGAATGAGCCGGCGAGCGGATATCTGTGGGGCGATCTGGCGGCGCACGGGAAGAGCTACTACCACTTTGGCGAGTACATCTCGACGATTTTCTGCGATGAGCCGGCGGCGACAGATCCGCAACTGGGGCCGATGCTGGGCGGGCATCCGTGCGCGAAGCCAACGGTGAAGCCGGGCGAGCGGCTGCCGGCCGAGTGGGGCGGTGGCGTGAACAAGTGGCCGTGGGCGATCCCGCTGATGGCGGCGAACACGGCGACGAAGCCGCAACTGGTGGGGCACTTTGCGCAGGAGACGCCGGACTTCAATCTCGCGGTGCCGGACCAGATTCGGGTAGATATATTTCTGCGGCACCTGAAGCAGTGGGTGGCAGACAGGCAGCAGGGCCGGGACACGATGCCGAATTTCATTCAACTGCGCCTGCCCGATGATCACACGGCGGGAACGCGGCCGGGCATGCCGACGCCGAAGGCCAGCGTGGCGGATAACGACCTGGCGGTGGGGCGCGCGGTAGAGGCGATTTCGCATTCGCCGTTCTGGGAGGATACGGCGTTCTTCATTCTGGAGGACGACGCGCAGAATGGCGCGGACCATGTGGACGCGCATCGCAGCTACGCGCTGGTGATCAGCAAGTATGCGCCGCGCAACGAGGGCGGGACACCGCTTGTGGATAGCCGGTTCTACTCGACGGTGAGTGTGGTGCGGACGATGGAGTCGCTGCTGGGGCTGCCGCCGATGAACAACAACGATGCGTTTGCTTCGCTGATGACGCCGGAGTTTGCGGGGGCGGCGGATCAGCCGGCGTTCGATGCGGACTTTGCGAATCGCGACAATGGGCTGATTTACACGGCGAACACGCAGAAGGCGGAGGGTGCGCGGGAGAGCATGACGATGGACTTCAGCCATGCAGATCGCGCCGATGCGCGAAAGCTGAACGTGATTCTGTGGAAGGATGCGATGGGTGATGCGCGTTTGCCGGCGATGCTGAAGCGGAAGATGGCGAAGGCGCAGAAGGATGATGACGACGATTGATCCGGCCCGAATGGGAGGAACCGTGATTTCCCACCCTTTCCGCAAAGGGCGCGGAAAGGATGGGGCACC
>JBBIVH010000084.1:0-10855 GCA_037439805.1 Acidobacteriaceae bacterium
ACATAGTCCATGAGGATGCGAATGTTGCGCTTCTTCGCTTCCGCGACCAGGTTCTCAAAATCGGCCATGGTCCCGTAGACAGGGTCGATGGCCGTGTAGTTCGAGATGTCGTAGCCGTAGTCCACGCCCGGCGAGGGATAGATGGGCGTGAGCCAGATGGCGTCGATGCCGAGGTCGTGGAGGTAGTCGAGGCGCGACGCGATTCCCTTCAGGTCGCCGATGCCGTCGCCGTTCGAGTCCTGAAAGCTGCGCGGGTAGATCTCGTAGATGACGGCGTGACGCCACCACTCGTTGCCTTTGGGCTGGCTGGCTGCCTGTGCCGCAGCTGTGGGATGCACGCCGATGAGCGCCGAAATCCCCAGAAATAGGGGCATGGCGCAGCGCTGGATGGTCCGGGTCCAATGCATTGCGTCTCCTAGATTGTCTTGTCCGCTACTCGTGAAATTGGCAACGGTGTGACGCAAGTCAAACTATCACATTGGACCATGCACTGGAACAGGAAGACGCAGCCTCCCGTCCGGTCAGTTGTTGGCTTTCTGGGCGATCAGCATCGAATCGAGAATCTGGTCTGAGACTTCCTTCACCGAGCCGGGCGAGTGCGCCAGGAAGAGTGTGTTGGTCTTGTCGCTCTCGCCGATGGACTTAAGCGTGTCAAAGTACTGCGTCACCATTACCAGTTGCATCACGTCCTTCGCACTTGCGCCCTCCACGGCCTTCTGGAACTGCTCGATGGAGACCTGCAGCCCCTCGACGATGGCCCTGCGCTGGTTGGCGATGCCCTGGCCCTGCAGCGCCTTGCTCTCTGCTTCAGCCTCGGCCTTTTTGACGACGAGAATCTTGTCGGCCTCGCCGCGCGCGGTGGCTGCTACCTGCTCGCGCTGGGCGGCGTTGATGTCGTTCATCGCGGACTTGACCTTGGCGTCGGGCACGATGTCGGTCACGAGCACGTTGACAATCTCGTAGCCGAAGGCCGCCATGTCCGAGTCGAGCTCCTGCTTGACGGCGGCGGCGATGCTTGACTGCGAAGCGAATACCTCGTCGAGCGTCATGCTGGGCACATGGCCAAGAATGACCTGCTCCACGTAGGACTTAATCTGCGCAACAGGATCGGAGAGCCGATAGAAGGCGTCGAAGACCTTTTCCGGGCGCACGCGGTTCTGCACGGAGATGGGGATGGTGACGAAGACGTTGTCCTTGGTCTTGGTCTCCATGGTGAGGTTGATCTGGTTGACGCGCAGGCTCACGAGGCCCGCGACCGTGTCGAAATAGGGCATCTTCCAGTTGAGACCGGCCTCGGCCACGCGCAGGAACTTGCCAAAGCGCGTGATGATGGCCACCTGGGCGGTGTTGACCGTAAAGAAACTGCCAAGGATGAGAGACAAGGCGATGAGCGCGAAGACAACGACCGGGATCAGGAACAGGGCGTCCATGGAAATCCCCCGCAGGTTGTGAAGTGGGCTACGAGCGCATTGTAGCGAATGCGGAGCGAGGGTGGTGTGAACTTCGGGTTGCCGGGAATTACGGGAGGGTCCATTTCACGGACCGATGGCTGATGCCTTAGACTTGCTCCCGTAGATGCAAGCGCATGTAGAACAACTCGTAAAGCTGCAGGAAGTGGAAACGGAGCGCGGAAGGCTCGTGAAGGAACAGCGCGCGCTGCCTGCCGAGATTTCCGAGGCCGAGGCTACTCTGAGAGAGGCTCAGGCCAGCGTGACGGAGGCCTCCGATGGCCTGGCTCGCGAAGAGGCACTGCGAACGCGGCTGGAGCGCCAGGCGCAGGAGCATCGGCAGAAGGCCGCCCGCTATCGCGCGCAACTGGACACGGTGACGACGACCGCTCAGGCAGACGCGATCGAGCATGAGGTGCGCTTCGCAGAGAGTGAACTGCAGCGGCTGGAAGACGAAGAGTTTGCCAGCCTGGAGCGAACCGAGGCGCTCGAAGCCGCGCTGGCCGCGGCGCGGGCGCAGGTGGAGGATTGCGCGCTGGCGGTGGAGCGCACTCGCGAACGCGTAGCCGAACGGCAGAAGGAATTCGCCGCGCAGCAGGCGGATTTGGACGTGCAGAGGAGCGCCCTGCGGCAGGCGCTTGAGCCGGAGTGGCTGACGAAATTCGACCGGCTTGCGTCGAGCCGCGGCACGGCAATTGCGCGTGTGGACAACCAGCAGTGCATGGGTTGCCGCATGGGCGTGCGCCCGCAGGTGTGGAACCAGTTGCGCGAGGGCGAACTGCTGGCGTGCGACAGTTGCGGCCGGATGCTGTACTGGGATTCCACGATCGCCGCTGCGCCGAAGGCTCCACAACCCGAGGAGGCAAGCAGCGACGGGCACGCCGTGCGCAAGCCGAGGCGAGCCGGGGCCTAGATCGTATGAAGCGCATCTGCGTGGATATGGATGAGGTCATCGCAGACACGCTCTCGGAGCATCTGCGCCGCTACAACGCGGCCTTTGACGAAGAGATGACGCTGGAGGACCTGGCCGGCAAAGGGCTCTGGGAGGTTGCGCCCGTGGATCGCCAGGCACATCTGCGGGCCATTCTCGACGCCGAGGATTTCTTTGAAGACCTGCCCCTGATGCCGGACGCGCAGCCCGTGCTGAAGGAACTAAGCGCCCGGTTTGAGGTCTTTATCGCTTCGCAGGCCATGATGGTTCCGAACTCGCTCGGACCCAAGTATCGATGGCTTCAGCGCCACTTTCCCTTTATTCCGCCCACGCACTACGTCTTCTGCGGGCACAAGAGCATTCTGCGCGCGGAGTTCCTGATTGACGACCTGCCCCGGAACCTGCGGCGATTTGAGGGCCAGGGGCTGCTCTACACCGCGCCTCATAATCTGCTGGCGACGGGGTTCACGCGCGTCAACAACTGGATGGAAGTCGCAGCGTACTTCAAAAAGGTGAGCAACGAGTAGGTCTGCTCATCCGGAACAGCACCGCGCCGGTTTGCGCAAAAACAACTGGGTCAACGCTGGCCGGCAGTGGGAGCGGTAGAGGGCGAGATCGGACGAGGCGCGGGCTGGCGCACAACGGGGATGGGCTGCCCCTGTGGCGCCTGATGCATGGTCACAATGAGGGCGTCGGCGGGCTTTTTGCCGCAGCACGCGTAGGAGTGAGGCGTGCTGGCGTCGAAGTAGACAGCATCGCCTGCCTCCAGCGTGGAGTGCTGATCGCCGTGGCGCAGGTCCAGGGAGCCTTCAAGCACAAACAGGAATTCGTAGCCGGGGTGCATGTGCGCGCGCGGCTCCTGTCCCTTGTCGAGCGGGATGAACTGCGCGTAATACGGGTCCATGTGGCGGTCCGGGACCATGTAGCCAAGGCTCTCGAAGTAGTAGGTGGGGTTTTCGACGCCGGTCTGCGGCAGGCGCACGCGCTCCTTCCTGCGATGGATGCGGAACATCGACTGCGGTTCGCTCTCAAAGAAATAAGAAAGGTCCTTGGAGAAGACCATGGCGATGCGCGCCAGGTTGCGCAGGGTGGGAACGACGCGGCCCGTTTCAAGCTGCGAAAGGAAGCTGGCAGAGAGGCCGGTATGCTTGCCCAGCTCCACCAGGCCCATCGATTTCTTGAGGCGGAGGCGCTTGATGCGCTCCCCGATGTGCTTCTCTGCGATGAACCGCTCTGTCGTTTCAGGATCGACCTGGGATTTCTGGGTCTCTTCGTTGCGAACCGTTGCCAAATCTGCCATATGCGCCCTCCCTGCAGGCCGCGCATTTATTTGGATGTTGCCTGCGTCAAAAGAGATTCCAATCGTGCAAAATAAATATGGAGACGCAAGCGCAGTTTGGATTCATTTCAAGGAAAACAAAATCCATCCTGTCAATCTATGGAGATGATGAAAGGGCCACAACGGGTTGTATTGAGCGGGGCATCGGGGATGCTGGGCCGGGCGCTCCAGCGTGCGCTTGCGGCCCAGGGTACGCCGACGGTCCAGCTTGTCCGGAGGCGCCCGGAACGGCAGTCCGCAGGTGCCCAGGACTTGGCGGGGGCAACCCTGGTTGCATGGAATCCTTTGGCAGATCCGGCGATTGCAGATCCGTCGGCTTTGGACGGCGCTCAGGCCGCGGTTCATTTTTCCGGCGCGAATGTCGCCGCGCATCGCTGGACGAGCGCGTATCGACAGGAGATGACCGCGAGCCGGGTGCGAACGACCGCCGCGCTTGCAAGGGTTCTGGCCGGACTCAACAGGCCGCCGGAAGTGCTGCTGACGGCATCTGCCATTGGGTTCTATGGCGACCGGGGTGAAGAGTTGCTGGATGAACAGGCCGCGGCGGGTGATGGATTTTTCCCCGAGCTCTGCCGGCAGTGGGAGGCGGCGGCAAAGCCGGCTGTGGATGCCGGGATTCGCGTGGTGCACCTGCGGATTGGCGTGGTGCTGGCGGCGCGCGAGGGTGCACTGGCGAAGATGCTGCCGCTCTTCCGTCTGGGGCTGGGTGGGCGGCTGGGCAGCGGGCGGCAGTGGATGAGCTGGATTGCTCTGGAAGATGCGGTGGAGGCAATCCTGTTCGGAATGCGAACGCCCGAGCTGCGCGGGCCGGTGAACCTGACTGCGCCGCGGCCGGTTCGTAACACCGAGTTCACCCGGATGCTGGCGAAGCAGTTGAAGCGCCCGGCGGTGTTGCCTGCGCCAGCCTTTGCGCTGCGGCTCGCTCTGGGGCAGATGGCGGATGAGGCGCTGCTGGCGAGCGCGAGGGTCTTTCC
The DNA here is from genome assembly GCA_037439805.1 of Acidobacteriaceae bacterium. Lineage (GTDB taxonomy): Bacteria > Acidobacteriota > Terriglobia > Terriglobales > Acidobacteriaceae > Telmatobacter. The sequence continues at coordinate 4,693 of JBBIVH010000084.1, forward strand.
CGGGAAGCTGACTGCCGCTGGATTTCGGTTCCGGTTCCCGGATCTTCAGGCTGCGCTCGATGCGGCTCTGGGTGCGGCCCCCGGGTCGAGGCGGGAGCCGGAATAAGACTCCCGCACTGAGGTTATCGCTTGCCCTGTACGACGCGGGGACCGGCGCCGGCTTTCTTCTGGGCGCGACGCGCGGCAATGGCGTGCATCTCTTTGCCCATGGCGGACTGGTTCACTCCGAGCTGCATGATGATGTTGACCAGGTTGCTGGTGCCCCAGTAGAGCGCGAGGCCCGAGGCGTAGTGCCAGAGGACAAAGCCCATCACCACCGGGCTCATGATGGCCATCATGCGTCGCTGCGAGGCGTCCATACCAGGCGAGGGGGTCATGTACGTGACCAGGAACATGCTGACGATGATGAGCAGCGGCAGAATGTGCAGCGGGTCGGGCGCGGAGAGGTCCGTGAGCCAGAACCAGTGGGCCTGACGCAGCTCGACGGCATTCTGGAGTACGCGGAAGTAGGCGAAGAAGAGCGGAATCTGGGGCAGCATGGGCAGGCAACTGCCGTACATGTTGACCCCCTCGGTCTGATAGAGCGCCATCATCTCCGAGTTCATCTCATTGCGCTTGGGGTCGTTCATCTTCAGCCCGGAGTAGCGACGCCGGATGGCATCGACCTTGGGCTGGATGCGCATCATCTTCAGCGAGGACCGCATGGCCATGAAGCGCGTAGGCAGCATGAGCAGGTTGAAGACGATAGTGAGAAGAATGATGGCCCAGCCCCAGTTGTAGCTGCCCGGACCCAGCAGGTCACGGAGCCAGCGCAGGGCGAGATAGAGAGGCTTGGCGATGAGGCCGAGCCAGTCGCCAAACTGGATCAGAGGGGTGAGAGTGGGGCCATCGGCTTTGCCGTCGGGGCCCATGGCGTGGATGGTCTTGAGGACATCCATCTGCTTGGGACCTGCGTACAGACGGAGATGCGTCGCGCCGCTCTGGTCGCCCATGGCAAGGCCAAGAACATCGTCCGGCTTCTTCTGGCTTGTGGGATTGGAGAGGTCGCTGGGCAGATCGAAGGTGTTGTGCAGCGTGACGAGGGTGGCCTGTGCAGGCGCGTCAGGCAGGAAGGCCGCGGCGAAGTACAAATCAGAGAGCGCCGCGTACTGGTAAGGCTGATCGAAGGTCGCGTTGCCGCTCACCTTGGCCGACTTCATCGTCTCGTGTTTGCCATCGATTGACCAGTCCAACTGCGAGATGGTCCTGAGCGCGTTCCCGCTTGCGGCATTGGGAAGGAATTCCTCCATGTCGCCGAGACCCGCGGGCCATGAGATCAAAGCGCGGACCTGCTGGCCGTTGCGCAGGACCTGCGCGTCGATGGAGAGAACGTAGCTCGCGTCGAAGTGGAAGGTCTTGACCACGTCGAGACCGTTTAACGCGTAGTGGAAGGTGAGCGAGCCGGGAGCCACACGCGGGCCGGTTGCCGACGGCTCGTAGAGCGCCTGATTGAGCTGGGCGGTCAGCGCGGCGTCGTAGGTATAGAACGACAGCGGCAGTCCGAAGCGCTCGGCGAGCTGCGACTGCACGAGGTCGAGTGGTTTGCCCGCGTTGTCGCTGTACTGCTTCAGGTACCAGTGCTTGACCTGCGCGCCGCGATTGGTGAAGACGATGCGATAGAGCGAGTTCTCGATGACCGTCTCTGTCTCGCTGGATGCGGAGATGGCTGGGGTAGCGGACACTGCGGAGCTGGTGGCGCCAGGCGCGGAGGCGCTGGCAGGCGCCGCGGACTGGTTGCCGGCGGGCGCAGCTTGCTGAGCGGTTTGCGAGGCAGGCGCGGGCGGGTTCTCCTTGGATCGAAAGAACTGGAAGCCAAGGATGGCGATGAGCGCGATGAAGGTGAAGGTTGTGAGGCTGCGGAAATCACCGCCGCTGCCGCTGCCACCGCCGGAGCCCTGCGGGTCAAGATTTGGATTGCGAATTTCGGGCAAGGGAAACTTCCTGTCGTTGGGTGAAGACGCGGGCCGTTGAGCGCCGCTCTCTCTATGGTAATGGTTTGCCCCGCAGATGGGGTGAAGTGCGTGGCGGCGGAACCTGATCGAGCCCGCCCCGGCTGAATGGATTGCAGCGGAGCAGGCGCCAGGCCGCCAGTCCAAGCCCGCGCCACGGGCCGTGCGTTGCGATCGCGATGGCAGCGTACTCCGAACAGGTGGGCAGATAGCGGCAGCCGCCCGGCTTGACGGCATGAATCAGCGGGGACAAGTGCCGCTTGTAGAACGCCAGCAGGGCAAGCAGAAAGCGAGTCATGGCGCTTGCCCGGACGGCGCCGATGCGCTGGTGCGCGCAGCCTCCGCGCTGGCCAGCTCCAGGATGCGGACGACCTCGGCTTCGAGCCGGACGAAATCCACGGTAAGGACGGAGCGACGCGGATGCAGGATTAAATCGCAGCCGCGCGGCAGCAGGGATACGTGGCGGCGCAGGATTTCGCGCATCCGCCGCTTGATGCGGTTGCGCTCATGCGCCTTGCCGATGACTTTGCCGACGGTGAGCCCGACACGTGGAATCGCGTCTTTGGTTGAGTTGGGCGCCAGAAACCAGCTCATGAGCGCCGCCTGATGCTTGCGGCTGGCTTGATAGGCGCGCTGATAGTCGGCGTGAAGGCGAAGGCGAAAGGCGGAGAGGGACTGCTGTTTCGCGCGCACAGCAGGCGAGGCTTGCTTCTTCTTAGCTTGTTGCCGGGTTTCCATCGGGGCGATGTTTAGGATGGCGTGCCGGAGCAGCGCGGCTGTAGGGCGCTCCGGCTCAAACCAGTTCGGCGTGCGGTTAGTCGCGGTATCCGGCGCTGACGGCAACGCGCTTGCGGCCTATGGCGCGACGGCGGCTGAGCACCGCGGCGCCGCTCTTGGTCTTCATGCGCGAACGAAAACCGTGGGTCTTCACGCGGCTGCGGCGGTTGGGTTGGAATGTGCGCTTGGGCATGGAAATGCGCTCCTCTATGCAATGAAAAATCTGTGCCTTGGCGGCAAGCTTTAAGTGTATCGTATTTTGGGCCAGGAATCCAGTGGTTGTGCTCCGCCGTTGCGGTCACTGGCGTTCTCGTCTTCTGCGGCGCGTGCATTATCCAGCGCGCTGCGAGGATGCGGAAGGCGCGCGGTGTAGACTCAATTGCCCGCGGCTCGAGGCAGTTTCACCACGCATGGTGCACACAAAAAACGATTCCGCAATCGAGTGTGAATGAGAGGTTGCAATGCCCCTCAGATGTGCTACTATCGGGACCGTTCAAGAAAGTTTCCAAGCGTCCCACGGTGCAGGTTTCACCCGTGTCCCGAGGCAGGAGTCAGGGACAGAATCACGGTGACTCAGCAGGTCTTCGATTCACTCTGACGGCGAGACAAGATCTCAGCCGGTCGGGAGAATTGTTGCTTCTGTAAGCGGGTTGACCTCTTCCGGGATTTTTAGAGGAGACGCAGGCAAGGATTTGCTCGATGGCATTCGCAATTTCGCCGGCTTCGGCGCCTAATCCCTGGCTACAGATTCTCGCGGCACTCGAGAAGAAAGTGATTCGCCAGTCGTTTGACACCTGGCTGAAGCCGACGCGTTTCAGTCATGCTACGGGCCGCATACTTTATGTGCGTGTGCCCTCGCCGGAGTTTCAGCACATTGGCGACAAATACGCGGACCTCATCCAGGAGGCGATTGACGCGAATGCGCTTGAGTTCGATGATGTGTGCTTTGTGACGGCGGAGAGCGATCCCTCCGTACCGCCGCAGCGCAAGGATGGTGGATTCGGACCGCTGCCCGCGCATGCGCCCACTGCGCCCGAGCAAATGCCGAACCAGCGCTACCCGCGGCAGGGGCAGTTCGACTGGTCAACCGCAGCACAACTGAATCAGCGCTACACCTTCGACGCTTTCGTGATTGGCAATGGCAACCAGTTTGCCCGTGCCGCGGCTCTCGCCGTAGCCGAGCGGCCATCCCGCGCGTACAATCCGCTGTTCCTCTACGGCGGCGTGGGAATGGGCAAGACGCACCTGATGCACGCCATTGGACATGAAATGAAGCGCCGCCAGCCGGTGGCGAATATCTGCTATGTCTCGGCAGAGAAATTTACCAATGAGATGATCACGTCGCTGCGCAACGACCGGATGACGAGTTTTCGCGACCGCTTCCGCTCGGTGGATCTGCTGCTGATCGACGACATCCAGTTCATTGCCCAGAAAGAGCGCACGCAGGAAGAGTTCTTTCACACCTTCAACGCATTGCACGAGAGCATGCGGCAGATCGTGATTGCCTCAGACCGCCCGCCCAAGGAACTGGCGGAGATTGAGGATCGTCTTCGCTCCCGTTTCGAGTGGGGACTGATTGCGGATATTCAGCCGCCGGATCTGGAGACCAAAGTCGCGATTCTGCAGAAGAAGGCCGAGAGCGATCAGGTGACGCTGCCGACGGATGTGGCGCTCTTCATCGCGTCGAATGTGCGGACCAACGTGCGCGAGTTGGAAGGCGCTCTCACGCGACTGGTCGCCTGGTGCCAGCACAATCAGATGGAGATTACGCTGCAGAACACGCAGCAGTGCCTGAAGCAGTTCATCGACATGCAGGTGCGGAAAGTCACGATCGAGGCCATCCAGCGCGCAGTCGCCGAGCAGTTTGGCATGAAGGTGAGCGACCTGAAGCAGAAGAACAACTCGCGCAACGTGGTTGTGCCGCGGCAGATCGCCATGTATCTGGCCAAGCAGATGACGGAAGCAAGCCTGCCGGAGATTGGACGCCAGTTCGGCAATAAGCACCACACCACGGTGATGCACTCGATCGGCAAGATCGACGAACAGCGGCGCACGGACAAAGACCTGCACCGCACACTGAATAAACTGCAGGATCAGCTCAACGGGTAGCGCCGTCGCAACGACTGAGGCGCGGCATTTCACTTGTTCGCTTCAGGCAGGGCTTATATCTTCTGCGTGCGCTGTACGGTACGCACGCCACTCACTCTGCGCAGGCCCAGAACCATGCGATTGAGGTGGCGCAGGTCTTCGGCCTCGATGATGAATTCGATGATGGCTTCTCCATTTTCGTCGTGGCGGATATCGACGCTGCGGATGTTCGTGTCATCGTCGGAGATCACCGCGGTGAGCTCTTTGAGCATGCCGGAGCGATCGTCACAGTGAACGGAAATCTTCACCGGATAGCGCGTCCTGCGCCCCGGCGTTTCATCGCCCACGCGTGACCACTCGACCGCGATGCGGCGGTCGCTCTCATACAGCAGATTCTGCACATTTGGACAGCTTCGCGCATGGACCGCGACGCCTTTGCCGCGCGTCACGTAGCCGACAATCTCCTCGCCGCGGATGGGATTGCAGCAACGGGCGCGATAGACGAGCAGGTCGTTCTGGCCCTCCACCTGGAGGGAATCGGATCCGGTGAGATGCAGCTTGCGGACCGCATCGGACATCGGCGCAGCGCCGCTGCCCGGCTTGGGCTCGGCGCCGGGTTCCGGTTCGGGCGTTTCAAGATAGCCGGGCGCAAGGCGGGTGAGCAACTGACGCGCGGAGTGCTTGCCCAGGCCCAGGGCGGCCAGCAGGTCTGAGGCCGTGGCAACGCCGTATTCATTTGCGATGCGGCCCAGGTCCTGATCGTCAATCTGCGTGAGCGGCACTTTGAACTTGCGCGCTTCGCGGTCCAGCAGCTTGCGGCCAATCTCCACCGCACGACGCCGCTGATCCTCGTTGAGCCAGTGCTTGATCTTGTTGCGCGCGCGCGGGCTTTTGACAAAGGTGAGCCAGTCGCGGCTGGGCTTGTGTTCCTTCTGCGTAACGATTTCAACTACGTCGCCGTTACGCAGCTTGGTGCGCAGCGGCACCATGCGCCCATTAATCTTTGCGCCTACGCAGGTGTGGCCCACCTCGGTATGGATGGTGTAGGCAAAGTCAACCGGAGTGCCGTCCGCAGGCACCACAACGACCTTTCCTTTGGGCGTGAAGGTGTAGACCTCGTCCGGATAGAGGTCCATCTTCAGACTGCTCAGGAACTCGTTGGGGTCGGTCATCTCCTTCTGCCACTCGACGAGCTGGCGGATCCAGTTCAAGCGCTCTTCATCGCGCGCGGTCACGCTGCCCTCGCCGGCCTTGTACTTCCAGTGGGCGGCGATGCCCTCCTCGGCGATGCGGTGCATCTCCTCGGTGCG
>JBBIVH010000085.1:0-10756 GCA_037439805.1 Acidobacteriaceae bacterium
GGTGATGGTGGCCGGTTTGTAGTCCTCGGGTTTGGCGGTCATGATGTTGGGCACGAAGGTCTGCGGGTTGCGGTCGTAGAGCGGGAACCAGGTGGACTGGATTTCAACCATCACGGTGTGGCCGGCCTTGAAGACGTGATCGATGTCGTGGAGGCTGTAGCGGTACTCGTGGACGGAGTTGGCGCGCAGGGGCGTGGGGTTGCTAAAGCCGGAGAGGTAGCGGCCGCGGAAGATTTCGGCGTTGGTCATGAGCTGGTAGCCGCGCATCTTCGGGTCGGGGTCGTCGTCGGGGTACTGGTCGATGAGCTTGACGACCATGTCGTTGTCGGAGCCGGTGGTGGAGGCGTAGATGTCGGCGACGACTTCGCCGGTGACGATGAGGTCTTTCTTGAGCACGGGGAGCTTGAAGACGGCGACGTCGGGGCGGCTGGTGACGAAGCGCTGATCTTCGGTGAGCCAGTTGAACCACTGCGAGCCCTGGGAGTAAGTGGGCTGGATGGGGCGGTGGCGGTAGGGCACGGGGTTGGCGGGATCGCTGGTGTAGGTGGTTTTGCCCTGCGCGGTGGGGCCGCTCCAACTGAGCTGGCCGCCGGGGAGCAGATAGAGGTTGTTGGTTTCGGCTTTGAGCGGCGGGAACTCGGAGTAGCGCTGCCAGGTGTTGGAGCCGGTCTGGAAGCTGGCGGTGTTCTGGAGATCGAAGCCGGCCTGGTCTTTGAGGTAGTGGCCGAAGAATTTGCCTTCGATGTTGGCGCGGAACTCCTTGCCGATGGGCTCTCCGTAGTTGAGGTTGCCGAGGTGCCGTGTGGTTGCGGCCCATGAGCCATGACGCCAGGGGCCGAGGACGAGGAAGTTGTCGTGGCCGGTGTCATGCGGCTCGAGTTTGGCGTACTCCTCCTGCGGGCCGTACATGTCTTCCTGGTCGTAGTAGCCGCCGACGGTGAGGGTGGGGACGGCGACGGTGTTGAGGTGGTTTTCGACGCCGCGTGAGGACCACTCGCTGTCATAGGCGGGGTGGTCGAGGAAGAGCTTCCAGGTGGGCAGCATTTTGGAGCCGGACCGCTTGACGTCTTCGGCGAAGGAGCCGCGCTGGAGGAAGAAGTCGTAGCCATCGATGGGGTTGCCCGCTTTGTCCTTGCCGTAGCTGACCTCGGTGTTCTCCTTGCTGGACTCCATCATGAAGACGTAGTCGTAGCCGTAGGACTGGCGGAAGGCGCCGTTGTGGAAGAAGTCGTCGCCCTTCCAAACGTCGATCATGGGGGCCTGCGGTGAGACGGCTTTGACGGCGGGGTTGGGGTCGATGCCGGCCATCATGGCGAGGAAGCCGGGATAGCTGGTGCCGACGACGCCGGCGCGGCCGTTGTTGCCGGGGACATTCTGGATGAGCCAGGCGACGGTATCGGAGGTGTCGGTGCTTTCGTCGATGGCCTTGGGGTCTGGACTGCCATACGGGCCGCCGGCGCTATGGTCGGCGAGGGGACGCATCATGATGAATTCGCCTTCGCTCTTGAAGCGGCCGCGGATGTCTTCGCAGACGTAGAGGTAGCCGTCGCGGGCGAGCTCGGGGCGGCTGGCGGAGAAGGAGCCGCGCGTGGCGCCGTCGCAGCCGTAGGGCGTGCGCTGCATGAGGATGGGCAGGGGCGTGGCGATGTCCGCGGGCTTGAGGAGGACGGCGTGGAGCTTGACGCCATCGCGCATGGGAATCATGACCTCGGCGCGCTGGTAGTCGTGAAAGACGTGATGGACGGGCTCGCCGGTGCGGCGGTAGATGTTGTCCGGCTCGCTGGAGTGCACGACCTGGGCGGCGCGGCCATTGGCGTCGAGGGTGAAGGTGAAGGTGTTTTTGGATTCGGGGACCGAGAACTGGATTGGCGAGGTGGGCGTGAGCGTGGTGGGAATGTTGCGTTCGGACTCGACGGTGAGCTTGCCATCCTGTACGTAGAAGCTGAGGGGCGTGTCGGGATCGGCGGAGCCGGTGTACTCGCCGGTGAGGGCCTGGAGCTGTGCCGGGCTCACCTGTGTAGGGCTGACCTGCGCGGCGGGGGGATTCAGGCTGGACTGGGCGGAAAGCGCGACGGGCAGGATGAAGAAAAGGATGGCAAGCGCAGCGCGGGAACGATGCAAGGCGTGGACCTCCTGAACGGAACTAATGCGCGTGGCCGTGGTGCGAGTGGGGCGCGCCGGCGGTCATCTCTTCGATGGGGACGACGCAACCCTCGAGTTCGCCGCAGCCGATGTGTTCGAACTGGATGGTGGTGTGGCTGATGTGGAAGTGGTCGTGGAGGACGTGGTTGAGCTTGACGAGGATGCAGGCGCTCTCGGAGGGGGGAATGTCGGCGATGGTGACATGGCAGGCGAGGGCGCGCGACTGCGAGCCGAGGCTCCAGACATGGAGATCATGGACGTTGACGACGCCTTCGACGGCCTCCATGGCGGAGCGGATGTGGGGCAGCGAGACACCGCGCGGGGCGCCTTCGAGGAGGATGTTGAGGGTTTCGCGGACGATGCCGATGCTGGACCAGAGGATGAGCGCGGCGATGGCGAGCGAGAGGACGGGGTCAATCCAGTTCTGGCCGGTGAGGAGGATGCCTGCGCCACCGGCGATGACGGCGGCGGTGGAGAGCGTGTCGCCGGCCATGTGGAGGAAGGCGGAGCGGATGTTGACGTCGCGGGCGACTCCCCAAAGCAGTGCGGCAATGACGCCGTTCATGAGGACGCCGGCGGCGGCGGTGAACATCATGATGCGGGGATGGACGGCGACGGGCGCGCTGAGGCGGTGGATGGCTTCGGCGGCGATCCAGAGCGAGAGGACGATGAGGGTGGCGGCGTTGACGAAGGCGGCGAGGACGCCGGCGCGCTGGTAGCCAAAGGTGCGGGCGTTGTCTGCCGGGCGCGTCTGGAAGTATACGGCGGCGAAGCTGAGCAGCAGGGCGAGGAAGTCGGAGACATTGTGACCGGCCTCAGAGAGCAGGGCCAGGGAGTGCGCACGCAACCCGGCTACGAAGAGAACGACGACGTAGACGAGCGTGACCACCAGAGAGACGCGGAGAACGGATTGTGTTCGTTTGGCGCCGGGGCCGGCAGGCGCTGCATGGACATGCATAAGGGCAGTGTAAACGGGGCAGTCGTGGCGCGCCATCGGCGTTTGGATGGGATGAAGCGAGGGCAGCGCGAGGCGCGGCGCTCAGCGGACGCGGGGCCAGCGGCGGCGGGGTTCAGCGTGCGTGCGTCCCTGCGGCAGATCGGGGAGGGTACTGCGCAGGCCGGACCACTCTTCGGCGATGAGGATGCTGTTGTGGGGGTTGCCGGGCTGGTAGCGGACGGTGCAGGGGAAGCCGGCGCGCAGATCGGTGGGGTTGAAGGTGTCGCGCATGGCGGTGACATCCTGCGAGCACTGGTAATCGACGCCGCTGATGCGATAGCTGAAGATGAGCAGGGTGCGGGTGACGCCGTCGTCGGCGGTCATCTCGGTGATGTCGAGGAACATGCCGTCAACGAGGCGGCCGGAGCGGGAGAGAAACTGGCGGCGGGCCAGTTCGATTTCGTCGGCGGTGGGGCGGCGGCGCGTGAGGAGCCAGATGCTTGTGCCGGCGAGCGCGGCGAATGCGACCGCGCCGGCGACGGTCTCCCAGGTGCGTGTGTTGGCCAGGATCATCGAGAAGCGAGCCGTCCCCTGCGGCTCCATTTGCTTTGAGGATACCGCAGCGGTGGGGGGCGTCCAGTGGAAGGGCGCTCAGGCCAGGAGGTCTTTGGCGATGGTCATGAGCTGCATGTTGGAGGTGCCTTCGTAGATCTTGCCGACTTTGGCGTCGCGGTAATACTTCTCGGCGGGGTAGTCGCGGACGAAGCCGTTGCCGCCGAAGATATCGACGCACTGGCTGGCGACGCGCTCGGCCACCTGCGAGGCGAAGAGCTTGGTCATGGCAGCCTCGCGGACGTAGGGCTGGCCGGCGTCTTTGAGGCGGGCGGCGTTGTAGACGAGGAGCCGGGCGGCTTCAATGTCGGTGGCCATCTGCGCGAGGGAGAACTGGACGGCCTGGAACTCGGCGATGGTCCTGCCGAACTGGCGGCGCTCTTTGGCGTAGCGGGCGGCGTGGCCCCAGGCGCCTTCAGCGAGGCCGAGCATCTGGGCGCCGATGCCGATGCGGCCTTCGTTGAGGGTCTCAATGGCGATCTTGTAGCCCTTGCCGGGTTCACCGAGGAGGCTTTCTGTGGGGACCTCGCAGTTGTCGAGGAGCAGCTCGCAGGTGCTGCTGGCGCGGATGCCGAGCTTGTCCTCCTTGCGGCCGACGGTGAAGCCGGGCGTGCCTTTTTCGACGAGGAAGGCGGTGATGCCGCGATAACCGGCGGCGGGGTCGAGGGTGGCGAAGACGATGAAGAGACCGGCCTCGCGGGCGTTGGAGATCCAGAGCTTGCGGCCGTTGAGGCGGTAGCCGGCGCTGTTGGCCTCGGCGCGGGTCTGGAGGGCGAAGGCGTCGGAGCCGGAGCCGGCCTCGCTGAGCGCGTAGGCGCCGGGGGCGTCTTTGGCGAGACGGGGCAGCCATTGGTGCTTCTGGGCGTCGGTGGCCCAGCGGCGCAGAGCGTTGACGACAAGGGTGTTGTGGACATCGACGAGGACGGCGACGGCGGGATCGACGGTGCTGATGGCCTGGATGGCGAGGACGGCGTCAAAGAAGCTACCTGCCGCGCCGCCGTGCTGCTCGGGGACTTCAATGCCCATGAGGCCGAGCTCGAAGAGCTGGCGGAGGAGGCTGGCGTCGAACTGCTGGGCGTCGTCCATGGTGCGGACGAGGGGCGCGATGGTCTGGCGCGCGAAATCAAGAACGGTCGAGTAGAAGAGCTTCTCTTCTTCTGAGAGGCGGGTGAGCGGCGAGGGAGCGGTGTGGGAGGCGAGCAAAGGAGACCCTTTCTGCGGCGCGAAGGCGAACAGGGCTACGGCAAGCGAGTGTAGCAGACCGAGGGAGGAGCCGATGCGCGGGCGGCGGACCAAAGCAAAGGGGCAGACGCCGTGCGGCATCTGCCCCGATGGAGAGCGCGATCGAAGCTAATCGATCACGAAGGTGAAGGTGGTCTTGGCGGTGATGGACTTCGTCTTGGTGTCTGTGCCCACCACAGTCATGGTGTAGGTGCCCTTTGCTGGGTTGGAGGGGGCGCTGATGCCGCCGCCACCGCAGGCGGAGATGGCAAAGCCGGCGGCCATGAGGGCAAGGACCATGGTCAGGTTGCGCAGGCTGCGCGACTTGCGGCCGAGGTAGCCGAGGAGCAGCAGTCCGGCCAGAGCAAAGCCCTCGGGTAGCGGGCTGGGCTTGTTGTTACGCGAGGTCTTGACACCGGTCATGGCGCCCATGCGCTGCCATTTGCCGTGCTGGGCATAGAAGCCGTAGCCGTAGCCGTAGGGATAGCCGCCCGAGCTGGCGCAGTCTGCGGCGTTGGTGTCGAGGCTGAGCGAGACGTTGGCGGCGTTCGCGGTGGAGATGACGACGGAGCCATCGCCGTTGCTGAGCGAGTTCGAGAACTGATAGCAGAGGTTGGCGAGGGCGCTGTTGTTGCTGGAGGTGAAGCTGACATCGACGGTGCCGGTGTAGCCGCCGGCCGGTGTAACGGTAATGGACTCCGGTCCCGATGTTCCGCGGCTGACCGTCAGGGTGGTCGGGCTGGCAGAGAGCGAGATGCCGGGAGAAGCGCCGCCGCCGCCGATGGTGAGCTGAATCACGCCGACGGAGGCTGCGTGGGTCGCGTCGCCCGCGTACTGGGCGAGGACCTGGTGGACGCCGGTGGTACTGAAGTTGGCCGTGTAGGTGAGCGTGCCGGAAGCCGAGATGGGCTGTGCGGCCACGGTGCTGCCACCGTTGCTGGAGCCGCCGTCAATCTGGAGGGTGACGTTGCCCGAGGGCACCGTTGCGCCCGTCGCAGAGGCGACCGTGATGGTGACGGCGTCATTGGTGCTGGCGCTGGGCGTGAGGGTGGCGGCGGTCAACGTGGTTGTGGTGGCGACTGCCGTGGAAGTGCCCAGAGTCCACTTTCCGGCCAGGACAGCGAGATCGACGGAGCCGAGGCCGGTGACGAGGTCATAGCCTGTGCCAGCGGAGTAGCCAATGGGGCCGCTGGGGCAGACGGTTGCGCCAGCGAGGCAGTTGTTGTTGCCGGAGACCACGTCGTGGAAGGCTGCCGCGTAGGTGGTGGAGTTGGATGCGAGCGAGTAGAGCGCGGTGTTCAGGAGGCCCTGACCGGTGGGGTAGTTGGCGCTCTGGTTGAGGATGGCGACCATGCCCGCGAAGATGGGCGCGGCGAAGCTGGTGCCGCCGGCGACGGTGAGGTAGCCGGTGGCGCTGTCGCGGAAGCCCTGATTGCAACTGTTCTGTTGGGCAGGGTTGGCACCCGAAGCCGGCGCCCAGTCCGAGGTGTCGCTGGTGCAGAAGAGGTAGCCGGGAAGGGCGGGCGAGGAGTAGAGCGAGACGTCCGGCACGTCGCGCTTGTTGTCGTTGGGAATGCCGGGGACGTTCTTCTGGAAAGCCGGCTTGGTGGTGTAGAAGCTGCTGACGCCGCCGCCGGAGGAACTGAGGCAACCGATCGAAACCCCGGTGCTGGACGTGCAACCTGTGGTGGAGTCGTCGTTCCACGAGACTTCAGGGATGTACTTGGTGGCGGAGTTGATCAGGTCCGACCCATTGGCTGCGGTCCAGTAGGTGCCTACCGCGTCGTCCGCGGAGGTAATTTCGGAGCCGCCCACACCGGTGACGTACTGGCTGCTGGCGGGGTAGTTGACGGAGAGCGCGGCCTGCTGCGTGGCGGTCAGGCTCGTCACACCGTAGCAGGAGGTCGAGCCCTGGTCACCGGAGGAGGCGACGAAGGTCTGGCCCTGCGATGCTGCCTGGGAGCCAATCGCATCCAATTGCTGAAAATTGGTTGTGGTAATGCCGAGTTCGCAGGCGCCGTAGCTGAGGGTGAGGATGTTGGCGATGCGGTTATCGACGGCGTACTGGGCGGAGTCGAAGACGCCGTAGTTGGTGTTGTTGCCGGTGTAGACGAAGAAGATCTCCGCGCCGGTGGCCGTGGAGCCGGACCATTCGAGGTCGAGGTCGGACTCGCCTTCATCGCCGGGAGAGAAGGCCGGCGTGCCGGAGCCGGGGACGAGCACCTGCGTGGGGTCTTTGACGGTGAGGCCCGCGGCGGACTGGAAGTGCTCAACGTCGGAGACGCTGACCTCGGACTGGCCGAGGACGGCGATGGACTGGCCGACGCCGGTGGTGCCAGCGCCGGTAAGCGCCTTCATGTCATAGACGGTCTGGATATCGCCGGGCGCGTAAAACACGTGACTGGTGGTGGCCGATGTGAAGCCGGGACGGAAGGTGTTGTGGTTGGTGGAGATGACGTGGGCCTGCGGCCGGAAGGTGTCGAGGTTGCCGACGTTGAGGACGATGCCGGAGAGCGCGGCGGGGATACTGAGCGCGGTGGAGGGCGCGAAGTTCTTCTGGCCGTTGACCATGTAGTAGTGCATCTGGGTCTGGAAGGCCTGCTCGACCTGGCCGACGGTGCCGGAGAAATGAATGGCGTTGTGGCTGCGCGAGACGGACTCGATGGCGAAGCCCTGCTGCTGGAGCCAGCTCTGAACCGTGTCGAGGTCGGCCTGCGCCATGCCAAAGCGGGCGGCGTACTGGTCGGGGGTGAGCCACTGGTGATAGAGCGCCGAGGCGGGATTCTGCTGGGCCTCGAGGAGCGCCTTCAGGTCCGCTTCCTGTGCGGCGGAGCGCTGAAAGAAGAGAGTCATGCCCTGCAAGGGATAATTCGATGGCATGCGGCCTGCGTCCCATGCGGGCTGGGCCATGGGGTGCTGCGAGCCCTTGAGGACAGCCATCTGCGCGCTGGAGATTTCGGCGCGGATGCGGACGGCTGGAGTCTGCGCGTGCAATGAGGCTGCTGCCATGATGCCGGCGGCGAGCAAGCCGCAGGCCAGAAGCGACCTAGACCGGACGAATGCGAGCGAAGTCTTCATATGTATCCTTGTGAAACGTTCCTTTGCAGGTCCCAACATGCTAGCACGGCGGATGAAAACGCCGCGCCCCGACGCGAAAGCTGACTTCTACACTACGACGCACACGCATCCCAAGGCTCAGAAGCCGGACGAATTTGTCCAGATCAGGAATCCTGGGACGACCTCGCGCAGATGCAGAATCTACCAGCCCATTAGATTTAGACACAAATCGCCGCGGGGAGTTGTCTGGGCCGACGAGATTTTGCGTGAGATGAAAAGAAGGGCATGCCGGAACCGGGAGATGGCTGGGGAGCGGGTGCGGGGCGGGCCGCGTCAGACGCCGACCAGAGTGAGGCGGGCCGGCGGACCGGATGGGGAGACAAAGTGCTCGGCGCGTGAGGCGATGGAGAGCGTCTCGCGATCGAGCAGCTTGCGAATCTGGGAGCGGGCGTGGTCGGCCCATGGACCGGAGCGGTCCAGACGAGTGTAGGCCTGCCAGTGGCGCAGGGCCGGGCGGCATTCGCCTTTGCGTTCGAAGGCGAGCGCGAGATTGTAGTGGGCGTCGGCGTAGCGCGGTGCAAGCTCAACGGCGCGACGATAAGCGGCGATGGAGTCATCGAGGCGGCCGAGTTCGTCGAGGACATTGCCGAGGTCAAAATAAGCCAGCACGTAGGAGGGGTCCGCGTTGGTTGCCCTGCGGTAGAGCTCTTCGGCTCGCTCGTACTGGCGCAGGTGAAAGTGCAAGGTGCCGAGGTTGATGTAGGCGGGTGCGTAGTCCGGACTCTCGGCGAGGATCTCCTCATAGAGACTGATGGCCTGATGCTTCTTGCCGGCTTCCTCGGCTTGCACAGCGGCGAAGAAGATGTCTGCGATGCGGCGGCTGCCTGAACCGGGGCGGCCGACGACGGAGAGCGAGGCATCGTGGGGGTGGTCAAGGCGCTCGAAGTCGAAGAGGAGCTGGCGGCGGATGGGATCGACCATGGCGCCCTGGCAGCGAAAGGCAAGGCGGGAGCCGTTGCGGACGACGCTGGCCTCAGCGAGGGGATTGGCCATGCCTGCGACGGCCTGCATCGCCAGCACGGAATGGCGGATGGAGGCGGCGGAGACTTCTTCTTCGCGGAGCAGGCGCAGCGTTCGAAGTTGGCGCAGGTCCTGAAAGGTGTAGTTTTCGAGCGGAGCGATGAGGCCGGCGCGTTCCCAGCCCACGAGCTGTCGGGAGGAGATTTGCAGGATACGCACGACATCCTGGCGGCTGTAGCTGGTCACTCGTTCGATGCTCCCCTGGTTTGTCCTTGCCGGTGAGGGCTGCGGACGTGGCTCCTGGAACCATTGCGGAGGAACCGCTTGCTGCGATTATGCCAAGGATACGCGTGGATAAGCCGGTACGAAATCGTCTGCAGGTAAAAAGTTGGTGGATAACCCGTGCAAGACTTGGTTCCTGCGCGGCGGTTCGCGAAGAGCGCAAGGGCACCGCGGTAACGGGTCTGCAGGCCGTTGCACCACTGGATGGGATGCGCGGATGGGCTGTTCATGGTATCAATTTCTTTCGGAGATCTTTCGTCTGTGGACCCCGTTTTGCGATGCGTGAGTCGCAAGCAGGTCCGAAATGGTTGATCGCCAAGGGGAGATACGTGCAGGCTGTTCTTCGGATGCGTGCTGGCAGCGGGGAGATTTTCGCAGCCGAGGGTGATGTTTGTTCGCTTGTGGGATATGAACCTTCGTTGCTTGTCCGGGGTACGGTACGGCTCAGCGACCGGATTCATACCCGGGATGCTGAACGCGCGGCGCGGCTCTTCTCAGCAGACGGCGCGACGGCAAAAGGGTGGATGAACCTGCGCGTACGGCATGCGGATGGCAGGATTCGCTGCCTGAGGGCGACCGCGCGGCTGGATGGCGAAGACGCGGGGCGACCTCTTCTCCAACTCACTCTCGAAGATATGCGGTTTGCGCAATCCGTCAGCGGCGGCTTCGGCCCGCCCGCCCACCTGCTCGCGCTGATGGACGCGACGGACGACCTGGTGTATTTCAAGGACCGCTATCATGTGCTGGTTGCCATGAACAAACAGGTGCGACAGGCGGTGGTGGATCTGCTGGGGCCGCAGGGGCTGGAGCGGCGGCTGACCGATTATGAGATCTTCCCCGAGGAGATTGCCGATCTCTACTACAGGATGGAAGAGGAGGTCTTTTCGGGCAAGCCGCTGGTGAAAGAGATCCAGAGACGGGTAGACCGCAATGGAGCGGAGGTGTGGTCGGACAATCGCAAGTATCCGGTCCATGACGAGAGCGGCTGCATCATCGGATTGGTGGGCGTAGCGCGACGGATTCCGGATCCGACGCTGAGCGCGGCGCAGAGCGAGAATGCAGAGCAACTGCACGAGGCCCAGCGTATCGCCGGGTTGGGAAGCTATGTGCTGGAGCTAAACACCGGGATCTGGACGGCATCCGAAGTGCTGGAAGAGTTGTTCGGAATTGACCGCCGCTATCCGCACACGATGGACGGGTGGATGGATCTTGCGCATCCGGAGGATCGCGCCGGCGTGACCGCTTACCTGGCAGAAGGCGTGCTCAGGAAGCGGAGATTGCTGCAGCGCTCTTACCGGATCGTACGGCCGCGCGATGGCGCGACGCGCTGGGTGCAGGGACGTGGCGAACTGGAACTGGACGCAAAGGGCGTGGCTGTGCGGATGCGGGGCACGATCCAGGACGTGACCGAGCAGAAGCAGGTGGAGGCTGCGCTGCGCGAGAGCCGTGAGCAGTTGCGGTTATTCATTGAGCACGCTCCGGCGG
>JBBIVH010000086.1:0-3030 GCA_037439805.1 Acidobacteriaceae bacterium
GATGGTGGACGCGGTAGGAATCGAACCTACAACCTGTCGGTTAAGAGCCGAATGCTCTGCCAGTTGAGCTACGCGTCCAATTCAGGTGGGAACCATGTCACAGGCGCGCCGGACATGGCGGAGAGAGCGAAGAATTCGCCGTCACACACATCGACTATAGCACAGCGTGTTGGTGCTGCGAAAGATGTGTGGCGCGCTCAGAACGTGAAGGCAAGGCCCGCGCCGATTGCGCGCTGCCCTTGCGCAAAGATCAGCGTCGAGCCATCGGGTAGGACAAATGGGCGATACCCCTCTGCCAGCAGATTGCTGACGTCCAGCACTGCATCGATACCACCGCCTCCCTCAGCTCGCTCATGGATTGGTTGACGCAGCCTGAGCGCGAAGTAGGGTTCAAGTGCATCCTGAGAAAATGGGGTGACGGAAGTGACTGCATCTGCTGGCTGCCATCGGTACGTTGCGCTCCAATGCGTGTTCGTGCCCTCCAAAGTGCCGGAGAGCGAAAGCGCGTAGGTCTGTACACGACGTGCACGCGCTGACGCCAGAATCTGACTCAATGGCGTCGGGCGTTGCGACGGAGTCATCGTCAGCGCGTTGCCATTCACGTACCCGAGTTGCACGCGATTACCGCCGGGAAGTCTATGTTCAAAAGCAGCCATCACGCCTGAGCCAGAGAAATCAGCACCGGCCAAGCGCATCAATCCGCTCGCCTGGTCATAAAGCGCCTGAGTAGCGATGGAGGCGTGCCCGGATGCGGCGGCTTCGAGAATAGGATTCTGGACATCGTCGTTAAAGAGCACGATGGACATGCCGGCATCGTCGGTCTGCCGCTGCCATCCAATTTCCTGGTGCAAACCCTTCTCAATCGTCAGATTGCCATTCCTCGTGACGAGGGCAGGCAGCCAGTACCCGATCTGGGATGCGTCCGCAGCAAGGGTCGGCGCCGCCATCGTTGTCATCCGGTAGGCAATCGTGGAATTCCCTGCGCTCCATGCGATGGTTGCAAATGGCAGACCCTCGACCAGTGTGGCGCTGTTCTCCGACGCAAAGCTCGCGAAGACCTGCGAAGCGCCGATCTCCACCTGCAGCGCTGGACCGAGCCGAATGGTTTCATCACTCCGCAGTGCGGCTTCCTCGATGCCTTCGGACCCGGCGGTGTCAATCTCGGGATTGATTGAGACCGCTGCGAGCGACTGCACCGAGCCTGCGAAGCCGAGGTCCTGACTGAACCCCAGCATGGACTCCATGCCGCCGTCCGTTCCCGGCGCGAAGTCAACGCTTGCGAGCAGTTCCCTGCTGCCCGATGGAGTGTCCTGCATCGACGCGATAATGCGCTCGCCGCTCTCTCCAAAGGTCCCCGCCTGACCTGTCGCCATGAGACGCGCCTTTAGCCGTGGCCGTCCACCGGACCCGTCAGAGACCACCAGCAATGGGCCATCTTCCAGCCACCGCAACAGTGGCCGGTTCGCAGCGGACCGCAGTGTCCACGCCCAGTCGTCTTTAGGCTCGTTGGCCGCCTTGGGCTGCGCGGGCAGCCATTGCATCACTTCGTAGAGAGTACTGAGGGTCAGGTTGACAACGGTTCCCCTTCGCACCCTTACGCCCTCGCGCAACGAAGGCAGAAACGATGTCGCCACGGCCTTGACCTGGTAGCGTCCGGGGATAATGCCAGAAAATGCAAACCTGCCTTTTGCGTCGGTGTACACCGCCATCACGATGGAGAAGTCCGGCTGGAGAAGCTGGACCATGGCCCCAATCTGCGGCTCACCGGCGGAATCCCGCACCACTCCTGTCACCGACCCGGGGCCTGCCCCGTAGAGCGGAGATGTCGCTACCGCTAAGAGTGCGACGCATAATCCGAGATGGAGCCTGCGCAATATCACTCGCTTGGGTGACCTGGCGACGCCCCTGGCAAATGTAGCTTCAACAAATTTTGCAAGAGCCACCGAATCTACGTTCAGCTGGCTGCCCTGTGCTACGCACACACTATTGCACAACAAAGGGTGCAGACTGTGCAATCTCCTGTTTGGAAATTTCGTCGTTCACCTTAATCGTGACCTTGTACTTGCCGGGCTGGAGACCCGCAATCGGGAGCGTCCGCTCCAGTGTCAACTGGTCGCTATGCGCTCCTAAATCTTTTGATTCCAACTGCTTTTCAAACACGACTGCATTGCTTGCGGTGTCGGTAATCTGGTACGTCACCATTGCCTGGTTGCTCTTTGTGGCTTCGTCGATGCCCAAATTGTAAACCTGCATCCAGAAGTTCAGTTCCTGGCCGCGCTTGAAATCGACCGGTGTCGCCGGGTTCGGGCTGACGCGCGGGCAGATATGCGTATTGCCGATAATGCAGCTTCCCTGCCCGATGTCGTGCGACGAAACCGTGTTCATCTCGTCACCAAGAATGAGCGAGGAGGTCGCGAGCTTCTCGTCGTTGAACTCAGGCACATTCAAAGCCGATCCGTAGAGGCCCACGTGATCCGGATTGTTCACATCCTTGATGGCAATGTCGAGCCGATAGAGTCCGGGCAGCAGCGGCAGCGCCTTCCAGTAGACAGAACGCCGGTCGAGCGACTTCTCCAGCAGTTCGGCAGGTTGCTCCACCTCAACCGTGTCCTCGAAGGTCTGAACCGTCTTATGCGTCAGGGTGGTCACCTTGCCGAGGATGTTCACCACGCCGGTGGCGACCCCGGTCTTGGTCACGAAGGTGATGTCGCGGTTCTTGATCTGCACAGTAATCGGCACGAGCACCGTGTTGTCCGTGACGCGCACAAAATCCGTCCGCACATCGAACGGGAAGATGGGGCCTTCGATCAGCTTGTGTTCCGAGATGAAGTTGTCGAGGTCCTTGAACTTGACCGGCGGGGGCGCGAAGAGCTTCGCGGCCAGCTCAATCCGGTCGAATTGCTTGGAGGACTCACCGGAACCAAGAGGACCGTTGCCGAGGGATTCAAAGCCACCCTTGAAGCGGTCGGCCTTCTTGGCCATGCCCATCTGTTCCCACTGGGTTGCGCCCATGCCGGGGACGTGCGAGAG
>JBBIVH010000086.1:3130-10657 GCA_037439805.1 Acidobacteriaceae bacterium
CGGTAGTGCTCTTCACGGAACTCGTTTTCGGGGGAATCGGGATTGGGATTGCGGCGGAGCCAGAACTGCTCGATGAATGCCTCGCGCTCTTCATCGTTGCTCAGATTTTTGAAGGCTTTTCTTTCTTCATCCGAAATGATGTAGGCAACATCCTGATCCAGCCAGGTTTTGTAGGCCCCTTTCAATTCCTGACGCACAGCCTTCTGCGCAGCGAATCGTTCCTTGTCGCTGCGAGGCCGCTTGAGGGGATCGACTTCCTGATCCTGGCTCGCGTCGATCGCAGTCGCGGAATCCGCGGAGGAAGCCTTCGCATTCTGTGCCTGCAAGCGGCTTCCGTGCATAAACAACAAACCGCACCCGAGCGCGGCGGAGAGAAAAACGCGACTGTTCTGCCTCATGACCGTGTAACACCCCTGCAACACATATTCTACGGGTCCGCACAATCGCGGGCAAGGCTGGCCCGAGGATACTTTCGGAGTACGTTGCAGAGTTCGACGCATCCGGGCGGGAAACGTTACCCGAAAACCGCACAGTGATGGGTGAGACTTGTGCCTCTCGCGCACCGTCCAAGACCTAGAAAGACCTGCTTTGGTGGCCTGAAGGCAAGGTGTTCGCCAGCCTGCTGGAATTCACCAGGATCGCTGAAATTGTTGATGCCGCGCAGAAGGCAGGACATCAAATAGCAAACAGTCCCCGAGTCATTCCAACGATATACTGGTGGCTCACTGGGAACCACTGGGGCCTCAGTTCCGTAGTCGAGAAGAGTCAGGCCCGGAGCACTTACGAACGATGAAGAAAATCATACTCATTCTTGTTGCCGTTGTTGTGGCTGCCGCCTTGGTCGGCTTCATGGTGTATAAGCAGCAGTCGGGCTATACCAAGGTGCTCACAGCCAAGGTTTCCCGGCAGGAACTTTCCTCGCTGGTCAGCGGCACCGGCCAGATTAAGCCGAAAACCTACGTCAACCTGGGCGCGACGGCCATGGGGCGGATTACGCACCTCTACGTGAAAGAGGGCGATCACGTGAAGAAGGGCCAGCTTGTCGCGACCGTGGAGAACGTTGCGCAGGAGGCCCAGGTCACAGGACAACAGGCAGCAATCGCTGCCGCCCGCACGGACATTGCGTCCTACATTGCCGCCGAAAAGACCAACGAGGCCAATGTGCAGCACGCCCAGGCCGATCTGCAGCAGAAGAAGCTGGACTGGATCCGCGCGCAGGGGCTCTACAACGCGGGCATCATGGCGAAGCAGGACTACGACGCGAAGAAGGCCGCCTATGACACGGACGTAGCCTCCGTTGCCCAGGCGGTCGCTCAGGTGAATCAGGCCAAGGCGAATACGAACTCAGCGCGCGGCCATATGCACACCGCTGAAGCCACTCTGCGCGCCAACCAGAACGCGCTGGACCTGACCAAGGCAATTGCCCCATTTGACGGCATCGTCACCAATGAGCCGGTGCGCGAGGGCGAAACTGTCGTCGAAGGCATTCAGAACACGGAAGGCTCCACGTTTATGACGCTCGCCGATATGAGCGTGATCACCGCCGAAGTCAAGGTTGACGAGACCGACATCGTCAACGTGCAGATTGGCCAGCAGGCAGATGTGACGGTGGATGCGCTGCCGGGCAAGGTCTTCAAAGGACATGTGACTCTGGTAGGCGATCAGGCGCTGCTGCGCTCGACTGGCGTAGCCACATCGCAATCCACCACCGGAACGGAAGAGGCGAAGGACTTCAAGGTGGTCGTCACGCTGGACAGCCCGTCCGACGAACTGCGACCCGGCTTGTCCTGTACCGCGAAGGTCACCACAGCCCACAAACTGAATGTACTTTCCCTGCCCATTCAGGCGCTGACTCTCTACACTCCCCCGCCGCCCGATAGCAAAGGCAAAGTGGAAGCGGCAACCACTTCGGGATCGGGCGCTAAAGCAACGCCGCAGCAGGGCGTGTTTGTGATGGAGAAGGATGCCCACGGACGGCAGAGGGCGCAGTTTATCGCGGTCACGACCGGCATTACTGGCACGACCGATATTGAAGTTCTCTCGGGACTGAAAGAGGGCGACGAAGTGGTCATCGGGCCCTATAAGACACTTCGCGCATTGAAGGACGGTGCCCTGCTGAAACGCGAAACGGAGAAGCAGGCGGCATCGGCCCCGGCGAATAATTCCTGAAGCAGGACGCTCTTCAGGAGTTGGTTGCCTCGTTTGGCTTCAACGGAGCGGAAGGCAGCAGCATTCGCAATTCAGACTGCAAAGGACAGGATACCGATGGCAATCGACAGCATGAGCACCGAACTTGAGCCGCAGCAGGCAGCCCCGCCTTCCAGCGATGTCATCGTTGTGGAAGACCTATGGCGTACATACGACATGGGATCGGAGCAACAGGTCCAGGCACTGCGCGGTATTTCGATGCGCATCCGGCACAATGAGTATGTCGCCATCATGGGTCCCTCAGGCTCCGGCAAGTCCACGTTGATGAACCTGATCGGCTGTCTGGACACGCCCTCCAAGGGAAAGTACTGGCTGAACGGACAGTTGGTGAGCGAACTGGACGATGACCAGTTGGCGCGCATTCGAAACAAGGAAATTGGCTTTGTGTTCCAGACCTTCAACCTGCTGGCCCGCGCCACTTCTTTGCACAATGTTGAACTGCCCCTGATCTATAACGGCACGCCCTCTGCGGAGCGGATCGAGCGCGCGCGTCAGGCGCTGACGAACGTCGGGCTCGAGAGCCGCATGATGCACAAACCCAATGAGCTCAGCGGAGGCCAGCGCCAGCGCGTCGCGGTTGCCCGGGCGCTCGTCAACAGCCCATCTATTATCCTCGCCGACGAGCCCACAGGCAACCTCGACTCCAAGACAGGTGTCGAGATTATGGGCCTCTTCGACAAGCTTCACGCGGGTGGGAACACCATTGTGCTGGTGACACACGAGCCAGACATCGCCGATTACGCCCACCGCGTGGTTCATATTCGCGACGGACAGATTTTTTCGGACGAGCCCTCGAAGCGGCGCCGCGCTGCAAATTAAGACTGCGCTGCTGCAGGTCCATACCGGGGCTGCAAACTCGCAATCACCTTCCATCATGCTCTGGCTTTCCGTGCCGATGAACCTACTGTCAGCGCCGGAATCGTACCGGCCTGTCCGCCGGAGGAAAGCATGCAGCAAGGGCTACAACTGGATGCCGAACCCAATACGGTACGCGTCCACACTCGCGTTCAGGATGAACCTCCAGACGCCTGGCTGATCAACCGCCACCAGGATCTGCGCACAACTCGAGCAGAGCCGTCGGTGCCGCCGGAACTGCAACTCAGCTCGATGATTCGGCGTCATGTTCGCTACGTGCTCGAGTTGAATCGGGGCAATAAGCGCAGGGCCGCCCAACAGCTTGGCATCAGCCGCTCCACGCTCTACCGCTTGATTGGCGAAACAAATCAGGCGCAATAATCGTGTGCGGCCGTGCCCTGGCGCAACCACGAATCGGCCTGGTGCAGACTAGACTCAACGAACCCTGAGCGAGAATAGAGAAGCCGGAGCGCTCAGCGCGGAATATCGCGGTGCAGGGCCTTCACCTTGTATCCGGCTTTGCGCAGGAGTCTGGCCATCTCCTCGGCCATCATCACACTGCGGTGCTGTCCGCCCGTGCAGCCGAAGGCAACGGTCAGATAGCTCTTCCCTTCTTCCACATAATGCGGCAGAAGATAGAGCATCAGGTCGCTCACCTTCGCGAGGAACTCCTGCGTCTGAGGAAAGCCTCGGACATAGGCTGCCACGCGCGGGTCCTTGCCCGTCTTCTTGCGAAACTCCGGGACAAAATGCGGATTGGGAAGAAATCGAACGTCGAAAACCAGGTCCGCATCCAGCGGCACGCCGTTTTTGAAGCCGAAGCTTAGGCACGAAACCAGCAGGGTCTGAGATTTTTCTTCATGCCCGAAGCGGGACTGGATATGCGCGCGAAGCTCATGCACGTTGAAGTTGGAGGTGTCGATCAGCGTGTCGGCCAGGTTGCGGACTGGCTCCAGAAGCTGCCTCTCCTCCACGATGGACCGCTCCACGGTCTCAGACTTGCGCAGCGGATGCGGCCGGCGCGTCTCCGAATAGCGCCGCACAAGAATCGCGTCCTGGGCATCAAGGAAAACGACGCGCGTGGGCAGAATCTTGTTCACGCGCTGCAGGATTTCCGGCAGCCTGTCCAGAGTGTGCCCCTCGCGGACGTCCACCACGATGACAGCCCGGGCAATCTCGTGCGATTTACCAACGAGACCTGCAAACTCGACCAGCAGTTCCAGCGGAAGATTATCCACCGCATGGTATCCGAGATCTTCAAAGTCCTTGAGTGCGGATGCCTTCCCCGCACCCGAGATTCCAGAGACGATTACCAGTTCCTTGGCGGGAACGGCATCTGCCGTTGTATTTGCCGGTCGCAATTTCAGGGATCTGCCGCTGTGCTTTCGTGGACGTTGCCCCATGCGCTCATCGTACAACGGGATCACCTGCGTCGGATACGCAGAATCCATCTCGTTGTTATCGATGCGACAACTTTGGTCACTTCGACCTGTTTGGAGTTCCGCCGCCGGTGCAAAAAGGATGGCGCGCCGGATCGCCTTTATGCTCCTTCTCCTGCGCGCCTGCCCTGCGAAAGCTGCGAGTTAGGGAATCTCGACCAGTTCCATCTGCCCGTCGCGACGACGATGGAGCACGAATAATTGTCCTGCGATATCGCGGAAGATCAACAGATCGCGATCACGAAACTCCGCTTCCTTCACCGCCTGTTCCATGGTCATCGGCTTGATCGCGATGGCCTCGCTGGTCTGCAGAATGTGCGGCTCAACGACGGTGGTCGCAGCAGGAAACGAATGAACCGCGATCTCTGTGGAGGCCTTCGTCTTGGTGCGAGCGGGTTTGCCATTGCCCCCGATCACCTCGGCATCCGATGCCCGGGTCTTGGGCCTGGCCACGGGCGGGGCCGTAAGGATCTTCTCTTCCTTCGGCAGCCGTTTTCTTTCGTACTTCCGCTCGTGAAACCGCAGCGCCTGGTTTTCAGCATGGGCAAGCGCCTTGCGAAGAGCCAGAGCCAGATGATCGGCCTCGCCGGTAGCCACGATGGTATGAACGCGTGCCTTGATGGTGAGTTCTGCGATGTGCAGATGACGCTGGGTGCGAAAAATAATGCTTGCTCGCGCGGTTTTGCCTAGAATGCGGGCGATTCGTTCCATTCCTTCTTCGGCTTGCTCTCGCAGAGCCTTGGGAACGCTTACGTGCCTGGCGGTGAACTCGACTTCCATGGTCAGCCTCCGCTCTTCGTATTTTCTCCCTTGCGGTCACATCACCGCGGGAGTCTGAATTCTAATGCATCCCGCTGGCTTGCGATAGATACGCAATCACAGGCGGAACCTGCTTAGACGGATTCGGCAGAAAGAGGTTGATTCGGTCTTCGGTCGAGCGATCCATCCTGAGACCACTCCTGCGAAATACGGCTGGCGCCTCACCCGTCGCGCCGGCGGCGCTGATGGGTGGATGGGATATTCATATCTTCCCGGTACTTGGCCACCGTGCGGCGCGTCAACTGAATCCCCTGAGCCCTGAGCATTGCCGTAATCTGATCGTCGGTCAACGGCTTACGCGGGTCCTCATCTTCAATGAACTTGCGGACCTTGCGCTTTAGGACCAGCAACGGCGTATCGGCGCCTTCCGGGCCGTTTGACCCTTCGGAGAAGAAAAATCGCAATTCGATGACGCCCTGCGGCGTATGGGCATATTTATTGGCGACGGCGCGGCTCACGGTAGACGGGTGCACACCAATCTCCTCGGCGACTTCCTTAATCATCATGGGGCGAAGCGCCTCGATGCCCTGATCGAGAAACTCCTGCTGCCGCCGTACAATCACCTCGCAGGTGCGCAGGATCGTACTCTTCCTCTGCGCGATATTTCTCATGAGCTGCAGCGCGGACCGGAATCGCTCCTTGACGTAGTCCTTAACCTCTTTATCTGTCCCTTCCGACGCCAGCATCCTCCTATATCGCTGGCTCAGCCGAAGACTGGGCAGATCCTCCTCGTTCATACTGACGACCCACTCGTCCCCGCGCTTGGTGAATACCACGTCCGGCTCGATCAGGCGGGTTTGTTCGCGGTTATACAGCCGCCCCGGCCGGGGATCGAGGGTACGGATGAACTCAACACCGGCATTCGCCTCTTCGGGGGTCACACGAGCGGCCTTCGCCAATTCCTTTGCGTCGCGCTTCTGCAGCAGATGCAGGTGCTGATCCACAATTGCAGCACCCACCTCCATGCAGCGGCGGCGCTCAGCAAGCTTCTGCTCGGCTTCCGCGCGGAGGTTGAGGTGCGGATCCTCTTCCGTTTCCGTCTCTGATTCCGTGGTGGAATGCCGGGCGTAGACCTGCTCAAACTCGCTCTGGTGCGCGGCGATCTGAAGCATGAGGCACTCTCGCAGGTCGCGCGCGCCCACACCGGCAGGGTCAAGATGTTGCAGCAAATCCACGGCTCGCCGCACCAACTCAAGCGCCGCTCCCTTATCGAGCGCGCCTTCCGGCAGGAGGCCGAGCAACCCCTCGGCCAATTCCTCGTCGGTCGCCGCCAGATAACCATTCTCATCCAGGTTCCCGATGATGAACTCGGTCGCGTGTTCCAACTGGGCTTCGAGCTTGAGCGATCCAAGCTGCCAAGAAAGATGGTCGGCTAATGTGGTCGGCTGGGAGAGAAAGTTCTCGAAGGATGGGCGCTCGCCTTCTTCGTACTCCTGCTGCGTGCGGTAACCGGGATCGAGATATTCCTGAAAATAAGAACCGAAGTCAATCTCGTCGAAGACATCCTTCGTCTGCGATTCCGGCTCGGCCGCGCTGGCTTCCATGTGTTCGAGACGTTCTTCACGCTCCTGCTGCTCGACCTTGCCAGCAACCTCGTCCAGCATGGGAACCGTTTCGTCGATCTCTTCGAGAACCGGGTTCTCCACCATCTCGGCATCGATCATTTCTTTCAGTTCCACCTTGTTGAGCGCAAGAACACTCACCATCTGCATCAGACCCGGTGTAAGGATCTGGCGTGTGGCGACTTTCAAGTTCAGCTTGGGCTGCAACAACGCCATAGAAAGAGACTCGAACTCCGTGGAAGACTACCTTTAGTGTAACGGCAGATTGGAAGGATTCCAGCCTGCATCTTGAACATCCATCTGCTTGAACCGGCTTTGGTAGCGTAACCTTGGGAATGAATGCCCTGCGTTTCTCTCTTGACGGGAATTCTTCGCTTACGATTACGCGATTGGGAAACGCGATCTGCACTCCGCGCTCACGCCAAGGAGAAACCCTCACCCAGATAGACTCGCCGCACCTCCACATCGTTTCCAAGCTCATGAGGGGTTCCGGCCCGGAAAATTCTGCCCTCCGCGATAATGTATGCGCGGTCGGTCACGCTGAGGGTTTCGCGAACGTTGTGGTCGGTGATGAGAATGCCGATGCCGCGATTTTTAAGATCGTAGATAATCTTCTGCAGCTCAAGCACGGCGATGGGGTCAAT
>JBBIVH010000087.1:0-2434 GCA_037439805.1 Acidobacteriaceae bacterium
CTGCAGCATGAAGGACACATTGAACCCTAAAGCGATCGCCAAGGCAATCGCCAGAGATACGCAGTGCAAGCGTATAAATCGCATTGAACTCCTCCGAGTTTTTCCAGAGCGGGAGTCTGTCATTCGAGGTCCCTTGCCCGTCATTGTTTTCTCGCGTTCCGAGCCCGGCAACCTCACCGGGGCGTTCCGCCGTCTGTCGCTTTCAAGCATTCAGCATCAAAGATGAAACCACTTAAGATGCAGCCTGGAAGCGACCAGAGTATCTTGCCCCCAGCTGCTGTCGATGGTGATGTCCTTGCGGAAGCCACCTGCAACGCATCTTTCATTGCTCTATTGCATGAGAAGGGCCACTCTCCGAACCGGGGCGTAAATTCCGGATTCCGTTGGAAATAGGTTCCTTAGCAGCATCCCTTCCTGTGCATCGGTCTGTTTCAAATATGAAAATCGGAAGAATGTTTGGAAACTATTCCAAAAATGGATAATCCGGTCCGGTTTTTGGGAGACTTGCGCTGAAACCTCGGTCCGGTTACGGTCATATCCATATTTGCAATGCAGATCACTTTGGCTCATATCGGGGCGCGGGCCGGTTCAAAAGACGGCCTGGAGGCGCTGACGCAGACCTACCTGAAGCGCTGCTCTTCGTACGCGCCGTGCGAATCCCACGGATTCCGCGCTGAGACAGATCTGTGGGAATGGGTTGCGCGCAGGCAGGGTCGCACGCCGGTCCTCACGGTTCTGCTGGACTCCCGCGGCAAGCAGATGAGCTCAGAAGCCTTTGCTGCCTGGCTGGGGAAGCACCGCGATGAAGGCGCGCAACAGCTTGTGCTTGCGGTGGGTCCTGCGGATGGCTGGACGCCCGAAGCGCGGAAGCAGGCGACGCTGCTGCTCTCCCTCGGCCCGATGACGCTCGCCCACGGGCTCGCCCGGGTTGTGCTCGCCGAGCAGCTCTACCGCGCATTTACAATTCTGGCAGGCCACCCGTACCACACGGGCCATGCCTGACGAACTTTTGCCGATCTCCGATCCCTCGACTATGACCGATTCCCGCCGCGGACTTCTTCTCATCCACACCGGACCAGGCAAAGGCAAAACCACCGCCGCTCTGGGCACGGCGCTTCGTGCCGTGGGCAATGGCATGAGGGTGCTGGTGCTGCAGTTTCTGAAAGGTTCCTGGCATTACGGCGAGCTGGATGCGGTGAAGCCGTTCGGCGACAACTTCGTGATCCGGCAGATGGGCCGCGGATTCGTAAAAGTCGGCGGCGCGGAGACCGATCCCGAAGACATCCGCATGGCGCATGAAGCATGGGAGGAAGCGCGTCAGGCGATTCTATCCGGCGAATGGGACATGGTTGTGCTGGACGAGATCAACTATGTGATCAGCTACGGCATGCTGGACCCCGCGCAGGTGGTCGAGACCCTGCGCAACCGGCCGGAGATGGTGCACGTCATCCTGACCGGACGGAACGCGCACCCTTCGCTTGTGGAGCTGGCAGACACCGTGACGGAAATGCGGGATGTGAAGCACGCCTACCAGAAGGGCATCCTGGCGCAGCGCGGTATAGAGTATTAGAGGACTAGCCGCGGCCGGTTGGCGTTGCTGAAGCCGTGCGCAGGCGAGAGTGAGTCGAATGTCTTGGTTCAAACGCGAAAATGCCGAGTTTGACTCCGCGCCGGATTCAAGCGGCGATGGCGAACGACGCGTTCGCACAGAGGGACTCTGGAGCAAATGCCCTGGCTGCCGGCAGGCGCTGTTCAAGGCCGATGTCGAGACGAATCTGAACGTCTGCCCCAAGTGCCAGCACCATTTCAAAATGGGGGCGCGCGAGCGGCTGGATCTTCTGCTCGAGCCCGGCTACCAGGTTGTGGACCAGGGCCTCCGCTCGACCGATCCGCTGAGCTTTGTGGACAGCAAGCCGTATAAATCCCGCCTTCGCGCGGCCCAGCAGGCGACCGGCCTCGACGACGCGATTCTCAACGCCGTGGGCAAGCTGGGGCATCATGCGGTGGTCGTGAGCGCCATGGAATACAGCTTCATCGGCGGCTCCATGGGAGCCGTGGTCGGCGAGACGATTGCCCGCGCCGCGGATCGCGCACGCGCAGGACGCATCCCGCTGATCGTCGTGGCCGCCTCAGGTGGCGCGCGCATGATGGAAGGCGTCGTGAGCCTGATGCAGATGGCGAAGATCTCCACGGCTCTGGCGCAGATGGACGACGAAAGGGTTCCTTACATCTGCGTGCTGACGGACCCGACGACAGGCGGCGTAACCGCCAGCTTTGCGATGCTCGGAGACTTCAACATCGCAGAACCCGGCGCCCTCATCGGCTTCGCTGGCCCGCGTGTCATCGAACAGACCATTCGCCAGAAGCTTCCCGAGGGCTTTCAGCGCTCCGAGTTCCTGCTCGAAAAAGGCTTCCTCGACGCTGTGGTCCACCG
>JBBIVH010000087.1:2534-3988 GCA_037439805.1 Acidobacteriaceae bacterium
CTGCTCGGCCAGCAGGACGGCACCTTTGAGGCGTGGGTGCTGCCGGTCAAGCTGCTCTCCAACCTGCGCATCGAAGCGAATGTGCAGGGCTATCCCGTGCCGATTGACGTGAACGCGCAGGCGGCGCAGATTGAGGTCCGTCCGGATCGCACCGTCCTCACCTACACGCACATCGCGTTCACCGTCCGGCAGATTATGTTCTCGCCGAACGATGCCCCTGCAGGCACAGGGCCGGTGGTGCTGTTCGAGTTCGATTGTCTGCATCCCACCGACTTCACCCTTCGCTTTACGCCCGAGCTGCGCTGGATGTGGCCCGAGCGCAATGCGGGTGCTCCCGGCGTGGAATGGGTGGAGCGCGGCGGATTCTACGTGCTGCATTCCGACTATCCCGACTTCGGCGCAGCGGTCGCCATCCCTGGAGCCACGCCCGGAATTCTTGCTCCTTACCAGGAACGTCCGCAGATTCATCCCGTCGAATTCAAGCTGCACATCGACCCAACGCACGATCGCGATCGCATGTATCCCCTGCTGATGGCGATGGGCGCGAGCGCCTCCACAGCCACGGACACCGCGCTGGGCGAGACGCTGGAGAAACTCAATGCAGCGATTCCCGCTCTCTATGCACGCCATGCACAGAGTTACCACGATCTGATCGAGCGGTCTACGCGGATTGAAACGCCGGACAGGCATCTGAACGAGGCATTCCAATGGGGCATTGTCTCCATTGAGCAATTGAAGGCGCTCGCGCAGCCCACAGGAGAGACGGCGCTCGTGGCCGGCTACTACGTCTCCGGCGACTCCGCCCGTCCCGGCTTTGGGTGGTTCTTTGGCCGCGATGCTCTCTACACGCTCTACGCTGTGAACGGCTACGGAGACTTCTCGCTGTCGCGCGATGAGCTTGAGTTTCTGATCCGCCGCCAGCGCGCGGACGGCAAGATCATGCACGAGTACTCCCAGACTGCTCCGGATGTGAACTGGCTTGCGTTTCCCTATATGTATGCCGCCGCCGATGCCACACCGCTGTTTCTTCTCGCGGTGGCGGATTACGTGCGCGCCAGCGGCGATACGAGCTTCCTGATGCAGCATCGCGATGCTGTCGAAAAGGCATGGGCATTCGAGATCGACCCTGCGCATGACACCGATCACGACGGCATCTACGACAACTCGCAGGGCACGGGCTGGGTGGAGAGCTGGCCGACTGGAATGCCGCACCAGGAGATTTATCTGGCGCTGCTCGATCAGCAGGCATCCTCGGCGATAGCGTTCCTCGAAAACCTGCTGCGGGACGACGCCAAAGCGAAGGCAGCCACACAGAGGGCGCAAGCCGTCGCGAAAACAATCAACGCCGAATATCGCGATGCGCAAAAATCCTGTTACGCCTTCAGCCGCAACATGGACGGAACACTCGACCGCACGCGCACCGTTTACCCCGCCGTTGCGTGGTGGGACCCCGC
>JBBIVH010000087.1:4088-10642 GCA_037439805.1 Acidobacteriaceae bacterium
CCATGGGCCGCAGCACGAGCCATCAGCTCTGGTCCTCGGCGATGGTTGTGACGCCTGCGCTGCGCGGGCTCTTCGGAATCACGGTCGATGCGGTTGCGAAGACCATCACCGTCGATCCTCATCTGCCTGCGGAGTGGGACCACGCTGCCGTCCGCAATGTGCACATGGGCGATCAGGTTGTGGATGTTACGTTCGCGAAGGTGGGGCACGAGCTGACGGTGGCCCTCGAATCGACGGGGGCAGCCGCGATTCATCTGCGCAGCACGGCGCCGGGTGCGCGGCAAGTTGCCGCGAATCGCCTGCTGATTCCTCTGCCTGCCGTGCAGGTGGCCACGCCGGAAGGAGACCCCCAGCCCGGCGACCGCACACAGATTGCCCGCGTCGTGCGCGAGGAGTACGGCGCGCGAAAGCTCCAGCTCACGCTGGAAGGAATGGCCGGCACGGAGATGAACCTCAAAGTCTTCGTGCAGGAGCCGGGCCTCAAACTGCATGCAACGGGCGCAGAGCTTGCTCCGCCGGAGGCCAGCCGCAAACCATCTTCCGACGCCAGCGCGCAGGGCTTGAGCGTGCATTTTCCATCGGGAACCGGATGGCAGACTGCCGCGGTCGAGCTCTCCTGGTAACCACGGCGAGCTGGACGATGCGCAAGGCCTGCCAGCATGGCAGATCACGCGAGAGCGCAACGGCGAACTCTGCAAGATGGCGGCGCAGGGATTGGCTTCCCTATGGTCCCGGCAGATACAATTGAGCTACGTTGCCGTCTAAAGGGAACCGGGATTCTTCAGAGTTGGAGCAGGTGCACGTGAGACGTTTAATGGGCCGCGGACTGCGGCTTGAATGGGTAGCAGGACTGTGTGTGGCGCTGGCGTTCCCCACCTTTGGTTTTTCAGCCGCGAATTCACAGAAGCTGGCCACAGAAACCAGTTTGACTGCCGAAACCCACGACACCGCCGGCGGCACGCAAGCCGCGATCTCCGTTTCCGTCATGGGCAACGATGGGCAGCCTGCAACCGGCGCCGTGATTCTGCAGGATGATGGCAAAGCGATTGCCGGCGTCGCCGTGGACGCGACCGGCCATGCCTCCGCAACGCTCACGCTCGCGCCCGGCGATCACACGTTTTCCGCGACCTACTCGGGCGATGGTACGCACTTGAACTCTACCTCACAGGTGACTCCGGTGAGAGCAGTGACCGGGGCTGCATTTAACTTCACCATATCGGTGGCTCCAGCCAGTCTGTCGCTGACAGCCGGCCAATCGGGGACCGTGACCGCTTCGGTGACTCCGGTGAACGCCTCGTCGCTGACCGCGCCGATGTTCGTAACGCTCTCCTGCTCCGGCCTGCCGGACCAGTCCGCCTGCACCTTCACGCCCGAAAACATCGAGATTCTTCCCAATGAAACGACGCCCATCAATAGCACCATGGTGCTGGCGACGTCGGCGGGAATCGCGGCAACAGCTGGGCTGAAGCCGCAGAGCCAGCCCGGAAAGCCCGTCCATCAGCCAATCGCCTGGGCCCTTCTGCTGCCGGGCATGCTCGGTTTTGCTGGACTGGCGTTCGGGGCGCGCCGCCGCCGCTGGCTGCAGCGCCTGTGCCTGCTCGCGCTGGTCGGCTTCGTCTCCGTGCTCGGAGCAACGGCGTGTTCCCCGCAGTACGACTACTACCACCACGGACCGCCGCACAATCTCCCCACACCCTCGGGCACCTATCAGGTGAGCGTCACGGCGCAGTCAAGCAATGGAGTGACGGCCATTACCAACTCAGCCCCTCTGGCTCTTACGGTCAAGTAGCAAGCTGCGAAGAATCCCAGCCAAGGCTCTGCACCAGCCGCCTGGGATTCCGGTCTGCGCAACTCCGATCGAAGCGCAGCAGGATTACTCCGGCTTGAGAATCACCTTGATTGCATCGCCGGACTGCAGCAGTTGCATCGCCTGCGCAAACTCCGACAGCTTCAGCCGGTGCGTGATGACCGGCTCCAGGTGAAGCTTGTTGGCTGCGAGCAGGGCTTCCATCTGGAACCACGTCTCGAACATCTTGCGGCCGTTGATTCCCTGCACCGTTGCTCCCTTGAAGATGATGTCGCGCGCAAAATCCAGTTCTACCGGGCGGGACGGAATCCCCAGCAGGGACGCGCGGCCTCCGGTGCGCAGCAGCGCGAAGCCCTGCGCCATGGCTTTGGGATGGCCGGACATCTCCAGCAGCACATCGACGCCCGTGCCTCCGGTCGCCTCCATAATCTGCTCTTCGACATGGTCTGTCGCAGGATCGAGCGACAGGTCCGCGCCCATCTGCGTGGCTACACTGCGCCGGTGCGCATTCACCTCGACCGCATAGACGCGAGCCGCGCCGCATGCCTTCGCCACGGCAATCGAGAAGAGACCGATGGCGCCGCAGCCGGTAATCGCAACCGTCTTTGCGGCGATGGTCCCCGCAAGAACCGTGTGCACGGCGTTGCCAAGCGGATCGAGCAGCGACGCATAGTCCTGCGGAATCGCCGGCGAGAGCTTCCAGATGTTGCTTTCGGGAATGATGGCGTAGTTGGCGAAGGCGCCGTTGCCATCGACGCCAAGGATGCGCACATGCTGGCAGACGTGCGCGAGGCCCGTGCGGCATTGCAGGCACTTTCCGCAGGCCACGTGCATCTCGGCGCTGACGAAATCGCCTTCCTGCACGGTTGTCACGCCGCGCCCGATTGCTGCGACTGCGCCGGCAAACTCATGGCCCGGAATCAAGGGCGGATGAATGCGCCCCTGTGCCCATGGGTCCCAGTTGTAGATGTGCAGATCGGTGCCGCAAACGCTTGCAGCCGAGACGCGCACCAGAACCTCGCCGGGGCCCGGCTCCGGAACTGGAACCTCTCGAATCTCCACGCCGGGCGCTGCCTGCGCCTTGACCACTGCCTGCATCGTCCTTGGAATCAAGCAGACCCTCCTCTACGCAACAAACAGACAGTGTACCAACCTGTTGCCAAACACGGCCCGGATGGTAGAACGTGGAAAGCGAACGAACCATCAGAGAGCGCGTGCCATGCTGAAGAAAACCGATTTTTTGAAGATTGTGGCGCTGCTTGTACTCATGCAGCCCATGGCGCGCCTCACGGCGCAGACAGCCGATGAAGCATGGTTGAAATCCCGTCCGCTCGACCGGCCGCTGAGCGTTCCTGCGCGCGTCACCGTTCTCGGCCAGGACCCGGTTGAGATCAACGCCGCCGCCGAACTGCAACGCAGCCTCTTCGCGCTGAGCGGGGGCAAACAGGCGGACGCCGGCATCAACTCCATTGTCCTCGGCACAGCGCAGGAGTTCCGCTCGCGCAAGCGCAAGAGCTCCAACCTGACTCTCCAACCCGAAGAGTTCCTGATCTCGTGGAGCAATCAACAACTGATCCGCGAGCTGGACATCGTCGGGGGCAGTCCCCGCGGAGTGCTTTATGGCGTCTTCGCGCTGCTGCGCAACCTGAATCAGGGCGCGACCCTGAGCTACGTCAACCTGCGCGAACACCCTGCCATGCCGATTCGCTGGGTCGATGAGTGGGACAATCCTGACGGCTCTGTTGAGCGCGGCTATGCGGGGCGCAGCATCTTTTTTGAGGGCGGCCACGTGCGCCAGAATTTGGGACCCGTCGCTGAATACGCGCGGCTGCTCGCTTCAGTGGGCGTGAATGGATGCAACGTGAACAACGTGAACGCCGCTCCGGAGCTGCTCGACGATGAGCACCTCAAGGAGATGGCGCGCATTGCCGACGCGATGCGGCCGTGGGGCGTGCGCGTCGCCATGAGCTTAGCCATCGCGAGCCCGCAGACCATTGGCGGCCTGAAGACGTACGATCCGCTGGACCCCTCCGTTCAGGCGTGGTGGAACGCGAAGGTGAAGGCAATCTATTCGCTCATTCCAGATTTTGCCGGCTTTACGGTAAAGGCCGATTCCGAAGGCCAGCCGGGGCCGGCGAGTTTTGGCCGCACGCCGGCGGACGCGGCCAATACACTGGCGAAGGCGCTGGCTCCGCACGGAGGCGTGGTGCTCTACCGCGCGTTTGTCTACAACCATCACCTCGACTGGCGCGACCCCAAAGCCGATCGCGCGCGCGCGGCCTACGACATCTTCCATCCGCTGGATGGCAAGTTTGCTCCGAACGTGATCGTGCAGACGAAAGAAGGTCCCATCGACTTTCAGGCGCGCGAACCCGTTTCGCCGCTCTTTGGCGGACTCACCCACTCGAACCAGGCGATGGAGATCGAAGTCACGCAGGAGTACACCGGCCAGCAGAGGCATCTGGTCTATCTCGCGCCGATGTGGAAGTGGGTGCTCGACTTTGACATGCGCGTGGGCGGCGCGGCAACACCGGTGAAGGAGGTCCTCACAGGAAAGTCATTTCAGCGGCCTCTGGGCGGCATGGTTGCGGTGGCCAGCGTGGGCCGCGATGCGTGGCTCGGCTCACCGCTCGCGATGGCGAACCTCTACGCCTTCGGCCGGCTCGCCTGGGATCCGAATCTGACCGCGGAGCAGATCGCCGTCGAGTGGGCGCGTCAGACCATCAGTACCAACCCCAATGTAGTCGGAGTCGTGGGAAAGATGCTCATGCAGTCGTGGCCTGCGTATGAGGACTACACCGGACCACTGGGCCTGCAGACACTCACCGACATCACCGGCAGTCACTACGGGCCCAACATCGAATCCAGCGAACGCAACGGATGGGGCCAGTGGCATCGCGCCGATCGTGGAGGCGTAGGCATGGACCGCACCGTCGCCACGGGAACAGGCTTCGTGGGGCAGTATCCGCCCGAGGTGGCGCGCGTGTATGAATCTGCCGCGACTACGCCCGACAATCTGCTGCTCTTCTTCCATCATGTCCCGTATACCTACAAGCTGCAGAATGGCTCGACCGTCATCCAGGCTCTCTACGACAGCCACTACGAGGGTGCGGCGCAGGCGGCTGAATTTGTGCGCGAGTGGGCATCGCTGCAGGGTCGCATCGACGAGGGGCTCTACGAGGATGTGCTGCATCGACTCGAATACCAGGCCGGCCATGCCATCGTGTGGCGCGACGCCGTGGCGCAGTACTTCCTCAAGCTGAGCGGCATCCCCGATGAGCGCGGGCGTGCAGGCCATTATCCGCGCAGGCTGGAGGCCGAGGATGCGCGCCTGACCGGCTACAAGATTATCGATGTCACGCCATGGGAAGATGCATCGCGAGGCAAGGCCATCGCGTGCGCCGGGCCGCAGAGTTGCACGGCGGAGTGGACCTACACAGGACGCGCCGGTGAGTACAATCTCGCCGCGCAGTACTTCGATCTACAGGGAGGCGTGGCGCGGTTCGCGCTGACGATCAACGGCCAGCCCTCAGGCACAGACTCGACGTGGCAGGCGGATGCTCTGTTGCCTACGCGCCAGCCCCACGGCGACAACTCGACGCGCCACACCGTGCGCGGCGTGGAGTTGAAGCCCGGCGACTTGATTCGTGTGCAGGGAACGCCGGACAGCTCGGACACAGCCACTTTGGACTATATTGAAGTGCTGCCCGCGGGAAGCCTGCCGTAGGGACGATGCAATTGTGCCGCTTCGCCGAGCAAGCGTCCCTGCGAGATAGGATGACTCTGTGCTGAACTTGCGCTCCTTCTACTCCTGCAAAGCGCTGCTGGCGGTCCTTCTCGTCTGGTTCGGGTGCGGCCACATTGCGTTAGGTGAATCGGACGCCGCGAATTCAGCAGACGCGAAGCTCCTCGCCGCATTGACCGCGGACTTTGACCGCCTCGCGCCACAAACGGTCCGTCCCGCGCAAGGGTACATCCGATTCCCTTTCCTCATTCCTGCGGGCTACTACGCGCAGATGTGGGATTGGGATGGATTTTTCATCGGCCTGCACTGGGCTAACCAGAATGCGGCGGACGCAAAGTATCTGCGCGACTGGGCAATCAGCTTTGCCAACTCCGCCGATGCGGAGGGCTACGTCGCCGGCTGCATCACGCCCGACGGCCCTCGTCCGCTGTTCGGCAAGTTTGCGATGAAGCCTTTCCTTGCGCAGGGCGCATTGGTAGCCGCCGAGCAATTGCACGACGACTCGTGGATCAGGCCTCTCTGGCCTGCTCTGCAGCGCATCGTTGCGTATCGCGAACGCACTCAGTTGGACGCCAAGTGGGGGCTTTGGTTCTGGGACAACGCCATGCAGTCCGGCGCAGACAACAACGCCGCCTTGACCAACGACCCCAACGACCGAAGCGCGATTCTTGCCGTGGATGCCTCGTTTTGGGCTATGCGTGAATATCTCGCCATGGCCGCGCTTGCGAGCAGACTCGGCCACCCTTCGGAGGCGCAGGCCTACCGCGGCAAGGCCGAAGCAACCCGCCAAGCGATCCTCAAGAATCTTTGGCGATCGCGCGAGGCCATCTTCTTCAACCGCCGCCGCGACACCGGCGCGTGGATACGCGTGATCAGCTGGTCCAGCTTTCTGCCACTTGCGGATGGGCTTCTCTCGCCCGCGGATGCGCGAAGGATGATTCGACGGCACCTGCTCAACCGCGATGAGATGCGATCCAGGTTTGGCTTTCGCAGCCTGGCTGG
>JBBIVH010000088.1:0-1957 GCA_037439805.1 Acidobacteriaceae bacterium
ATTTCGAGCCGTGTCCGGACGATGAACTTCATCTAATGCTGCTGATGAAAGATCTTCGCCGGGAACTCGGCCCGGCGCGATGAACGAGTCGCGTGCGTGCGGCCAACCTCTGCCCTTCTGGAAAAGAGCGACGAGTCCAGTGTGTCCGGGCGTGAGTTGGATCACGTTGACTTCCGGTTGCTGGTCACAACCAAAGCGTGGAGCATTTTAGAAACTTCGCGATGCTCAATCCTGAGGTATAGTTACGATGATGCACGACAGGTCCCTCACGTTTGCGTCCGCCTTCTGCACGTTCTGTTCAGTCCTGTTGATTTGTCCTTTGGTTCTAGCGCAGGCATCTCCATCCGATCAGCAAGATGAGCCAGTGATGGTGTTACATGTCGAGTCCCACGAAGCTGTAATCGACGTGATCGCGCGTGATCGCAACAACCTGCCGATCGCGAATCTGGCTGCCGGCGAGTTCCAGGTCTACGAGGTTCGCAAGCATGGCCGCCCGATTCCCCGCCGTATTCTCTACATACGGACTATCGACCCGGGTCGAAAAAACGAAGGGGGAGATGGAACAAGCGGCTTTCACGTCAGCTCTGGCGCGGTTTGCGCTCTGGACGCTGTGCTTCATTACCAGATAGCCATTCCGGCATCCTCTGACCCCGGCTATCACACCATTCTTGTGAAGACCACACGGCCGCATGTCAACCTGGTGTTCCGTCGGCAGTACTATGTCGGCTTTGACAGGAAAAACGTCACGCTGCAAGACCTCAAGCGGCTCGTCACTCCGGACGCGCTGGAGGAGGCAGCCTGCTATCACTCGCTCACACCGCCAACCCTTGAACTTGCTGCCACGGTGATCGAGGCTCCGGGTGGAAATTCTACGCGCTACTCTGTCGCGATCAAGCCGGAGTCGCTCAACGACCTTGGTGTATATGGCGCGGTTCCGCGCGTTCAGCTTGATTTTGGCGTCTGCGTTTTCGATGCATATGGCGAAGTAGCGCGTTATCTGCATTCGTCTGTCGATCACCGACTGAATTCAGCCGATATGGAACGCCTGCGAAGTCGTGGCTTTGTCAGCTTGCTGGAAGCACCTGGAAGTGAGCCACCTGCGCTGGCCCGTTTGGCTGTGCTGGACCGTAGCACGGGAAATATGGGCGTGGTTGATGTCTCGCGACCCCTCCCGGTGGCAGTTCAAAAGAGCCACGGAGAGAAAAGGAAAAAGCTTATCGGCGACATTCGTGCATTCGGGTCAGTCACGCCCGCCGAGGACGCCTTCTGCGGCGACGTGTATGAACTTCCTGTCAGCGCAGTGTCTCTTTACGAGCTTGGCGAACACGATCCAATTGGCTCGATCTATACCAACACCCTTGATGTCCCCAACGAGGACATTACGCGCATGGGTGGCATTCCGGGCATCACGCACAGCAGCGTCTGGTTCGCGATTGATTATTACGGCAAGTTCTACGTGACCCAACCGGGCGAGTATGCCTTCGAACTTCAATCCGACGATGGCTCGCTCCTGGAAATCGATAACGACCGTCTGATCGATCTGGATGGAGTCCACCGTGTCGCCAAACGAACTGCTCAATACACACTTTCAGTTGGGTGGCATTCGATCCATGTGCCGTACTTTCAGGGGCCCCCGACGGCGTTGGCACTTGTCCTGCAGATCCAGCCGCCGGGCCAAACCATGCGCCCGTTCAATCTCAATGAGTTTGTGCCTCCTGCGACAAAGCAGTGAGGCGGGAGTCTGGTTCGGACAGGCGCAGGGCCGGTACAATCAAATCAATATGATCCGTTTTTCAACCGCAGGGGAGTCGCACGGCGAGGCGCTGGTTGCGCTGGTGCAGGGGATGCCGGCCGGGGTGACGGTGGACCTGAACTTTGTGAACCGCGAGCTTTGGCGGCGGCAGCAGGGCTATGGGCGCGGCGGCCGGATGAAGATTGAGACCGATAAGGCGCATGT
>JBBIVH010000088.1:2057-10547 GCA_037439805.1 Acidobacteriaceae bacterium
ATTGAGATTGCGAGCCATGTGATTCGCGTGGGGCGCGTGGAGCTGGAGCGCGCGGCGGCGTGGGAGGAGATTCGCGCGGTGGCCGAGCGCGGCGAGATTGAGCTGAGCTGCGTGGATGCGGCCACCGAGGCGCGGATGAAGGAAGAGGTGGAACATGCCTCGCGCACCGGGGACACGGTGGGCGGCGTCTTTGAGGTGGTGGCGCACGGGGTTCCGGCGGGGCTGGGCACCTATGCCAACTGGGATGAGCGGCTGGACGGGCTGCTGGCGTGGAGCGTGATGAGCCTGCAGGCGGTAAAGGCAGTGGAGATTGGCCGCGGCGTGACGGCGGCGGAGTCGTTTGGGTCCACGGTGCATGACGCGATTCACTATGCGGCGCAGGCCGGCGCGAAGCCGACGCGCTTTACGCGCGAGCAGAACAACGCGGGCGGCGTGGAGGGCGGCATCTCGAACGGCGAGGAGATTGTGGTGCGCGGGTACCTGAAGCCGATATCGACGCTGCGGCGGCCGCTGGAGAGTGTGCGCTTTGACACGCGCGAGGCTACGAGCGCAAGTTATGAACGCAGCGACATCTGCGTGGTGCCGGCGGCGGGCGTGGCGGCGGAGGCGATGGTGGCGATGACGCTGGCCAACCTGGCGCACGAGAAGTTCGGCGGCGATTCGGCGCTGGAGATGAAGCGAAATTTCGATGGGTACATCGAACAGATACGGAGATTCTGAGTAGAACGAAATGATTTTGAAGATTGTGAAGTATCCGGAGCCGGTGCTACAGCAGCCGGGCGAACCGGTAACGGAGTTCAACGGCGAGCTGAAGAAGCTTGCCGACGACATGTTTGAGACGATGTATGCCTCGCAGGGCATTGGGCTGGCGGCGCAGCAGGTGGGCGTGGCCAAGCGGGTGACGGTGATTGACCTGAGCGGGGGCAAGGAGCCGGAGAAGAAGCTGGTGCTGGTGAATCCGGAGATCATCTTTCGCGAGGGGCGGCAGTATGAGGAAGAAGGCTGCCTGAGTTTTCCGGAGATTCGCGAGAAGGTGGTGCGGGCGCTGAAGGTGCGGGTGCGCGCGCAGGACCTGGACGGCAAGTGGTTTGAGATGGACGGCGAAGAGCTGCTGTCGCGGGCCTTTCAGCATGAGCTTGATCATCTCGACGGGATGCTGTTCATCTTTCGCATGAGCGCGCTGAAGCGCGACTTGAATCTGCGCAAGATTCGCAAGATGCAGCGCGAAGGAACGTGGTAAGGCCGTGAAGCTGGTCTTCTGCGGGACGCCGCGGTTTGCCGTGCCGACGCTGAAGGCGCTGAGGGCGGCGGGGCACGAGATTTCGCTGGTGGTGACGCAGCCGGACCGGCCGGTGGGACGCACGCAGGAGATGACGGCTCCGCCGGTGAAGCAGACGGCGCTGGAAGCTGGACTGGCTGTGACGCAGCCGGAGAAGATTCGCAACAACGAGGAGTTTCGCGCGCGGCTGGAGGCGATTGCGCCGGACGCGATTGTGGTGGTGGCCTACGGGCGCATCATTCCACCGTGGATGCTGGCGCTGCCGCGGCTGGGCTGTATCAACCTGCATGCCTCGCTGCTGCCGAAGTATCGCGGGGCTGCGCCGATTCAGTGGGCTGTGGCGATGGGCGAGACGGTGACGGGCAATACGACGATGCTGCTGGAAGAGGGACTGGACACGGGGCCGATTCTGCTGCTGCAGACGATGGAGATTGGGCCGGAGCAGACGGCTGCGGAGTTGTTTGATGTGCTGGCCGAGGCGGGCGCGCCGCTGATGGTAGAGACGCTGGCGGGGCTCGACGCGGGGCGCATCACGCCGCGCAGGCAGGATGAGACGCAAGCCACGCTGGCTCCGCTGCTGACGCGCGAAGATGGGCAAATGGATTGTGCAGCGCGGACGGCGGCGGAGCTGAAGAATCGCTGGCGCGGCTTTCAGCCGTGGCCGGGGGCGTATGCGATGCTGCACGGGAAGAAGTTGATCGTGCATCGGATGGCGGCGGGTGCGCCGCGGGCTGCAAGCAGTTCGGCCGAGCCCGGCACGGTGCATGTCGAGGATCATCGGCTGTTCGTGGCGTGTGCGCAGGGCACATGGCTGGAACTGATCGACGTGCAGCCTGAGAGCAAGAAGCGCATGGCGGCGGCGGAGTTTTTGCGCGGCACGCAGCTCGCGGCCGGCACGCGGCTCGGTTGAGAGCGATGGCGGGTGTCTCGGCGGCACGCAAGCAAGCATTTGAAATTCTGATGGCGGTGGAGCGCGGACAGGCGCACTCCGATGCGCT
The DNA here is from genome assembly GCA_037439805.1 of Acidobacteriaceae bacterium. Lineage (GTDB taxonomy): Bacteria > Acidobacteriota > Terriglobia > Terriglobales > Acidobacteriaceae > Telmatobacter. Next base: position 4,335 of record JBBIVH010000088.1, read on the forward strand.
GCTGCGCGCGCGGGGCGTGAACGCGCTGGAGGCGGCGGATCGCAATCTCACGACGGCGCTGGTGCTGGGCGTGCTGCGCTGGCAACTGGCGCTGGATGAAGCGGTGCGCGGACTGCTGGCGCGGCCGAACGCAAAACTCGATGACGAGGTGCGGGTGGCGCTGCGGCTGGGCGCGCTGCAACTGATGCGGATGGATCGCATACCGGCGCGGGCGGCGATTGACGAGAGCGTGGAACTGGTGAAGCAGGCGGGGCATCGGTTTGCTGCGGGCATGGTGAATGCGGTGTTGCGCAAGCTGGCCGCGCAAGGGCACGAGGAGTTGCCCGAGGCGACAGCGGAGGAGGTTGCGAGGAAGTATGCGCATCCGTTGTGGATGGTCGAGCGCTGGGCGCGGTTCTATGGACTGGAGGCGGCGCGGGCGATTTGTGCGCATGGACAGAAGCAGCCTGCGCTGGCGGTGCGCTTGCGCGATGAAGCGACGGTGCGCCAACTGGAAGACGCGGGTGTGCGGCTGGAGCCAGGTGCGTTGCTGACGGCGGCGCGGAGAGTGGCCGCTGGGGACGTGACTGCAACCGCGGCGTATCGCGAGGGGCGCGCGCGCGTGCAGGATGAGGGATCGCAACTAGTGGCGGAGTTGGCGGGTGCGGCTTCAGCGCGTGCAGGACAGGCTGCGATTCTGGACTGCTGTGCTGCGCCGGGAGGAAAGACGCTGATTCTGGCGGAGCGCAACCCAGAGGCGCGAATCGTAGCGTGCGAGGCGAGTGAGGCGCGTCTCAAGCAACTGCGCGAGCGGCTGGAGGCACCGGGCGCGCGTGTGGAGTGCAGGCTGGCGGATGCGGCCGCGCTTACGGATGAAGCGGCGTATGACCTGGTGCTGGCAGATGTGCCATGCAGCGGGACGGGGACACTGGGGCGAAATCCGGAGATTCGTCACCGGCTGCGTGTGGAGGACCTTGCGCAGCAGGCGGAACGGCAGCAGTCGATTTTGCGTGCTGCGCTGCGCGCGGCAAGGCCGGGTGCGCGGGTGGTGTATTCCACCTGTTCCTTGGAGCCGGAAGAAAATGAGCAGGTGGTGAACGCGGTATTGGCTGGCCGGGAGGATGTGCGTGTGGCACCGGTGAGGGAGCGCGCGGAGGACCTGGTCGCGCGTGGGATTGTGCGTGAAGAGGCTGAGCAGGCGCTGCGCAGGTGCGAGACGCAGGAAGGATTTCTGTGTCTGTTGCCCAACGCTTTTGATACAGACGGATTTTTTGTTGCGGTGCTGGAGCGCGTGAGCTGAAGCGCGATGACCGCGCTATTCGGGTGCGAGGCGCAGGCTGGCGTAGTCTTTGCGGAGCAGCACGCAAAGAGCTTCGACGACGAGTTCGTGATCGGAGCGCTGCGGCAGGCCAGAGACGGTGACGGAGCCGATGACGCCGGAGCCGGCGACGGTGATGGGGAATGCACCGCCGTGCGTGGCGTAGTCGGCGAGCGCGAGACCTTGCGACGCGTAGATGGTGTCGTTCTTCATGTGTCCTTTGATGCCGACGGCGTAGGAGCTGCGATGGAAGCGGGCAACGACGTTGCCTTTGCGGCGCACCCACTCGGCATTGTCAGGCGTGGTGCCATCGAGCGCAGCGAAGAAGAGCTGCTCGCCGAATCGGCGAATGTCGATGACGACGGAGAGGTTGCGCTCGCTGGCGAGGATCCGCAGGCGCGAGCCTAACTGCCATGCGGTTTCCTTGTCGAAGTGCGGAAAAACGAGTTCGCGTTCCTGCTCGGCGATTCGTTCAAAGTCCTCTGTCCAGCCCATCGAATGATTTCCTTTCGCGACGATGCCATGATACCGGGTGCGGTGCGGGATTCCGGAGAGCTATTTTGCAACGGTGAGAAGTACGGTTGTGGATGCATCGACGGGAGCGCCGGCAAGCGGCTGCTGCGTGAGGACCGAGCCGGGCGCAACGGGTGCAACGGGCGGCGCTGTGCCCGCGCCGACGGGCTGGACCGGTACATCGGCAAAGATAGGCGTAGCGGTGTGGATGCCGACTTTGGCGAGCTGCGCCTGCGCGGCGACGATGGGAACGCCGGTGAAGTCGGGCATGACGTAGCGGTCGGGCGAGTCGTCTTCCGGCGCGGCGACGAGGAGATTCACAGTGGGGCCCTCGATGCCCTGCGCGTGCGCGGGCGGGTCCTGCGCGATGACGGTGCCTTCGGCAGCGCCGCTGTCAGGAAGGCGCGCAATGGTTCCCGTCTCAAGACCGAGGCGGCGCAGGCGCATGGAGGCGACACGTTCATCGACGCCGACGGTGTCTGGGACGTCCACCTTTTGCGGGCCGAGACTCTCAGCGACGCGGACGCGCCACTCGCGGCGAACGATGGTGCCGGGCGCAGGCGACTGGGTGAGGATGTGGCCCGCGGCGATCTCGGCGGAGTAGTAGCGATGATCGACGTTGAGATTGAGGCCGAGGCCCGCGGCCTGGCTGCGCGCCTGCGCGACTGTCATGCCCTTGAGATCGGGCACCTGCACCTCTGCGCCATGAATGACGAGGTGCATGGTGGCGATGGCCGCAAGCATGGCGACGACGACCAGTAGCATGAGGAGCGATGCAGCGCGGAAGAAGCCGCGCACGACGTGTCCGCTCATGGCTCGGGTTCTCCGTCGGTGTAGACGATTTCGTAGTCGATGGTTGCGGAGCCTTCGAGCATCTTTGAAACGGAGCAGTATTTGCCTTTGGAGAGCGCGACGGCGTCTTCGACGGCCTTGCGGCTGAGAGGTCCGCTCACTGCGTAGGTGAGATGGATGTGAGTGAAGACCTGCGGGTAGGAGTCTGTGCGCTGAGCCTCGGCAGAGACGCGGAGGCCGGTGACGGGCTGGCGCTTTTTTCTAAGGATGCCGATGACATCGACGGAGGTGCAACTGCAGAGGGCCATGAGGACGGTTTCCATCGGGCTGGGGCCATGAGCGTGCGCGGCGTCTGCGTCGAAGGTGACGATGTTGCCGCTCTCGGTGCCGCCTTCGAAGATCTTGTCGTGCTTCCACTCGCTGTGCGCGTTCATGCGGGCTCTTCTTCCCCTAGCGGGTGTTGTCGGTAACGGGCTCGGGGTGGATGGTGACGCGATAGATTGCTGGACAATCGGATTTGATGCGGTCTTCGAGTTCGGTGATGACCTCATGGACGCGGAGCATGGGCAGCTTGTCGGGCAGCGAGCAGTGAAAGGAGAGATAGATGTGCTCGCCGGAGCGGCCGACGCTGACCTCGTGGACGTCGGCAATCTCGGCGAAGAATTCGGCGCGATCGCGCACGACCTGTTCGATGCGGCGGTCTTCTTCGGCAGATTCCTCGGGCTGCTCGATGGTGGCCGGTTCGCTCTCGATGTGGGTGAGGACGGAGTGAATCTCGGGAGCGTCGCGAAGGATCTCAGCTTCCATGGCGCTGACGAAGGTGTGAGCTTCGATGAGGGGCATGTTCTCGTCGAGCTCGACGTGCTGCTCGACGCGGAGGCGGCCGTGGTGGGACTGCACGCTGAGCTCGTGGACGCTGACGTTGTTGCGCGCGGCAACGGTGCGGACGCGGTCGAAGATGCTGTCGGCGCGGCCCTGGCGAGGGATGGTGTGGATGACGACGTCGGCGGCGGGCAGGGCGCGATGAACGGCGGCGGTGGCGGCTCGGACGAGCTCGCCGGTGTGTTCAAAGGTGTAGTGGCGCGGCAGGGCGAGGGTGAGATCGGCGAAGTAGGACGGTCCGGAGCGGCGCACGCGGGCCTGCTCGACAGCGAGAACGCCCTGCACCTGCTCGACCTCGCGCACGATGCGGAGGCGGGTTTCGGCGGGGATTTGATCCATGAGCACGCCGATGGTTTCCTGGGCGAGCTGCGCGGTGACGCGGAGAATCATGAGCGAGACGACGATGGCGGCGAAGGGATCGGCGTAGACGAGCCAGGAGATGTTCCAGGTCATGCCAATCCAACTGGCGCCGAGGCCTAGGAGGACGGCGACGGTGGACCAGATGTCGGAGGCGAAGTGGAAGGCGTCGGTGGCGAGCGCGGGCGAGCCGGTGCGGCGGGCGACGTCGGCGAGATCGCGGGAGCGCCAGTAATCGACGGAGATGGAGGCGACGAGAACGAGGATGGGCCACAGGGAGTGGTGGAGGTGCGCGGTGTGGGTGAAGATGCGCTGCATCGCCTCCCAGATAATCCACGCGCAGGAGACAACCATGAGGCCGATTTCAAAGAAAGCGGAGAGGTTTTCGAACTTGCCGTGACCGTAGGGGTGGTCCTCGTCGGCGGGCTTGTCAGAGACGCGGACGGAGAAGAAGGTGAGCGCGGCGCCGAGGAGGTCGAGGCCGGAGTGGGCTGCGTCAGAGAGGACCCCGAGCGAGCCGGAGAGCATGCCGGCGGCGACCTTGAGCAGCGTCATGGAGGCCGCGGTGAGCATGGAGCGCAGCGCGACCTGCCGCTTTTCCGCGGAGTGAGTGGGCAGGCTGGACGCTGCGGAGGACATCGTAGCTTCAGGCTACTCTGGGCGCACGGCGGTGTACAACCCGGCGATGCCGAAGGTGTACGGCTGCCATTGGCACTGCGCGTAGCCGACCGATTGCATGAGGCGGAGCATCTGCGGCGGTGGCGGAAAGCTGCCGACCGAGGAGGGCAGATAGGCGTAAGGGCCTTCTGCGCCGCAGATGAGGCGCCCGATGGCAGGCAGCACGCGGCGAAAGTAGACGGCGTAGGCCTTGCCGATGAGGCCGCCCGGCTCGCTGAAGTCTAGGATGCCGAGCTGGCCGCCGGGCTTGAGGACGCGATGGAATTCGCGGAGGCCGGCTTCGTAGTTGGCGAGGTTGCGAAAGCCGAAGGCGGTGACGATGAGATCGAGCGAAGCGGAGCGCAGCGGAAGATGGAGGGCGTCGGCTTCGAGCGCGACGGCTCCGCGCTGCGCGAACTTTTGCGCGCCGCGGCTGAGCATGGCGTGAGCGAAGTCTGCGGCGAGGATGGGACGCGCGTTGGCGGGGCGATGCCGGAGCAGCGCGAGGGTCATGTCGCCGGTGCCGCAGCAGATGTCGAGGATGGCGGCGTCGGGGCGTGCGAGAGTCGCGCGAAAACGGCGCGCGGTGCGGTTCCACCAGAGGCGATCGATGTTGGCGGAGAGAAGATGATTGAGCAGGTCGTAGCGCGGCGCGATGGTATTGAACATTTGCTGCACGGACGCAGCGGCGGTGGCTTCGTCGGTGGCTCCGGATGGCTTGGCGCCTGTGGCTGGCATCAGGCGCGGCGCTCCTTTGCGCGAGCGAGCATGAAGGCTGCAGCGGCTTCGAGCTCGGCGGGCGTGACGTCTTCCACGACGGTGGCGTCACCGATGCCGACGGGCAGGACGAAGCGGCGCACGCCGCCGATGTTTTTCTTGTCGCTGCCGCTGGCGGCGACAAGTTGAGCGGCGCGCAGCTTGAGCGGCGGCAGCGGGCCGTAGAGATAGATGAGTCGCTCCATGCGCTCCGCCTGCGCGCTGGTGATGGCGCCGCGGCGGTGCGCGATGTAGAGAGCGGCAATCATGCCCCAGCCGACTGCCTCACCGTGGAGCAGCGCCTTGTAACGCGTGGCCTGCTCGATGGCGTGGCCGAGGGTGTGGCCAAGGTTGAGGATCATGCGGAGGCCGCTTTCGCGCTCGTCGCGGTTGACGATGTTGGCCTTCATGCGGATGGACGCGGCGATGACTTTTTCGAGCGCCTTGAGATCGCGTCCGAGGATGCTGCGGGCGTTCTCTTCCATGAAGCGCAGGAGGGAGCGGTCGCGGATGATGCCGGCTTTGACGCTTTCCATGAGTCCGGCGCGGAGTTCGCGATCCGAAAGCGTGCCGAGCGTTTCCACATCTGCGAAGACGGCGACGGGATGATGGAAGCTGCCGACGAGGTTTTTGCCTTCAGGCAAATTGACGCCGGTTTTGCCGCCGACGGAGGAATCGACCTGCGAGAGAAACGTGGTGGGCACCTGCACGTAACGGATGCTGCGCATGAAGATGGCGGCGACGAAGCCGCCGACGTCGCCGACGATGCCGCCGCCGAAGGCGATGAGGAGTGAACCGCGGTCGCCGCCCGCAGCGATCATCTGGCGCAGGATGGATTCAACACTGCGGAGGGTCTTGTGCTTCTCACCGGGCGGCAGAAAGAGGACGATGGGCGGTTCGGCGAAGGATGCGAGGAATGCCTCGCCCCAGAGCGCCCAGATGGCGGGCGAGGTGAGGAC
>JBBIVH010000089.1:0-7586 GCA_037439805.1 Acidobacteriaceae bacterium
TTCTGCAAGGAAAGAGTTGCCCGCCGGACACCGCTGGATGCTGTTCGTCAATCGCAAACTCCCCTGCCCGCGGCCAACAGATCTGGAATGGCGCTCTCAGTTTTGCTCGCGCCAATTGCGCTGCCTTACATACACCACAAAGACGCCCTTCTGAGGATCGATCTTGATCTTCTCAGTGTCTTTCTGCTTCACGCAGTCATTCGGCATCACAATTCCTGCATTGAGTATGTCCGCAATCGGATACCACGACTCTGCCGACGAGTTCTTTTGCTTCGCCACGTCGCAATTGATGTAGTACTCCATCGCATTTTGATACGTGGCATGCACAGTCATCACTTTTGCGCCGGGCGGAACGCGCACCTCGACACTGCCATCGTCATTCTGGTGCTGCCAGTCCCCGGCGGTCTCGTGATGATGATCAAACTGGATCAGGACATTCGAGGCGTCTGCCTGCGTGCCCGTTTTTCCATCCAGAACTCTTACCGTGATTGTCGCGCTCTGCTGCGCCCGCAGTTCTACTCCGGTGCCAAGCGCGCTCAGCATAACCACCATCGCGCCCACAAGGCCAATCCTCATCTGACCTCCTGCTTACCAGGATGAATACGGCTGCCCGTCCGACCCCGTCTCTTGCGATCCGGAATGCACATCGTCAATGCCCGGCTCCGTCTGATCCAGCGAGTGCAGAGCATCGCTCGTGTCCGTCACCCACGTGTCCGCACTCTTTGTCATCGGGTCCACGGGGATGCTGCGCAGATAGCCCTCCTGCATCAGATCGTCCATCGTCTGGGGAGCCTTCTGCTTGTCCATCGTATAGGAGTCGATAGCAGCACGCATCACGCTGAGGTCCTCTTTGAGCACGGCCTCGCGGGCCGACTTGATGGCGCCGATGAAGCTGGGCACGGCAAGAGTCGCGAGGACGCTGATGATCGCCATGACAATCATTAGCTCCATCAGCGTGAAGCCTGCTTCGTGTTGGCCCGTCTTGCGCATTCTGCCTTCTACCAGTCTGAATATTTCGTCCCGTCCAGAGCGGTCCCTGTCGATTTCGAGTGCACGTCAAACAGGCTCTGCCCGCCATAGGAATCCGAACTCGGATCGTCCTGCATCGAGCGCATGCCCCAGTCCGTATTGCCCGTCATCGGATCCACCGGAATCTTGCGCAGAAACTTCACCTTCTTGCCCTGCACATCCACGCCGTTCACCAGCGTCTCCAGGTCGGGCGGATAATTCTGGCTGTCCACCTTGGTCTGAAAGGCGCCCTTATCCGCCGCGTCCTTGTAGTGGTCAATCGCGTCTCGCATCGACCACAGGTCGCGACGCAGCTCGCGCTCCTTCTGCCGCTTCACCTGAAACTGCGCCACCGGGACAGCCGCTGCTGCCAGGATACCCAGGATCGCCACCGTCACGATCAGCTCAACCAGCGTCAGTCCCGATTCGCCCGGCTTCTTCTCAATCTGGACTTTGCAAGGCATCATGCCGTCCTACTTCGCCACAATCGTGGCCTGCCCGCCCTGCGCCTGTACCACCTGCCCCACCCCATTCATCGCGCCAGGGCGGGTGATTGTCATCGCGGACTCGCCCGGCGTCTTCGCCTGGAAGCTCAGCACGCAGACCACTCCCGCTCCGTCGATGCCTTTGGCTCCCGGCGGACGCGACGCATTGACCGTCAGTGTCCCCGGTCCTTCGTCGCGATGGACGAGCGCAACTGCCTGACCATCCCGGCTCAGAAAATCGCCGTTATCCACATTCACCAGAGTCAACTTCGAGGCATCGTATTGAATCTGCATCGGCGTCGACGCGATGTTCGCGGCTCCGCTGATGACAATCGGGATCTGGAAGGTCGCGCCCACTGCGACCGGCATACGGGGAGCCGCAAAGGCGAAGCGGAGGGCCTCGGCCTGCGGCGGCGCAGGGCCACTTGCTGGCGCGGAAGAAGCCTGTGTTGCCGCAGCGGCTGCAGGCGGCGCGGCTGTTGCCGACGGCGATACAGCGGATCCTGGCACTGGTTCTGCCGCAGCGCGCAACTGCGCTAACGCCGCATTGCCTGCCGCCTGGGCCGTCTGCCCCGGCACCGTGCCAATTGCGGCACCCGCACCGCTGACCGCGCTTGCCTGGGACGAAGCAGTTGCCATGGCAGAACCATTCTGGCTCACATGCCGAAGCTCGATATTCTGCCCCGCGCCCGTATCGATCGACCGCAGATTCACGGGTGTCAGATAGGGCGAGCGAACAATGTGGGGAACCAGTAGGAAGACAATCTCGTCGTCGGTTTTGATGTGGTCCATCGAACCGAACAGATACTTGAGAATCGGAATTGAGCTCAATCCCGGAATGCCCGTCCAGTTCTGCTGGTCCTGCTCGTTCAGAATGCCGCCCAGAATGCTTGCTTCACCTTCGCGCAGCCGGATAGTCTGCTCGCTGGTCTTCTGCGCGATAATCGGTTCCGTAACGCCAGAAATGGTCGTACTGCCGCTCTCCGAGCTCACTTCGATCTTCAGCTTCAGCGTCACATCGTGGTCGTAATGCACCGTCGGCGTCATCTCGATATTCACGCCGACATCAATGTACTGGAACTGCGTTTCGGCCATTGGCGTAATCGCGGCCGCCACGCCGACTCCAGAGCTGAACGATCCGGTTGCGATGGGGATGCGCGAGCCGATCTTCATCGTAGCCTTCTGCGCGTCCGTGCAGCGAATGCGCGGATTCTGAAGGATTCGCGTGTTCGAATCGGTCAGCAGCATATTCGCGGTCGCCGTTCCCAGCGTCACCGCAAAGTCGTTCGAATTCAGATGCGCCAGGTTGTAGAGCGTCGGAGACGTCGAGGTCGTGGTGCCGGTCACAGGATTCGTCGTTGTAGTCGACGTGCTGGTGGTCGGCGGCTGCAGCGTCACGCCGGCGCTCTGCGGCCATGAGATGCCGAGATTCTGCTCCCAGTTCTTCGCTACTTCCAGTACGGAAATATCAACCACGACTTCCGGCCGCGCCTTGTCGAGATCGCTGATGAGCTTTTCCGCCAGCAGCAGTTCGTCCGGCGTCGCGCGCATCACAATCGCATTCTGGCTGGCCACCCCATACACCTTCGCGTTCGGCAGCACATTGCGCAAGGCCGTCTGCACGTCATTCAAATCATTCTGCTGCCAGGCATTGGTCAGATAAAAAGTCTGCACCGCCTGTTCATCCAGCTCCGTCCGCTTCGCTCGCGTGTTCTGCGCCACAAAGATCGTGTTGGAAGTGACGGCACGCCAGAACGTCCCTGACAGAGTGCCCACAATTCGCAGCGCGTCCATCAGCGAGACGTTGTTCAGGTCCACCTGGATGCGCTTGCCCGTGTAATCAGGGTCGAAGAGTACATTGATGCCGGCTGCCTTGCCCACCGCCTGGTAGATCGTCTTGGAGTCCTCCACCATATGCAGCGAGAGGGGTTCATTGGACAGCGGCTTCAATTCAGTCGGCGCGGCCATCGAATCCACGCTTTCCGCTGACTCGGGAATCCCCGTGTTGTCTCCGCTTGCGGCGGCCGGCGTCTCGGCGTGGCGCGCACGAATCTGCGCTATTTCCTGCTGCGCCGCCTCATTGCCGGGATCGATCTCGGCTGCACGCAGCAATTCGACGAGCGCGCCCTGCTCGTCCCCGGCAGCCATCAACTTCCTCCCCTTGGTCACATGCGCAGTGGAGGCCGACACCCTCACCCGGTCCATCGCAGTTCGATACCGGATGTCCTTCGGCGTCATCGACCAGGCTTTCTGGAAGTCCTGATACGCCGTATCGAAATCCTCACGCGACTCCGCCGTCTGGCCCTGCTTGTAGAGCGCGTTCGCCGACTGCGCCCTGGCCTGAACACAAGCGAGCGGCAGAAACGACAAGAGAACAAGGATACTTACCCGGACGGTTGGACTTAGGCAAGTCCATGTGGCAGCGCGGCGCTTCATTGAACTCCCATGTCGACCGGTTCGCTTCGACTTCCCATCCGGCCCGGAAACGCCCGAGCTGCGGAAAGCCCAGAAACTTCCCCGGTTTGTTCTGCATCTGGCAACCGGCAGTGGATGCTTCATTTTAGCAAAGCCCCATCCGTGAATTTGAGCCAATTGCAGCCAGTGCTACGATGAAAGTTCGAGGAAATCGCCAGGTGGCCCGCCAGACCAGTCACATCATCGCACAGCCCGGTAAGGCCAGTCCGCAGAAGCCGGCTCGACCGCGCGATCCCGTCGCTGCCGGTGACCGCGACGCCGCGCAGAACCGGGCCGCAAGCCACAACTACTTTCTGCTCGAAAAGGTCGAGGCCGGCGTGGCCCTCCGAGGCACTGAGGTCAAATCCATCCGCGAAGGCAAAGCCAACCTCAAAGACGCCTATGGCCTTATCAAGGACGGTGAGGCGTTTCTTCTCAATCTGCATATCGGCCCCTACTCCCATGGCAACCTGGCCAATCACGACGAAACCCGGACACGCAAGTTGCTCCTGCATAAGGAGGAAGTCCGGCGGCTACAGTCCAAGACGCAGATCAAGGGCCATACGCTCATCCCCACCCGCCTCTATTTCCGAAAGGGCCGGGTCAAGTGCGAGCTGGCTCTGGCCAAAGGCAAGCAGGACTGGGACAGGCGCGAGACCGAGCGCCGCCGCGAGGCCGACCGCGAAGCCCGCGCCGCCGTGAACGCCAGCAAACACCGCATGGGCCGCTAAGGACATCCCGCCCAGCCTGCACACCCCGCGCATCAGGTTACTCCCGTGTCCCGCCGGTGACCGTCGCGTGTTTGCGACAGGCAGGCCGGTGAGCAAGAATGGGAGCCATGCGCACTGAACTGAATTTCGCAAACCTCTCCGACATCAAGACCGAACTCATCGCCGTCATGGCCGTCGACGCGCAAACCGCCAAGGGGCCGGATGCGAAGCCCGAGCCCACGCTTCTGACGTCTGACGAAGCCGTGCTCGCTGCCTCCGCCGCCATCCTTGCCAGTGGCGAATTCAAAGCCGCCGCCAACGAGACGCTTCTGCTTCACTCTCCGGCCGGCCTCCTGGCCAAACGCCTGCTCCTTGTCGGCCTTGGACCGAAGGCGAAGGCGACCGTTCACAGCGTGCGCAACGCTGCCGGAACAGCCGTGCGCTTTGCCAAGCCGCGCGGCATCCGCGAACTCACCGTGGCGCTGCCGGAGTTCACGATTCAGCCCTATAACGCCTGCGCCCGTGCCGCTGTGGAGGGAGCGTTCATCGGTGACCTCGATCCAGACACCTACCGCAGCGACCGTCAGGATCGCAGCATCCAGTCCTTCCAGCTCGCCGCTCCTTCCGCAGTCGATCAGGATTCAGTGCGCGACCAGTTCAGCGAGGGCGTCATCATCGGCGAGAGCCAGAACTTTGCCCGCGCCCTCGTCAATGAACCCGGCAACAAGCTCACCCCAACCGTCCTCGGCCAGCGCGCCGGCCAGATGGCCGAACCGCTCGGCCTCAAGTGCGCGGTCTTCTCTACCGACAAGCTGCGCGACCTGAAGATGGGCGCCTTTCTCAGTGTGGCGCAGGGCTCAGCCGAGCCGCCCGCGCTGATTGTCCTGCGCTATGAACCCGCGGGCGTCACAGACGGCCCCGTGCTCGGCCTCGTCGGCAAAGGCATCACCTTCGACACCGGCGGCATCTCCATCAAGCCCGCAGACAACATGGAGAAGATGAAGTACGACATGGCTGGCGGCGCAGCCATGATTGGAGCCATGCGCGCCATCGCCCTGCTCAAGCCAAGAGTGCGCGTCATCGGTATCGTCTGCGCGGCTGAAAACATGCCCGACGGCAAGGCGCAAAAGCCCGGCGACATCCAGACTGCCATGCCGCTCACTCCCGACAAGCCCGGCAAGACCATCGAGATTATCAACACCGATGCCGAAGGCCGCCTCGTCCTCGCCGACGGTATCACATACGCCCGCCAGCTCGGCGCCACCCACATCATTGACGCGGCCACCCTCACCGGCGCCTGCGTCGTTGCCCTCGGCATGATCAATGCAGGCGTCTTCTCCAACGACGACGCAGCCTACGAGCGGTTCAACGACGCCCTCGCCGTCTCCGGCGAAAAGTTCTGGCGTCTGCCTGTCGGCGATGAGTACGCCGAGATGATCAAGTCCGACATCGGCGACATCAAGAACACCGGAGGGCGCTGGGGCGGCGCCATCACCGCTGCCGAGTTCCTGCGCGTCTTTGCGGAAGACACCCCATGGCTGCACCTCGACATCGCAGGCATGGCCTGGGTGGAAGAAGCAAAGCCCTACATCGCCAAAGGCCCCAGCGGTATAGCGGTGCGCTCCGTCCTTGAATGGGTCCGCAGCTTCGAATCTCACCGCTGATCTGCCGCTCGTACCCAAAAATCAAACGGCGTGCCCATGCTGCACGCCGTTTCCCTTTTCTCTGTGGGGATCCGCTACATCGCCTCTGGACTCTCAATGCCCAGCCAGGCCAGCACCGTCACCAGCTCCCGCAGCGTCACCGCCGCCGTCGCCAGCAGCAGCGTCTTCCGTGTCGCGTCTTCCTCCGTCAAAATATGGTGTCTGTGATAGAAGTTATTGAACTCCTGCGCCAGTTGGAAAGCGTGCTTTGCCAGATGCGCGGGCTCTGAGGTCGCCAGGCACTGCTCCAGCACCAGCGTTCTGCGTCCCGCGCGCAGCCACAGCGCCCAGATGTCCTTCGCCTCCGGCGCCTGCAGCAGCGCTTCGATCTCCGCGCTCTGCCCACTCACCAGCTTTTGAAACGCCTCCAGCGCCTCTTTCTCGGTCGTGTCCGCCTTGCGAAAGATATTCCGCGCACGCACCACGGCGTACTGGCTGTATGGCCCTGTCTCGCCCTCAAAGCTCAGTGCATCCTTGAAGTCAAACGCGATGACAGAGTAGCGCGTGACCTTCAGCATGAAGTAGCGCAGCGCGCCAATCGCAATCTGTCCGGCAATTGTCTGCCGCTCTGCTGCATCGCGTCCCGTCTGCCGCTTATTCACTTCATCCAGAGTCGCCGCAATCAGCTTGTCGATCAGATCATCGGCCTTCACGCCAAAGCCCTTGCGCCCGCTCACCTCGATGTACGGCCGTCCGCGGTCTTCCTCGGCCACCTCGTAGCCCAACTCCTCCGCGCAGCGCGGCGTCAGAGCCACCATCTCATAGCTGAAGTGCGTGTAGCGGTCCGCCTGCGCCGTGTAGCCCATCCCACGCAGCGCCTGAATCACATTCGCCTGCGGGTCGCTCTGCCGCGAATCGATGACGTTGTAAATCGCGCTCGCCCCGCCGAAGTGCGGATGCTCCGCCTCGCCTTGCATGCACGAGATCCAGCACGTGTGCCCCGGATATTGGAAGAAAGGCTTGTACCCGAAGTCGCGCCCCAGCAGCCCAAGCTTCCACAGGTGATACGCAATGTCCTTGCCCACGTAGGTCACCGTGCCATTCGAGCGCACAATCACCTTCGCATCTTCGTCCGTTTCGCCTTCCTTCGCTTCCGCGCCGGGCCGGGTCATCACCCAGCAGCCCTTGTTCTTCCCTTCGTTCTCGAAGTACAGCACGCCCGACTGCTTCAGCAGTTCAAACGCCGACTCCCAGAACTTCAGGTGCAAAATCTCGCTCTCGCGCGG
>JBBIVH010000089.1:7686-10511 GCA_037439805.1 Acidobacteriaceae bacterium
TCCTCCACCAACGCCCTCACCTCGCCCAGCGACTTGCCCTCCACGTGCAGAAAGCCCACCACCACATCCGCCACCTGCACGCCTGTATTGTCGATGTAATTCTGCACATCCACCTTGTGCCCCGCCGCGCGCAGCAGCCGCACAAACGTGTCGCCCAGAATGGCGTTCCGCAGATGCCCGATGTGCGCCGCCTTGTTGGGATTGATGCTCGTGTGCTCCACCAGCGCGTGGTTGCGCACATCCCCCAGTGGCTTCTCCTCGGCCAACGCCACACCGCGCACCGTCGCCGACCGGTCCAGCCGCGCGTTGATGTAGCCCGCACCGGCAACTTCAAATCCTGCAAACCCCTCCACCATTCCCAGCGATGCCACAATCTCCTGCGCAATCATCTTGGGCGCCTTGCGCAGCTTGCGCGCCAGTTCAAACGCCACCGGCGTCGCCAGTTCGCCAAACTCCAGCTCCGGCGGAATCTCCACCGGAATCGCCTCCAGCTCCAGTCCGTAGCTCTCCTTCAGCACCTCTTGCAGACGCGCTTCCAGCCTCTTTTTCAGTTCGAGATACACAGTGTCAGGGCCTCAGAAATCCTTGATTTTCAAGGGTGATTCTAACAGAGCGGCACTCGCTGCATTGTTTGACGCACCCCGCGCCGCACCCTAAGATGGAAGGGTAACCAGAGCAAAACCTTCTGCCTGCCGTAGGGGCAAATCTCCAGCTTCACCCCGTTCATGACAGATCACGCAGCAAGCCCATCCCGCTTCTACCTCACCACGCCCATCTACTACGTGAACGCGCGGCCGCATCTCGGCCACGCCTACTCGACCATCGTCTGCGACGCCATCGCCCGCCGCAAGCGCGCCCTCGGCATCGACACCTGGTTCCTCACCGGCACCGATGAGCACGGCCAGAAGATCGAGCGCTCCGCAAAGCTTGCCGGCCGTACGCCCTACGAGTTCGCCACCGCAATCTCGGGCGAGTTCCGCGCCCTCTGGGACCAGCTCGGCCTCACCTACGACGACTTCATCCGCACCACGGAAGACCGCCACAAGCGCAGCGTACAGCACCTCTTCGCCACCCTCCGCGATCGCGGCTACATCTACAAGGGCTCCTACACCGGCCAGTACTGTGTCTTCGACGAGCTCTATGTCGATGGCCCGCCCGGCACGCCCTGCCCTGACTGCGGCCGCATCACCGAAACCGTCAGCGAAGAGAACTACTTCTTCAAACTCTCCGCCTTCGAGCGCCATCTCCTCGAGTTCTACGAGGCCAACCCAGCCTTCATGCAGCCCGAGTCCACGCGCCGCGAGGTCATCTCCTTCGTCCGTGGCGGGCTCAAGGATCTCTCCGTCAGCCGCACCAGCTTCTCCTGGGGCATCCCCGTCCCCGGCGACGAGAAGCACGTCATCTACGTCTGGCTTGACGCCCTCGCCAACTACATCACCGCTCTCGGCTACGGCACAGAAGACGACAAGAAGTTCAAAAAATACTGGCCCGCCGACATTCACCTCATCGGCAAAGAGATTAGCCGCTTCCACTGCGTCTACTGGCCCGCGTTTCTCATGGCCGCCGGCATCGAGCCGCCGCGCTCCGTGCGCGCCAACGGCTGGCTGCTCTTTGACCAGGGCAAGATGTCCAAGTCGCGCGGCAACATCGTCCGCGCCGAGACCGTTCACACGGTTTTAGGTTCTGACGCATTGAGGTATTTCTTACTGCGCGAGATCCCCTTTGGCCAGGATGGCAACTTCACCTTCGACGCCCTCGTCCAGCGCTACAACGGCGACCTCGCTAACGGCTATGGCAACCTCGTCAGCCGCGTCGTCAACATGGTGCACAAGTTTTTCGGTGGTGTCGTGCCTGAGTCCGGCCACGAGACCGCCGCCGAAATCACACTCCGCGAGAGCGCGCAGCGCACGCTTGCCGAGTTCGCTCCTCAATTCGACGACCTGAACTTCTCCGATGCATTGAAGACGCTCTGGTCCCTTGTCGCCCAAACCGACGGCTACCTCACTGCCAATGCGCCTTGGAAACGGCCTGAAGACCGGTCTGAAATAAAACATGCGGAGCATCAGGCCCGTGTCCTCGCCACCGCTGCGGAAGCCATCCGCATCATCACCGCGCTCGTCTATCCCGTTCTGCCGGACGCCGCCGCGAAGGTCTGGCGTCAGCTCGGCCAGGGCGAAATCACCGATGCGGCTAAGGCATCCTTCCTCACCCACGTCGCATGGGGCGGCCTCAAGCCGGGCACCCGTTTCGCCGAGCCCGCACCGCTCTTTCCCCGAGCGGAGAAAGACGCCGTCGAGCGCATGGTGGCGATGGAAGAAGAGAACAGCAAGTCCGTGATTGAAGCCGCCGGCGGAGCCGCCGCACCAAAAGCCCCGCACCCAGCAGCACAGGCGCCCATTCCCGCACACGAACCGAAGAAGAAGGCAGAGAAGAAACCGATGGAAGAGACGAAGCCCACGCCAGCACCGGAAGCCGCGCCCACATCCTCCGTGCCCGCAGCAGCCTCGGCTGCGCCAGCCGCTCCCGCCGCCTCAACACCGGCACCTCTCGAAGCTCCCGCGCACGTGCCCGCGGAAGAGAAGCAGTTCATTTCGATTGACGACTTCGCCAAAGTCGAGCTCCGCGTCGCGCAGGTCCTCGTTGCCGAGCGCATTCCGAAAGCCGACAAGCTCCTCCGCCTCGAAGTCGATCTCGGCTATGAGAAGCGCCAGATTCTTGCCGGCATCGCGCAATACTACGAGCCCGAGAAGCTCATCGGCCGCAAAATCGTCATCGTCGCCAACCTCGCCCCGCGCAAGATGCGCGGTCTCGAGTCCAACGGCATG
>JBBIVH010000090.1:0-7037 GCA_037439805.1 Acidobacteriaceae bacterium
ACTTCCAACATGCGGTCGAGGGCGATGCGGGCCCAGTGTTTGACGCTTTTGCGGACCTGGATGCGGTTGACGATGCGGCCTTCGACGAGGTTTTCAAGCGCCCAGGCGAGGTGGTGCGGGCTGATGCGGTACATGGTGGTGCAGAGGCAGCCGGTGTCGTCGAGCGTGATGACGCGCTTGCCCTGCGCGGCGAAGCGGTGGGCGAGACGGTTGACGAGGTGAATCTCGGTGCCGATGGCGAAGGTAGAGCCGGTGGGTGCGTCTTCGACGATTTTGATGAGGCGTTCGGTGGAGCCGAGGGCATCGGCCTTCTGGCAGACCTCCCAGCGGCACTCGGGGTGGACGATGACCTGGATGCCGGGGTACTTGGCGCGGACCTGATCGACGTGGCTGGGGAGGAAGCGCTGATGGACGGCGCAATGGCCTTTCCAGAGGAGGACGCGGCTGGCGGCGAGGCTGGCTTGTGTCTGGCCTCCCTGCAGTGTCCACGGGTCCCAAACGGCCATCTCCTCCAAAGGTACGTGCATGGAATGCCCGGTGTTGCGGCCGAGGTGCTGGTCGGGCAGGAAGAGGATGCGCTTTGCTCGCGCGAAGGCCCAGCGGAAGGCGGCTGCGGCGTTGGAGGAGGTGCAGACGAGTCCGCCGCGCTCGCCGCAGAAGGCCTTGATGGCGGCGCTGGAGTTCATATAGGTGATGGGAATGGTGTCGGCGGCGAGGCCCATGCGCTCGAGGTTTTCCCAGCAGTCTTCGACCTGGGAGATTTCGGCCATGTCGGCCATGGAACAGCCGGCGTTGAGGTCGGGGAGGATGACCTGCTGGGCCTTTCTCCCTGGCACTTCGGGGCGGGCGAGGATGTCGGCGCTCTCTGCCATGAAGTGGACGCCGCAGAAGACAATGAACTCGGCGTCGGTTTCGGCGGCGGCTTTGGATAGCTTGTAGCTGTCGCCGGTGAAGTCGGCGAAGCGGATGACCTCGTCGCGCTGGTAGTGGTGGCCGAGGAGGATGGTGCTCTGGCCGAGCCGGGCGCGGGCCGCGGCGATGCGGGTGTCCATGGAGTGGTCGGGGAGGGTGAGATAGTGCTCAAGACTGCAGGATTCAGCAGTGGCGGAAGAGGCTGGTGCCTCAGCTTCGAGAGTCAGGTTCACGATACTCCGCCTTCAGCCCGTTGCACCCGTTGCGCGGATGGCGGGCGGGGATGTTGAAAGCCAGAGCCGCAGGGCGGCTCGTAGCCTGCAGTGGGCGCGAACAGAGTTGCCCACGGGGTTGTTGCAGGCTGTACTTCTAAAAGGATGCGCGGCGCGGGGCGCGGATGCAGAGTGCCGGACGGCGCGGGGCACATGCCTTTCACCAAAGTGTAACAAGGGCATGGCGGTGATTCAAACCACCGGAAGGCGCGATGCGCGGGCGAAGAGGAGGAATTGTGAGGGCTGCGCGGCGACAGGTATGATGAGGGTTTATGGGAGCTCCCCTGACAATTGAGGCGGCGAACCTTGGGATGGCGGACTCGCTGATTCTGATGGTGCTGGCGCTGGTGGTGTTTGGGCCGCGGCGGCTGCCGCAGATTGGGCGTCAGATCGGCAAGCTGATGTATGAGTTCCGCAAGGCCTCGAACGACTTCAAGTATCAGATGGAAGAGGAGCTGCGGCAGGCCGAGGATGCGGATCGTCGCAGGAAGGAAGAAGCGGAGCGCGCGAAGCTCTTGAATGCTCCGGCGCAGGCGGTGAGCGCGGACCCGGCTGTGGCTGCGCCGGTGGTGAACGCGATTGAGCAGAGCGGGGCGAGCGCGGGAGCAAGCACGGAGGCAAGCACGGAGGCGGGCGCAGAGGCGGTGAGCTTTCCGGCTCCGGCGGTGGAAGCGATGCCGGCGGCGGATCAGGTCGCGAGCGGCCCGCGGATTCAGCCGCCTGCAACGGGTGAGCCGGTGATGGCAGCGCGGCAGGGAACACGCGCGACGGAACAAGCTGCGGAAAGTGAGATGGCTTCAAGCGCGGCCAGCGCACCCGCTACGACGGAGGCGGCACAGCCCCATGGTTGACTCCGAAGACGCGATCAGCAAGGCGCGGAAGGCAGTGAACGAGCGCGCGGAGCTGCCGGGCATGAGCCTGATGGAGCATCTGGATGAGCTGCGCCGGCGCATTGTGCACTCGGCGGCGTATCTGGCGGTGGGGTTCTTTGTCTGCTGGTTTTTCCGCGACCGGATTGTGGCGTTTCTGCAGGCGCCGCTGAACAAGATTGGCAAGTCGCTGGTGTTTACGCATCCGATGGATGCGCTGAACCTGGATCTGCAGGCCTCGCTGCTGGCGGGCGCGATTCTGGCGTCGCCATTCATTCTGTTTCAGGTATGGCTGTTCATTGCGCCGGGGCTGTATCAAAAAGAGCGGCGGTTTGTGGTGCCGTTCATGGGCGCGACGGTGGGGCTGTTCTTAACGGGCGCGAGCTTCGGCTACTTCTTTGTGCTGCCGGCGGCGATCAAGATTCTAATTGTGGGCTTCGGGCACAACTTCACGCCGATGGTCACGATTGAGGATTACACGAGCTTTTTCTTGTCAGTGATTCTGGGGCTGGGCATCAGCTTTGAGCTGCCGATTCTGATTTTCTTTCTGGCGCTGCTGGGCGTGGTGAGCCCGAAGTTTCTGTGGGACAACATTCGCTACGCGATTCTGGCGGTGTTTCTGGTGGCGGCGATTATCACGCCGAGTCCGGACCCGTGGACGATGTGCATCTACGCGATTCCGATGCTGGTGCTGTATCTGGTGGGGATTGGCGTAGCGTGGTGGGTGCATCCGGCGCGGCGCAAGGCGAAGGCGAAGGAGGCCGCGTAGTGAGCGGTTGGATGAGCAGGGTTTCGCGGCGAGCGGTGCAGGCGGGCGCGGCGCTGATGATGCTGGCTCCGCTGGCGGCGACGGCGCAGGGGCACTTCAACGGGCAGAAGGCGTATGACTACGCGCGGGAGTTTGTGGCGATTGGGCCGCGCTGGCCGACGGGTCCGGGACACGCAAAGGCGGAGCAGTTTTTGCGCACGCACTTTGCGCACGACCAGTTGGAAGAGGATGCATTCACTGCCGATACGTCGATTGGGCCGGTGGGGATGCGGAACTTCATTGTGCGATATCCGGGCAAGAAGGATGGCGTGATTGTGCTGGCCTCGCACTATGAGACGAACTACCCGCTGCGGAACATCAACTTTGTAGGCGCGAATGACGGCGCGGCGACAGTGGGCCTGCTGATGGCGATTGGCGACCAGCTGCACGCGCAGGTGGCGGGCGGCAAGAAGCTGGATGGCTTCTCGGTGTGGCTGGTGTTCTTCGACGGCGAGGAATCGTTTCAGACGCAATGGTCGAATTCGGATGCGATCTTCGGGTCGCGCCATCTGGCGGCGAAGTGGGGCCGCGACGGCACGCTGGGGCACATCAAGGCGTTCATGCTGGCGGACATGATCGGCGATAAGGACCTCGACATTCAGCGCGAGGCGCAGTCGACGGACTGGCTGGTGGCGCTGGTGCGGCGCGCGGCGCAGAAGTACGGGTACGAACGCTATTTCTTTCAGCAGGAAGAGACGGTGGAGGATGACCACGTGCCATTTGTGCAGCGTGGGGTGCCTTCGATCGACGTGATCGATCTGGATTATGGACCGAACGACAGCTATCACCACACGGTGCAGGACACGCTGGACAAGGTGAGCGCGCACAGCCTGACGGTGGACGGCGATGTGTTCCTTGAGACGATCCGGCTGGTGAATGCGCGCGGCTAGAGCGACCGCGTGACGCGGATGACGCAGTGCTATTCTCGAAACAAGACGTTCCGGTGATGCCGTTGAGCCGCAATTCGAGCCTTTCCCCCCGTTTGTTCACAACTCTTCGAGCCTGGGTTGCCTGCGCGGTGGCCGTGGTGGCATTGCTTGCCGTTGCAGGCTGTGGGCGGCTGCACAAGGAGCACCACGACACGGTGTACGTGTGGACGCGGCAGATGTACCTGCGCGACCGAGTGGCGGCGGTGTCGAACCGCGTGGCCGAGGTGACCAACGGCGAGGCGCTGGAGGTGCTGGAGCACGGGAAGCGATTCCTGAAGGTGCAGACGGCGAAGGGCGAGGTCGGGTGGATTCCCGAGCGCGCGGTCATCGACAAGGACCTGTATCAGTCGTTTCTGGATCTGGCGGCACAGCATCGCGACAGCCCGGTGGTGGCGACGGGGACGATCCGCGACGACATCTATCTGCACGTGAAGCCGGGGCGCGAGACGGACCGCTTCTACCTGCTGGCGGAGAATGCGAAGGTGCAGATGCTTGAGAGGGCTTCAGTGCCGAAGACGCCAGCGCCTGCCGTGGCCAAGGCGGGAACGGGGACGAAAGGGAATGCAGAACCGGCAGCACCCGCAGTGGTGATGGAGGACTGGTGGCTGGTGCGCGACAAGGATGGACACGCGGGCTGGCTGCTGGGCGGGCGCGTGGATGTGGATGTGCCGGATGAGATTGCGCAGTATGCCGAGGGGCAGCGCATTGTGGGCGCGTATGTGATTGCCAAAGTGCATGACGCAGAGGCGACGACGCCGGACCACGAGGTGGCGGAATACGTGACGGCGCTGGGCCCGCCGGTATCCGGGCTGCCGTATGACTTTGACCAGATTCGCGTGTTTACGTGGAGCGTGAAGCATCACCGCTACGAGACCGCGTTCCGGCTGCACCCGATTGCGGGGTATCTGCCGGTGACGATTGGGGCCGAGCCGGGGCAGAATGGGACGACCGAGCCGGTGTTTGGCTTCCAGATGGCGAGCAGCGCCGATGTGGCGATTGACCCGGCGACGGGAATTGCGCGGCCTGCATCGCCAAGGACGATTCGGTATGCGCTGCGGGATACGCTGGTGCGGCGCATCGGGCCGGATATGGCGCCGATTCCGCTGATGCACGAAAAGAAAGACGCGCCGAAGAAGCGCGGGAAGAAATAGGAAACGTCAGGCAGGATGCGAGAAGGAGCGGCTCATCGCGAGCCGCTCTATTTTTGATGGATGTGCGACCGTCCTGCTACCACTGCACGCCGGGATAGAGGCTGGGCATGCGACCGACGTGGAACTGATAGGCGCCGGCCGTATTGCCTTGCCAGATGACGCCGGTTGCCTGCGGGTTCAGCTCCTGCACGATCGAGCCTCCCTGCGGCGCGCAGAAATCCACCTCGAGGTCGTTGTTGCCGAGCAGATCCGCGTTGCCGCCGAAGAAGCTGAAGTAGTTGTCTGGCGGGACGTAGTGGGTAATCATTGTCGCCGTCATGGCGCTCTCATTGAGTTCGAGAAGCGGCATGGTGGAGTAGCAACTAGGGGAGGAAGGAGCAGCCGGACTGCAGAGGACCTGGCCAATCGGCGGAGGGAAGGTGCGGTCGTTGCCGTTGTCCATGAGTCCGATACGGAAGACGCCTGTGGTGTTGGGCGTGAAGAAGTTCATGCCGTGTTGGGCATAGAACCAGTCGGTGGGATCGGTGGCGCCGATGAGCTTGAAGTCGCCCTGATAGCCGAGGTGCCACATGATGTTGCCGGAGCCGGTTCCGTCGAGGTACTCAATCTTGATAATCCAGTTCTGGTGGCGCATGGAGAGCAGCAGATTGTGGTCGTCGCTCGAATAGAGCATGTCATTCGAGTGGGTCCAGTCGCAGCTTGCAGTGCCGCAGTTCATGGGGTGGCGCTCGACATCCAGATGATCGAAGGTATTCCAGGCCCAGACAGGGGTAAGGTTCTGGTCCACATCGACGAGCGCATCGCCAATGACGGGGACGGTGACAAACTGCCCCTTGATGTCGATCTTCTCGGTCTTGGTGTAGGTGGCGAGTAGGATCCAGTGACCGTTGGGCAGGGCGAGCACGTTGTGGTGGAAGCTGCCGAGCTGGTAGACGTTGCCGGTGCCGTCTCGCAGGCTGGATGCGGCGAGCTTCTGGTTGAGCTGGTCCATGTTGAGACTGCGGATGGTCGCCCCCAGCAGGTCCACCTCGCGAATCTCGTTGATGACGCCGGGTTGCGCGCCGGCCGACTCATTCGACGAGAGATACGAGATGAGGGTGAGGAAATGGCCGTTGGGCAGGAGCTGAATCCCCTGCAGCAGGTCGGCCTGAGTGCCCTGGAAGGAGTAGGTCCAGATGACGTTGCCCTGAAGGTCGGTGGCGACGGCCTCGGTGTCGGCATGGGGAAAGAGGGTGTTCCACATCTCGATGCCGGGCTGAGGAGCGCCGCCGCCGGGGTTGGTGATCTGGAAGTCGGCTGTGGGGGGCGGCGTGCCGGTGGTGCAGGTGAAGTCGGCATCGTTGAAGGTAGCGCCGTTGCTGAGGACGATCTGGCCGCGCAGGTGATAGGTGGTGTTGCCCTTCATGCCGCCGACCTCAAGCGTGACCTGCCCGCCAGTAGTGCTGGACGAGGCAGGCTGCTGCCAGGTGTTGAAGCCGTAGGTGGTTGTGGTGCCGAACTCGACGGAGGCCTTGCCGGGAGCCGGCAGATAGGTAGTGTAGACGGCGACGAGCGGATGGCCGGTGAGGGGCGGACAGAGCGTGGTGCCGGGCAGGATGATGGCGACCACGGCGGTGGCGTTGTCCTGGAGGGGCGCGGAGGCCAGCGCGGCGGTGACCTGGATGTTTTCGACCTGCGAGACGGTGGCGGGCGCGGTGTAGTTGCCGGTTGTGGTGACGGTGCCGACGGTGGCATTGCCGCCCGGGACGTTGTTGACGAACCAGGCGATGGCGCCGCCGGTGCTGGAGGTGGCCGTGAACTGGAAGGACTGGCCAGGTGCGAGGGCGATGTACTGGGGCGTGATGGTGATGGTGCCGTTCTGCGTGGCCGTGGGCGGCGGTCCCCCGGGCGGCGGAATGACGACAATGGGCAACGGTCCCGTGACCCAGAAGCCGCAGCCGGAGAAGAGAACTAGGCTGAAGAGGCCGAGCCAGGAGGCAGTCCGCCGGAGGCTGCTGCGCCGTGGGGGGTTCGGAACAGGGGACGAAGCGGCGCGGGGAAGACGGGCGGGGCTACCAGAAGGGATCATCGAGCACTTTCAAGGCCGGTTGCCAAAC
>JBBIVH010000090.1:7137-10444 GCA_037439805.1 Acidobacteriaceae bacterium
GACGGGGATGCCGCGGGAGCGGGCGAGCGCGAGCAGGGGCGTCTCGATGGGGTTGTAGACCATGTCAAAGACGAGGCCGGCGTTGAGCTCGTTTGGCGCGATGGGCATGGTCTGCTTGTTGCCCTTCATGCCGCAGGGGGTGGAATTGATGAGCACGTCGAAGTGCTGCCTGGCGAAGGCTTCGTGCTTGAGGGACTTGGCTTTGGCCTGACGGGCGAGGGAGACGGCGGTCTCATGGGTGCGGTTGATGACGTAGACCTCCGCGCCCTGCTCGACGAGGCCGAAGACGGCGGCACGGGCTGCGCCGCCCGCACCGAGGACGGCGACGCGCGCGCCGCGCAGGCGGAGGCGCTTCTCCAGCGGGCGGACTACACCGGCGACGTCGGTGTTGAAGCCGTAGAGCTTGCCGTCTGCGCCGGTGCGGAGGGTGTTGCAGGCGCCGATGCGGGCGGTGAGGGGGTCCATATTGGCCAGATGCGGCAGGACCTCCTTCTTGAGCGGCATGGTGACAGCGACGCCGGCCAGGGGCAGCTCACGGATGACGGTGAGCAGGTCGTCGAGGGACTTGGCCTTGAGGGGCAGCAGGACGGCGTTGACGACCTCGCGGCGGAAGGCTGCGTTGTGCATGAGAGGAGAGAGCGAGTGAGCGATGGGGTTACCGGCGACGCCGAAGATGCGTGTGGCCTGATCGACCTGATCGATGCGGTAGATCTCGCGCAGGGTGCGGGCGTCGACCTGGCCGGGCGCGGTTTCCGTTTCCTCAGAAAAAGACGCGAAGGTGAAGGAGCCTCCTGCGCGGGGCCCGAGGACGCGGCTCAGGATGCCTTCTTCCCCCATGGCGATGCCGACGACGTGGGAGGAGAGCGAGCGGTCCTCGATGAGGCGCAGGATGGCGAGGTTGTCCGCGAGCGAGCGAGCGGTGGAGACGATTTTGACGAAGTCGGGCTTGAAGGCTTCAATGCGGTCGGCTGCTTGCTCCAGGCTGCGGGTGCGGGTGAAGTCGTGGTAGCTGATGAGCAGCGCGGAGCCGGTGTGGCGCAGGTGGGTGATCTGCGCGGTCTTGGCGGACTCGGCGGACTCGATTTCGAGATCGACGATCTGGCAGCCAGCCTGGGCAGCCTTGGTGAGGACCTCAAACTGAGCGACGAGCGCGCCGGTGAAGCCTCCGCCGTTGGCTTTGCGCCGGCAGGTGGCGATGGCGATGACCTCGCGGTGCGATGCGAGAAATTCCTTGATCTTGGGGAGGGCGAGCAGCGGCTTGGGCAGGGAGTCGAGGCGGAACTCGAAGAAGGTGGAGTCGCGGAGGGCGGTATTGGCGCGCTCGATGAGTTCAGCCGGTGAAGTGGCCTGCAGGGCAATGCACATTTTGCCTGGCCGCAGACGTGCGCCTGCGGGCGGTAGCGGAGGGGCGGCGGTGGCAGCAGCGTGCGGCATCACTCAATTGACGCATATTAGACGGGTTACGGCAGCGATGCAACAGGGAAGGTGCGTTTGTGGGCACGATTTTTTTGAAAGGCCAGGAAAACAGGGCGGATGTGGCAAGCTGGAGGCTGGAGGCAACGGTAGAGATGGCGGTGGAAGTGGTGACGGCGGTGACGGATGCGGTCCATTGCTGGGAGGCTGGTGGCGCGAAGAGCGCAGAGGCGCTGGTGGCGTGGGTGAGCGCACGGCTGGAGGCGCATGAGGCGGCGCTGGCGGCGTTGCTGGCTGTCGAGGGCGAGCGGACGCCGGAAAACTCCCTCCGACTATATGACGTGGCGATTGAGCAGCTTAGCCTGGCGGGGGCACAGGCAGGGGTGTTGAATTCCGTTGCTGCGGAAAAAGCAGTGCGCGACCAGGCGCAGAACGAAGCCCAGCGGGTGGCGATGGCGGGCAGCGCGCTGAGCCTGAACCGCGGGGTGTATGACGCGCTGAAGGCGATCAGGCTGGAGGGAGCGAGCGCGGCGACGAAGCACTATATGCAGCGCACGCTGCTGAGCTATCGGCTGGCTGGCGTGGACAAGGACGACGCGACGCGGGCGAAGCTGCAGGAGCTGCACGAGAAGGCAACGCGCCTCTCGCTGGAGTTCAGCCGGAATATTCAGGAGGGCGGGAAGACCATAGAGGCGACGCCGGAGGAGCTGGAGGGACTGCCGGGCGACTATCTGGCGCGGCACCCGGCGAATGCGGAAGGGCGGGTGACGATTTCGACGGACCAGCCGGACATGCAGCCGGTGATGACGTTTGCGGCGTCGGCGGCGCTGCGGGAGCGGATGTTTCTGGCGTACAACACGCGGGCATACCCGGCGAACCAGCAGCTCCTGCTGGACCTGCTGGCGACGCGGCAGGAGGTTGCGACGATTCTGGGCTTCAGGAGCTGGGCGGACCTGGCGACGGCGGACCAGATGATGGGCTCGGCGGAGAACGTAAGGACGTTTCTGGCGAAGCTGGATGAGGCCAGCCGCGAAGGTGCGGCGCGCGAGCACGCGATGATCGTGGAGTTTGCGCAGGAGCGGCAGCCGGGGTTGAAGGAAATCGACATCACGAGCCGCGGCTACTGGTATGAGCAGTTCCGCCGGTCAGCGTATGACTTTGATTCGCAGTCGGTGCGGCCGTACTTCCCGTATGCGCAGGTGGAGGCGGGCGTGCTGGAGACGGCGGCGCGGCTTTTCAAGGTGGAGTTCCGGCGGTCGGATGCGCAGGCATGGGACCCGGCGGTGACGGTGTATGAGGTGGTGGAAGCCGGGCGGCTGGTGGGGCGCTTCTACCTGGACATGCACCCCCGCGAGGGCAAAGACAAGTGGTTCTCGGCGGCATCGGTGGTGACGGGCGTGCGCGGGCGGTATCTGCCAGAGGCGGCGCTGATCTGCAATTTTCCCGGTGGTGAGTCACCCCAGCGGCATGGACCCGCCGCTGGGGGCCCCGGCGGTGAGCCGGGCGATCCGGGGCTGATGCAGTACTCGGATGTGGTGACGTACTTCCACGAGTTCGGCCACCTGATGCATGCGATTCTGGGCGGGCAGACGGAGTGGGCGGGGCTCTCGGGCTTTGCCACGGAGGGGGACTTTATCGAAGTGCCGTCGCAGATGCTGGAGGAGTTTTTCCGCGACGAGAAGCTGCTGCAGGCCTTTGCGAAGCACCACGAGACCGGCGAGGTGCTGCCGTCCGAGACCATCCAGAAGATGAAAGGCGCGGGAGCGTTTGGGCGGGCGGACTGGGTGCGGTCGCAGTTGTATTACACGACGCTGTCGCTGGACCTGCACGACCAGAATCCGGCGGGGCTGGACCTGGACGCGACGACCAGGCAGCTCTACGAAAGCCTGCAGCC
>JBBIVH010000091.1:0-1292 GCA_037439805.1 Acidobacteriaceae bacterium
CCCACCCCCCCTAAATTTATTTGCACTTTTCCACATTTTCTTTGCATGTTTTCGCGCAGCCGTCTTCGCTTTGGCTTCGCCTTCCGGCGGACGCCCTTCGCATAAGTTCAACGCAATCTTCAGCTTAGATTCTAGACAGAGCGCCTTTGCCCGTTCAGCCGCGCCACGCTGAACTGTGCCCCCGCAAACAGGATTAGCCCGGAGATGTACGCCCAGAACAGCAGACCCACTGACACGTAGAACGGGCCGTACAGCGCCTTCAGGTCCAGATGAGGCAGCACCGCGACGAAGAGATACTTCGAGCCCAGCCATACCAGCCCCGTGATCATCGCCGTTCGCATCACCGGCAGCGGTGGCACCTTGCGGTTCGGCAGCAGCCAGTAGATCGAAAAGAAAAACAGGATGCTGGCCACGCCCGTGCATAGCGCCAGCCAAAGGTAGCTCACGCCGTTGTACACAAAGTTGTCCGTGTGGTGAAAGAACAGCAGCGCCGTCAGTTGCCTCTGCCACGTGCTCAGCAGAACGCTGGTCATTCCCAGCACCACCATCAGGATCGCCAGGCCAAACGCCACCACCTGGTTCAGCAGATAGTTGCGGCTCTTCGCCACGCCCCATGCCTGGTTCAGCGCCACTTCCAGCGGCAGAAAGATCCCCGTGCACGAGATCAGAATCATCACCAGCGACAGAAGCTGCACTCCGTGCCGCGGCGCCGCCAGCACCAGATTCTTCGCAATCCAGTCCTGGTTCGACGGGAAGAAGTAGTACACCATCTGGCTCACCGCATCGGCCATCGCCGCTGAGTGGAACACCGACAGCGCAATCGTATACAGCAGCACAATGAAGGGAATAAACGACAGAATCGCATTCGCCGCTACGCTGAAGGCAAAGGTATGCACTTCGCTGTCCAGCAGATAGCGGGCCAGCGCAGAGCCGTCATGCCGCCATCGATACCACTTCGACTGCACTACCGTCTCGGCGGCGGTTGCCTTGCTCGCCGGCCCGGTGTCGCTCGCAGACTTGATTTCGTCGGTGCTGTTCACAATGCGACACAATCCTCGGTCTGCTCCGTATCGCGTCGCGCACCATCAATCAAGTCGCAGACGACGCCAGCCAGTCAGCAGTTATTCTATCTAGGATAGACGCTCGACCTTGCCGCATCGCGGCCTGCCGTAGCTGCGCGCCATCCAGCGCCGGTTCCTGCTTCCACAAGAATGCGCAGCATTTTCTTATTGCTTCCTCATGCAAATCCTGCCATAACAGAAGCAAGGTTCGTGTTAAACGAGTCGTGCATT
>JBBIVH010000091.1:1392-5716 GCA_037439805.1 Acidobacteriaceae bacterium
AGGAGACGCAGCATGAAGGAACAGGGCATCGTGAAGTGGTTCAACGGAGCCAAGGGATACGGATTCATTCAGCGGTCAAGCGGCGAGGATGTCTTCGTCCATTTCTCCGCCATTCAGGAGAATGGATACAAGACGCTCAATGAGGGCGAAGCCGTTGAGTTCGAATGCCAGCAGGGCCCCAAGGGACTCAGCGCGGTCAACGTGATGCGCGTCGCCTGATGCGCGTTAACGGGCCGATTGTTCCGCTTCGTCTTCACGCCGCCTGACTCCGAGCCGCGTCAGCGCCCATCGCGCCGCTGCTCGAAGCCCCGCATCGGCTGCATCTTCCCAGGCTCGCAGGGCACCGCCGAGCTCAATCGTTCCGCTGTTGCCGATGGCGACAGCGACATTTCTGCGGAGGCCATCGAAACGCGCGCGCCGCACTGGTGACCCATTGAAGGCCGCCTCAAAGGCCGCTTCATCCATCGCGGCCAGTTGCTGCAGCGCCGGGTTCACGAGTTCTGCGCGCGGTTCAAGATCCCGGTCCACGGCAACGGGAGCCTTGCGATTCCACGGGCACACATCCTGGCAAATGTCGCATCCGAAGATCTGCCGGCCCATGCCCTCCATCAGCTCGGCGGAAATGGGGCCCCGATGTTCAATCGTCAGATAGGAGATGCAGCGCGCCGCGTCCATCTGATACGGCTCGGTGAGCGCCGCCGTAGGACAGGCATCGAGGCACCTGCGACAACTCCCGCACCGGTCCGGCACAGTCAGATGCCCATCGCTTTCCTGTACGGCTAAGTCCGTCACCAGCACCGCAAGAAAACCGAACGACCCCAGGCGCGGGTGAATCACGCAAGCGTTCTTGCCCACCCAACCAATCCCTGCGGCCGCCGCCAGCGATCGCTCGACCAGTGGGCCCGTATCCACATAAGCGCGCGCTGTAAAGTCGCCATGCTCCGCTCGCAGCTTCGCTTCGAGAGCGTGCAGCCTTTTCAGCAGCACCTTGTGGTAGTCGCTCGGGCGCTTCTGTCCCGCGTCGTTTGTCGTCTGGCTCCACGCGTAACGCGCAATCCATGCAGAGCCATCTGGTGCAACATCGATTGAGCGCGGTTGGCGCGATTGGTACGACGCAAAGCACACGAGGACCGACCGCGCCCATGGGAAGGGAACCGCAACGCGCGCGCGAAGAAGCTCGCCCTCCTCCGAACGCCGTTCGAGATACTGCATCGTCGCCGCACGGCCCGCTTCGATCCACTCGCGATAGCGCGCAGCATCTCTTCGCTCTTCCGCGTGCGGTAAGGCCACTACGCCCGCATCAGAGAAGCCGCACTCAATCGCCAGTTCACGCACACGTTTCAGTGCAAGAGCGGTCTTCGAGAGGCCACTGCCGGGTTCGTTGACAAAGTCCTGCATGGAACTTTCTGGTGCGCCTTCTGCGTATTGGATCATATAGGCTTCGGTTCCGGCGGTTGGAGTGGAAGTCAGTTCAAGCAGGACGCCATGTAATCCCGGCGTCCGTTGCGTACGTCTTAGAGTAGGAAGCCCCTACGCGGATGAGCGCACAGGCAGGCAGCAGAGCCGGGGCAGGACCCGCAGGAGGTATGGCCATGACAAGCAACTTTCCTCATGCAGAGAAGGCGATTGTAATGACCCCTTGCGAGCCGCATGAGCTGGTGCGGGGGCAGGAACAGTGCCTCCTGGAGCGCGTAGGCGCGGTCCTCGATCGCCAGAGCGTCACCCTCGACCTGCGCAATGTCACCCGGATTGATGCCGCAGGCATTGCCGCGCTGATTGCCTTGTATCGCCTCGCGCAGAAGGCAGGGACTCAATTCGTCATCACGCACGCCGCTCCTCGGGTTGCCGGAATCCTGGCCCTTGTCGGATTGGATGGAATTCTCTTCCACCACGACCCCGAGGCAGACCAGTCGCGCTGCAACCCCGTCGCAGCCTGACGATTGCTCTCGACCTGCGGAGCGCGAGCCTGCGTCGAATTCCCAGAAACAATAGAAGTTAGACCTCGTGATCTTCCTGCCTCGGACGCCCGCGCTGAGGCCCTGTGACGAGCGGCACAGGCAAGTGTATACTTGCGGCGCTATTTGTACTTGCGAATCGCGCACGCCGTAAGGCGCAGTCGAAGTGTCTGGATGACTGCACGCGCTCGGCCTGTCTTTGTTCTCCAGCAGCCCGGTTGAGCCAACCTGCCGCCACCCTTGCATGGGCGCCGCCTTGCGGAAATCCACACGCGGAGGCTCTTTTCCATGTCGCAGGGCGTACTGGAGCAGGCGCCCGCCGGACAGGCGGGTACGACGTCAACAGCAGCGCAAACCAAGTATGTGTACTTCTTCGGAAATGGCTCGGCCGACGGCAATGGTCGGATGAAAGACGTGCTCGGCGGCAAAGGCTCCGGCCTCGCTGAGATGACCAATGCAGGCCTGCCCGTCCCGCCCGGATTCACCATCCAGACCGAAGCCTGCCGTGAGTACATGCGCGGCAAACTCAACCCGCAGATCGATGTGGAGATGCACGCGGCGCTTGCGCGCCTCGAACAGTTGCAGGGCCAGAAGCTCGGCATTGGCGACAATCCGCTCCTGGTCTCCGTTCGCTCCGGCGCCAAGTTCTCCATGCCCGGCATGATGGACACGATTCTGAATCTGGGCCTCAATGACAAGGCCGTTGAAGCGCTCGCCAAGCGCAGCAATAATCCCCGCTTTGCTTATGATTCCTATCGCCGCCTCATCCAGATGTTCGGTGACGTCGTTCTCGATATTCCCAAGAAGAAGTTTGAGCACATCTTTGACGGCGTCAAAGAGCGCGCCAAGGTCAAGTTCGACTACGAACTGCAGCCCGCTGCCCTCAAGGAGATCATCGCCGAGTACAGGAAGCTGGTGAAGAAAGAGACCGGCAAGGACTTCCCGCAGGAGCCGATCGAACAGCTCATTCAGGCTCGCGACGCCGTCTTCCGCAGTTGGGAGAACGAGCGCGCCAAGACCTATCGCCGCATCAATCACATCGATGACTGGCTCGGCACCGCCGTCAACGTGCAGGCCATGGTCTTCGGCAATCTCGGCGAGAACTCCGGTACCGGCGTCGGCTTCACCCGCAATCCCGCCACTGGCGAGCACATGTTCTTCGGCGAGTACCTGATGAACGCGCAGGGCGAGGACGTCGTCTCCGGCGTACGCACGCCGCTGCACATCAGCGAGCTTGAGCGCGCGATGCCCAAGGTCTACGAGCAGTTGCGCGACATCACCCGCAAGATGGAAAAGCACTACCGCGACATGCAGGACTTTGAGTTCACCATCCAGGATGGCAAGCTCTACATGCTGCAGACGCGCAATGGCAAACGCACCGGGCTTGCCGCCGTGCGCGTCGCCATTGACATGGTGCGCGAGGGCCTCATCACGCAGGAGGAAGCCATCTTCCGCGTGGAGCCCAACCAGCTCTACGACTTCCTCGTGCCGCGCCTCGATGAGAAGGGCGCGAAGATCGAAGTGCTCGCCACCGGACTGCCTGCTTCACCCGGCGCGGCGGTAGGCCAGATTGTCTTCACCGCGGAAGAAGCTGTGAAGGCGCACATGCACGGCCACATGCACTCCATCATCCTCGTCCGTGGCGAGACCACGCCCGAGGACATCGGTGGCATGGAAGTCGCGTCCGGCATTCTCACCTCGCGCGGCGGCATGACCTCGCACGCCGCCGTCGTCACCCGCGGCATGGGTAAGTGCTGCGTTGCCGGCGCAGGCGACTGCCAGGTGGACGAGGCCCGCAAGGAACTGCGCGTCAAGGGCAAGACCTTCCGCCACGGCGACTGGATATCGCTCGACGGCACCACGGGCCGCGTCATCGAGGGCAAGCTGAAGACGATTCCCGCGCGTCCCGACGATCCCGATCTCGTCAAGTTCATGAGTTGGGCCGACCCGCTGCGCAAGCTCAAGGTCCGCGCCAATGCCGATGTGCCGCGCGACGCCAAGCAGGCCCGTACCTTCGGGGCGGAAGGCATCGGCCTCTGCCGCACCGAGCACATGTTCTTCGCTGAGGGCCGCATCGAGCACGTCCGCGCCATGATTCTCGCGGATACCGAAGACGCCCGCCGCGACGCACTCAAGAAGCTGCTCCCCATGCAGCGGCAGGATTTCATCGGTCTCTTCAAGGCCATGGAGTCGCTGCCCGTCACGATTCGCCTGCTCGATCCTCCGCTGCACGAGTTCCTGCCGCAGCGCGAAGATCTGCTCGTCGAAATCGCGCATCTTGAGGACTTGAAGCCGCGCTCGCCCAAGCTCAAGGAGCTGCGCACGCTGCTCAACCGCGTCCAGGACCTGCATGAGATGAACCCCATGCT
>JBBIVH010000091.1:5816-7359 GCA_037439805.1 Acidobacteriaceae bacterium
GCGGAAGAGGCCGAGTTCTTCAGCTTCGGAACCAACGACCTCACGCAGACCACCTACGGCATCTCGCGCGACGACATCAACAAGTTCCTGCCGTCCTACCTCAAGAACGGCATCTTCAAGCAGGACCCCTTCGCCTCGCTCGACCAGGCTGGCGTGGGGCTTCTGGTCAAGATGGCCACGGCCAAGGGACGCAACACCCGGCCCACGCTGAAGGTCGGCATCTGCGGCGAGCACGGCGGGGATCCCGAGTCCGTCAAGTTCTGCCACAAGATTGGCCTGAACTACGTCTCCTGCTCGCCCTTCCGGTTGCTGACGGCGCGGCTCGCCGCAGCGCAGGCGGCGCTCCAGGAAAAGCAGGCGGGATCGGATATTCACTCCGGAACCAACTGATCCGTCGAGAGTAGAAACAACAGGGGCGCGGCCATTGGTCGCGCCCTTCTTGCTTCATTGCCATTCTGTTGCAGGCAGAGACTTACTCCGAATCCCCGCCCGGCGCAAAGTATCCCTCGGGCAACGTCAAGTCCACATCCTTCTTGCTTGTCTTCAGCACCACCTTGTGGAAGGCGCCATCGCTGTCGATCTTGCTCGGCGTGTACGTGATCGTGTAGAGGCCCTGCAGATCTTTGGCGATAATGCCGTAGATCTCCGGCAGGTCTTCCTTGCGCTTGGCATCGAAGTACAAGGCTCCGGTCCGCTGCGAGATGCGCTGCATGATCTTGCGTCCATCTGCCTCCAGACCGGTGGGCGGGCTCGGCTGGCGGCTCTGAGGCACATTTCCCGGATTCCCGCCGCCCCCTGGATACCCCGCCGGATAACCTCCGCCCGGATACCCGCCGGGATAGCCAGGTCCTCCGCGCCGGCCGGGATTCTGGAAGGGATTCTTCTGTGCCTGGTTGCCCTGCAGAAAAATCGTGTAGATGATCACATGCGCTCGCTCGGCAGCATCCAGCGCATCGTTCATTGTCTCTTTGCTGCCTTTGTCGAGGCCATCCGAAATCACGATCAGCGCCTTCCGCCCATGCTTGTCTTTCATCAGCTCATCAGCGGCCAGAAAGATTGCGTCATAGAGAGTGGATCCCCCCGGAACTCCATGCGTTGCTGCGCGAGGATTATCCGTCGTCTCCGGCCCCTCGCTTGAATCCTGCGACCTGGACGATGGACCCATCTCATCCAGCTCGGTGTGCAGCTTTTGCGGGTCCGTGGCGAAGTCCTGCAGCAGCTCGACCTCACGGTCAAAGTGGATCAGGAAGGCCTCATTGCCATTTTCCGCTGCGGGCTTCGACGCGGCATCTGCGGAAGGCGCTCCAGCGGATGCAGGTTTCAGCATCTGATCCACAAATGCCTCGCCGCCCTTGCGGGCGTAGTCCAGAGAGCCCTTCATGCTTGCGCCAGTGTCGTCCAGCAGGCCGATCTGGAATGGAAGGCTGTTGTCGTGCCCCAGGTTCTGAATCACTTGTGCCTGCCCCTCATCGGTCAGCGTCAGGTCGTTGCGGTCCAGGTCGGGAACCTGTTTGCCGTGCTTGTCCCATGCGCTCAGCGGCAG
>JBBIVH010000091.1:7459-8937 GCA_037439805.1 Acidobacteriaceae bacterium
ATGTTTCTCTTTCTGGCCTTCGTGCTCATGAGCCTGCTGCTGAAGAAGGCCTTCTGCGCCTGGCTTTGCCCTGTGGGAACGCTCTCGGAAGCCCTCTGGAAGCTGGGCCGCCGCTTCTATGGCCGCAATCTCCATCTGCCCCGTTGGGCAGATATCCCGCTCCGCGGTCTCAAGTACCTCCTGCTCGGCTTCTTCGTCTTCATCATCGGCTCCATGTCCGCCGAGGCGCTGCAAAGCTTCATGTTCACGCCCTACGGCCTCGTTGCCGACGTGAAGATGCTCAACTTCTTCCGCGACATCGGCCTCACCGGTCTCATCGTGCTGGGCCTGCTGGTTCTCCTCTCCACGCTGATCCAGAATTTCTGGTGCCGCTATCTCTGCCCCTACGGCGCGCTCATGGGTCTCGTCTCGCTTCTCAGCCCGGTCAAAATCCGCCGTGACGCCATCGCCTGCATCGACTGCGGTAAATGCGCCAAAGTCTGCCCAGCCGGCCTGCCCGTCGATCAGCTCGTTCAGATTCGCTCCGCCGAGTGCAGTGCCTGCATGGTCTGCGTCGCCGCCTGCTCTGCGGAACATGCTCTGCAATTCGCCCTGCCGCCGAGCCGCAATCCCGAACCAGCAAAGCGCTGGACCCGCCGCATCCTGACGCCTGTGACCGTCGCCTCCGCCATCGCATACATCTTCTTCGCCTTTGTCCTCTACGCGCACATCACCAGCCACTGGCAGACCAACATGCCCCGCGACGTCTACATGCATCTGGTCCCCATCGCCGACAGCCTTACGCACTAAGCGGTTCCACAGTACATGTAGTCATTTCTGGCCTTCTTTGCAGGTGGCTTTTTCTTGAGGGAAAAGCCACTCAGCAATGCGACTTCGGAATACGCCAACTGTGGAACCGCTGGAACGCCCGCAACGCCGTTCGCTGATAGACTCGGAGGCGTGCCAAGCCCAGCCAAGCCGCCCGTCTATCTGCTCGACGCCATGTCGTTCATCTTTCGCGCCTACCACGCGATGCAGCGCAGCCGGCCCATGTCCACCTCGTCCGGCCTGCCTACGGCGGCGGCCTATGTCTTCGTCAACATGGTCAAGAAGCTGCGCCAGGACTTCGCGCCGCAGTACTTCGCCGCCGTCTTCGACCTGAGCGGCGAGGTCTTTCGCGATGAGCGCGCTCGCAGCCTCGGCACGCTGCGCAAGTGGAACTCCAAGGCGCAGGCCTTCGAGGAAGTCTCCTATGAGGGCTACAAGGCCAACCGCGAGGCCATGCCCGACGACCTGCGCCGCCAGATTCCCTACATCCGCCGCGCGCTGGAGGCGCTGCGCATTCCCATCCTTGCGGCCGAGGGCTTCGAGGCCGACGACGTTATCGGCACGCTCGCGCGCCAGGCCGCCGAGCATCACCATGAGGTCTTCATCGTCTCCGGCGACAAGGACATGATGCAGCTCGTCACGCCGCACATCCGCATCCTCAATCCGCAAAA
>JBBIVH010000091.1:9037-10284 GCA_037439805.1 Acidobacteriaceae bacterium
CTCGACCTGCACGCCATGGAGACGCGCCCGCCCGATGTCGAGGCCTGCCGCCAGCTTTTCACCGAGCTTGAATTCACCTCCATGCTGCGCGACCTGGAGCCCGCCGCCGATGCGCCCGCGCTGAAGGAACTCGACGCGCCATCCGAAGCAGAGCAGGATGCATTCTTCCACGCCGCAAAGAAGCACGGCTTCGCGTTCTTTCTCGCAACCGTGCCTGTTGCCGAAGAGACCGACGAGCCGGAGCCGCCGCGAACGCTTTCATTGTTGGAGGCAGCCGAAGCCGCCGAAGCGCAGCGTGATCTGCACATCGGCGTCTGTGCCGAGCCGCAGACCGCCCTGCGCCTGCCGCTCTCGCCGCGCCTGCGCGCGCTGCTGGAGGACGCCACAGTGCGCAAGCAGGTGCATGACTGGAAGCAGACGCTCCACGCACTCACTCCGCACCACGTCGCGTTGCGCGGCGCCATCACAGACACGCTGCTGCTCTCCTACGCGCTCAACCCCACGCATGCCACGCAGTCGCTGGCCGACGTTGCGGCGCGCAACAACCAGCCCGCGCCGACGACCGACGCGCGTGCCGCAGCCATCATCCATGCCCTCGCGCCCACGATGCTCAAGCAGGTGGAAGATGCCGGCCTGGGCCGTGTCTATCACGAGATTGATCTGCCGCTCGCGCCCGTGCTCTTCCGTATGGAGCAGGCCGGCGTGCGCATCGACAAGGCGATGCTCGGCGGCTTCTCCCAGCAGCTCAGCGCAAACATTGAGCGTGTGGCCGAGCGCGTCTACACGCTCGCCGGCCGCCGCTTCAACATCAACTCGCCCAAGCAGCTCGGCGAAGTCCTCTTCAAAGAGATGGCGCTGCCCGCTCCGCCCAGCCGCGGCAAAACCAAGGCCGTCTCCACCGCGCAGGACGTGCTCGAAAAGCTCTCCGAAGAGCACGAGATTGTTCGCCAGGTGCTGGAGTTCCGCCAGCTCACCAAGCTCAAGTCCACCTACGTGGACGCTCTGCCGCAGCTCGCCGATACCGATTCGCGCGTGCACACCACCTTCCAGGCCGCGGCCACGGCCACCGGGCGCCTCTCGTCCATCAGCCCGAACCTGCAGAACATTCCCACGCGCACGGAGCTGGGCCGGCAGATTCGCGCGGCATTCACCGCCGCGCCGGGCACGCAGCTGCTCTCGGCGGATTACTCGCAGATCGAGCTGCGCCTGCTCGCGCACTTCAGCGGCGACCCGCTGCTCGTCGATGC
>JBBIVH010000092.1:0-10282 GCA_037439805.1 Acidobacteriaceae bacterium
GATGACGACCGGGACGACAAGACGATAGAGGCTGATCCCTGTCGCCTTCATTGCAATCATCTCGCTGTTGCGGTTCATGACTCCGAAGCTGACGAGGACAGCGATCAATACAGCGAGGGGCGTGATTTGATACAGCATGCTTGGCGTCAGGTTAATCAGATACGCACCGACTGTGGCCAGTTGGATGTGATTGCGCAGAATGTCGCCAATGAGTTCGAAGAACGTGAAGACGAGCATCAGGGTGACAAAGCTGGACAGAACCAGCGCAAAGACCCCCAGAAACTCTCGCATGACATAGGCGTCGAGAATGCGCGGAAACGTGCTCTGCCCCGTACGCCGGAAAGTCTTTTCCAGCACCTTTTCAAGCCGCGGGAAGCGAAGCAGCATGCGGCCGCCAGATTCGACGTGCAGCCTGGGTGCGCGTAGAGCCCAACTGGAGATAGCATTCAGGATTCGTCCTCCGTTCGCCATCTCCCAAAGCAGGAAGGCGCCGATGCTGGCGAAGAGAATGTTTGCCATCCAGACGCCAAGGGAAGGTGGAAGCCGATGCTGTTTGCTGAGCGCAATGCCGGTATACGAAAGCACGTAATACAGGACCACCAGCAGAAGGGTAAAAACAAGAGCCGAACTCTTGCCTCCCCTGCGCGAGGCGACGCCCAGTGGAACCCCGACGAGCATTAGCACGATGCACGCAATCGGATAGGCGAAGCGCGTATGCAGCTCGATCTCGTAGCGCGTCGGGTCCGCGCTGTGAGTCTTCTGAATGAGCTGATCGAGCGGCATCGCGTAAATTGCCGTATCGAGCCTGCCGAGATGGATGTCGCTTTGCGGACTCAGCGTCAACGGCAGGTCGGTGCTGGAAAATGTCGATATGTTGTACTGCTGGGGCTGGCCGGAAGCGGTCTGATGCTCTGCGCCGTTGCGCAGCCGCATCAGCAGCTCCTGCGGAGAATCGTTGACCACTGTAGCTGATTCCGCCGTCGTAATCAGAGGCGTCGCCGGATCGCTCACATCCGCCATGAAGACTTCGCGCCAATTCGCCGCGCCAGTTCCGCCGCGCACATCCTGTACATAGAGCACCCGATTCCGAAAGTCTTCGTAGAATACCCTCGGCTGAATCTCAAACGATGCCTGGGAGGTTTCGAGGAACTGCTCCAGTTCAAGGATTGCCTGGTTCGCACGCGGCGCAATAAACACAGAGTTCGCCAGACCCAGAATGGTTCCGATTCCGGCTACTATCGAAGCGACCCAGACGAAATAGCCAATCCCCAGTCCCGACGCCCGCATGGCAACAATCTCGCTATCCGAAGCAAGCCGGCTCAGCCCCAGCAGAATGCCGACCAGCACTGCCATCGGAATCGTGACGCGGAAGGTGTTAGGCAATGTGAACAGGAAGATCTCTGCCACATTGGTGAGTGTTGAGCTGTTGCGAACCACCATCTCGAGGATGTGCGGCAGATCGCGCATAAAAAGGATGAACGTAAAGAGGGCGCACCCGATCAGGGTGTGAGAAATGATCTCTCCGAGAATATAGCGGGTGAGGATGCGCACTTTGTAGGCTCAGGACTAGTGTACGTTGACGGCCTGCCGGGAAGGGGTCGGCGCCCAGCGGCGCAATCTCAAGCTGTTCGCGAGGACGCTGACTGAACTCATCGCCATCGCGGCCGAAGCGATCCATGGACTGAGAAGAATATGAAAGTCTGGGTAGAGCACGCCCATGGCAAGGGGGATCCCGATCAGGTTATACAGAATTGCCCAGACCAGGTTCTCCTGCATCACGCGAACTGTCGCGCGGGCCAGCTCAATCGACTCGGGAATCTTCGATGGTTGTGCGCGCATTAAAAGTACGTCTCCTGCTTCCTGCGCAAGGTCGGCCCCTGTACCCATGGCGATTCCGGCATCGGCCTGCGCGAGGGCTGCCGCATCATTGATGCCGTCGCCAACCATGGCTACCTTGTAGCCCTCGTTCTGCAGAGTCCGGATGCGGTCCAGTTTTGCGGCCGGGTCAAGTCCTGCCTCCACTTCTGCAATACCAGCCGCGTCCGCAATCGGCGCTGCCGCCGAGCCTGAGTCCCCGGTGAGCATGATGACGCGCAACCCTGTGGCACGGAGCTGGGCCACTGCTTCTGCAGCGTCCTCGTGGAGCACGTCTCTGGCGTCAAAGCAACCAACAGCCACGTTGTCGATTGCCATCCACAACCGCGTCATTCCGGGCTTAGCAGGAGCAATGGTGTCCAGCAACCGGATTTGAATCTCCCTCAGCATGGCCTCATTGCCGAGGGTGTACTGCTGGCCGTCTACGACCCCGGCCACGCCGCGTCCAGAGGTTACCTGAACATTCTCGGCGGGATTCCAGTAAAGGCCGCGCGCACGCGCAGCATCGACAATGGCATGAGCCAGCGGATGGTTGGAGCGTTCCTCCACTGCTGCCGCCATGCGCAGCAGGTCGTTCTCAACGTAGCCGATATCGGGTCGGACCCCGACAAGCACCGGATGCCCCACTGTCAACGTGCCTGTCTTGTCCATCAGCACGGCGTCGAGTCGAGTCAGCCGTTCCAGCGCTTCTCCACCTTTGAAGAGCACGCCCAGCTGCGCGCCCCGTCCCACGGCGACCGTGAGGGCTGCTGGGACCGCAAGTCCCATCGCACAGGGGCATGCAATCACCAGAACCGCGACGGTATTCGCAAGCGCCATCTGCAGGGAGTGCCCTGCATAGAACCA
Source organism: Acidobacteriaceae bacterium (assembly GCA_037439805.1). Classification (GTDB taxonomy): domain Bacteria; phylum Acidobacteriota; class Terriglobia; order Terriglobales; family Acidobacteriaceae; genus Telmatobacter. Next base: position 2,722 of record JBBIVH010000092.1, read on the forward strand.
GATTGCAAATGTGACCGCCGCCAGTCCCAGCACGACCGGAACAAACACGGCGCTTGAACGATCCGCCAGCCGCTCCATTGGGGCGCGCGACGACTGCGCCTGCTCCACCAGATGCGCAATCTGGCCGAGTACGGTTGACTCACCAAGTGTCTGAGCGGCGCATGCGACCATGCCGTCGTAATTCAGAGACCCAGCTAAAACGCGCTCGCCGACCTCCCGTGGCTGCGGTGTCGATTCGCCGGTCAGCATGGATTCATCCACGGTGGTGCGGCCTTCCACGATCTCAGCGTCCACCGGGAATCGCTCGCCCGGCAGGATGACAACGGTGTCGCCAATCCGGACCTGGTCCAGAGGAATAATTGTCTCGGCACCGTTTTCCCGCTTCCGTGCCGTGGAAGGACGCAGCCGGTTCAATGCGTCCAAAGCATTCAACGCGCGGCGCTTCGTCCGGGCTTCCAGTTCTTTGCCGAGCAGCAGAAATCCAAGAATGAGCAAAACCGCGTCGAAGTAGACCTGCCGTCCCGGCGTCGGCTTCAAAGTTGCATATGCGGAGTAGGCAAATGCCACGCTCGTGCCCAGGCTTACTAGCGTATTCATGTTGGTAGTGCCATGCGCAAGGCCGCGTAACGCGCTCGTATATATACTCCGTCCAGCCCACATGGCCAGAATTGCCGTGGCGATGAACATGAACCAGCGCAGCAGATCCTGCGGTACAGAGTAGAGCACCGGAACGAAGTGCATCAGCGCGCGGTCCATGGCGCCCATCTGCGGATTGAGCGGCATGGCGAGCAGCATGGCAATCAGGCCGCCGGCGATCGTCGCAACAGCTTTCGGGAAGAGATCGGTTTTTTCGGTTCGAGCGGCGGCGTCTTCACCTGGTCGCGGAAGAACCGCATCGTACCCAGCAGACCGAATCGCATCCACCAGTGCCTGCGGAGAAGCCCTCTCCGGATCAAATACAACGCTGGCACGGTGAGCCATTAGATCCACGCGTGCTGACTCAACCCCTGCCGCGCTCCGCAGAGCCTCTTCCACATGACGCTGACACGCGGCGCAGGTCATGCCGAGAACAGGCAGCGTGAGAGATTCAGTTTCAGAGTTGGCCATCGGAGTCTCTATTTTTCCAGTTGCGCCTGGTAGCCTGCCTTGGTGAGTGCAGCAATCGCCAGCTCCGATGCGGGGTGATCCGCCGCCGCGCTCAGCCGCGCTGCCCCTAACCGGACTTCCTCTACCTTGATGCCTTCTGTCGCGCTCAGCGTCTGGGTCACTCTCCGGATGCAAGAGCCGCAGTGCATGCCATCGATGCGCAGTGTGAACTCTGCCATAAATCCTCCCGCTCCATTAGATGATACGACGGCAAATTCGTCGCGCCTGTCCTGCATGTCCGGACTTACGAGAGTCACTGGTTAAAATAGTCTTTCATGCAGAGAGAGTTTCCCAGCGTTCCACTCGTCGGCGTCGGCGCCATCATCGTAGAAAGTGGCAGAGTCCTTCTCATCCGGCGCGTACAGGAGCCGATGAAGGACCGGTGGTCGATTCCAGGCGGCATGCTCGAACTTGGCGAATCGCTGCAGGAGGGCGTACGGCGTGAGGCGAGGGAAGAGACAGGCCTTGTCGTCGAGCCGGTCGAGGTCGTGGAGGTCCTCGACCGCATCTATCGTGAAGAGGGCCGGGTGCGTTACCACTACGTTATCGTCGATTATCTCTGCCGAGTCACGGGGGGCTCGCTTCAGGCAGCTTCAGACGCAGCCGAGGTGCGCTGGGCTGCTCCATCCGAATGGCGCGCTTCCAGCGAACTCGCGCTTGATTCCATCACCGTCCGCATCCTTAAGAAGGCATGGCAGAGGTCGCAGGTTCTTCATCTACAGGAGGCGCAGTGAAGGTTTCCAACCGTTGGAAGTGGCTCGGCTCCTTCCTCTTTTTCTCCGTTCTTTCGGCCGCGCTCATCGTGTATCACTACCCGGTCCGCGTCTTTACACAGTCCACACAGGTTCACATGTGGTTCGACGGTGCACGCGGCCAATGGACTCGCGTCGATGGTTATCGCATCCACTACTACGTGATCGGCCCGGAGTCAGGCTCGCCGCTTGTGCTCATTCACGGTCTGGGAGCCCGTGCGGAAGACTGGGCGCAGCTTGCGCCCTACTTCTCTCGCGCAGGGTATCGCGTTTACCTGCCCGACCTGCCCGGCTACGGCCAGAGCAACAAGCCCGCCAACTTCTCCTATTCGATTGCCGACCAGGCGCAGGTGGTCACCGGCTTCCTCGATGCACTCGGGCTCAGGGAGGTAGACCTCGGCGGCTGGTCCATGGGCGGCTGGGTCGTCCAGGTCGTCGCGCTCCGCCATCCCGAGCGTGTGAACCGCCTCATCCTCTTCGACAGTGCTGGCATCTATTCCCGCCCGGACTGGAACACCGCGCTCTTCACTCCGACAACGCCAGGCCAGGTAGCCCAGCTCGATGCGCTGCTCATGCCCAATCCGCCCGCCGTGCCCGGCTTTGTCGCAGCAGACATCCTGCGCATCTCCCGCAGCCATGCCTGGGTGATCCAGCGGGCGCTCGCCTCCATGCTCACCGGCCGCGACACCACAGACAGCCTGCTGCCGCAGCTCAGGATGCCCGTCCTCATCGTCTGGGGATCGCTGGACCGCATCACGCCAATCGATCAGGCCCAACGCATTCACAGCCTCATTCCGCAGTCTCAGCTCGATGTCATCCAGGGCTGCGGCCATCTCGCTCCAAGCCAGTGTGCACCAGCCATTGCCCCCACCGCAGTGCGGTTTCTTCGGAACTGAGTTGGTTCCAAAAGCAAAAGGGCCGCGCTAAGGCGGCCCTTTCTGCATCGCTTTCCGCGCTCTCTATACGCCGATGACTGCGCAAAGCTCTTTCACCGCGACCGCGCTCTTCTTCAGTGCGGTATCTTCTTCTGGCGTGAGCTTGATTTCGATAATCTGCTCCAGGCCCGCTGCGCCCAGCTTGCAGGGCACACCGATGTAGAAGCCATCGATGCCATACTCTCCCTGCAGAAACGCAGCGCAGGGCAGAATCTTCTTCTTGTCCTTCAGGATGGCTTCAACCATCTCTACCGCTGCGGCCGAAGGCGCATAGTAGGCGCTGCCGGTCTTCAGATATTTCACGATCTCCGCGCCGCCGTCGCGGGTGCGTTGCACCAGCTCTTCCAGCCGTGCTGGAGCAATCAGCTCCGTAATCGGAATGCCGGCCACAGTCGAGTAGCGGGCCAGCGGCACCATCGTGTCTCCGTGTCCACCCAGCACAAACGCGGTCACGTTCTCCACGCTGACGTTCAGTTCCGCAGCGATGAACGTCCGGAAACGTGCGGAATCCAGCACGCCGGCCATGCCGATGACGCGCTCTCTGTTAAAGCCCGCCTGCCGATACGCGGCCTGCGCCATCGCATCCAGCGGATTCGACACGATAATCAGAATCGACTCCGGTGACTGCGCCACCACCTTCTGCACCACGTCCGACATGATCTTGAAGTTGGTTTGCAGCAGGTCGTCACGGCTCATGCCCGGCTTGCGCGGAATGCCCGCCGTAATGACCACGATGTCGGAGTTTGCCGTCGCTGCGTAATCATTCGCGCCAGCAACGTGCACGTCGCACTTGGCAATCGGCATCGCTTCCAGCAGATCGAGCGCCTTGCCCTGCGGCACGCCCTCCACCACGTCCACCAGCACCACATCTGCCAGTTCCTTGGCCGCAATCCAGTGCGCGGCCGTGGCGCCCACGTTGCCGGCGCCTACAATACTCACTTTTTTCCGCATGGTTTCCCTCTTGTTCTCTCGCGGGTCAGGGGCCCGCGTGTTCGGTGCAGCCCGCAGTGAGCCTCCGCTCTCGGCAGGTCGCGTTTCGTCTACATATTGCCTATGATGCGCGTCGCAAACTCGCTGGTGCCTACCTTCGTGGCGCCCGCGGTCTGCCGCTCAAAGTCATAGGTCACGAACTTCTGCTGGATGGTCTGTTCCATCGCGGTCTCGATCATCTTCGCCGCTTCCTTCCAGCCGATGAACTCCAACATCATCACGCCCGACAGAATCACCGATCCGGGATTGATGACATCCTTGTCGGCGTACTTCGGCGCCGTGCCGTGCGTGGCTTCGAACACCGCGTAGCCATCGCCGATGTTGGCGCCGGGCGCAATGCCCAGCCCGCCCACCTGCGCGGCGGCAGCGTCAGAGATATAGTCGCCGTTCAGGTTGGTCGTTGCCAGCACGCTGTAGTCCGCAGGCCGGATGATGATCTGCTGGAAGATGGAGTCGGCGATACGGTCGTTCACCAGAATCTTCGACTTCCATGCGCCGTTGCCGTGGCTCTTGCCGATAGCCTCGATGACCGACTTCACTTCGGCGCAGACCGAGTCGCGGAAGCTCTGCGGCGCGAACTCCATGCCCGGCTCGATGAGCGCGGCGTTTTGTTCGATAGTCAGGCTCGGGTTCGCGTCGAGATTGCCAAGAATCCAGCTCTCGCGCTCAGTCACTGTCTGTTCGCGGAACTCCTCGGTCGCCACTTCGTAGCCCCACTCGCGGAAGGCCCCCTCGGTGAATTTCTGGATGTTGCCCTTATGCACCAGCGTCACGGTCTTGCGTCCGGCCTCCAGCGCGTGGCGGATGGCATACCGCACCAGCCGCTTGGTGCCGAAGATGGAAATCGGCTTGATGCCCACGCCGGAGTCGGTGCGAATCTTCTTCTTTCCGCCCTTCAGCATCTCGTCATTCAAAAAGCTGATGAGCCTCGCGACCTCTTCGGTCCCTTGCTTGAACTCAATGCCCGAATACACATCTTCAGTGTTCTCGCGGAAGATGACGATATTCACTTTTTCCGGATACTTCACCGGGCTGGGCACGCCCTGGTAGTACTTTACCGGCCGCACGCAGGCGTAGAGGTCAAGAATCTGCCGCAGAGCCACGTTGAGCGAGCGGATGCCGCCGCCCACCGGCGTCGTCAGCGGTCCCTTGATGGAGACGCGCAGATCGCGAGCCGCGGCCACCGACTCATCCGGCAGCCAGTTGTTGAATTGGCGGTAAGCCTTTTCACCGGCGAAGATCTCAAACCAATGGATGTGCCGCTTCCCGCCGTACGCTTTTTCTACCGCTGCGTCAATGACGCGCTGCGAGGCCTTCCAGATGTCGCGCCCCGTGCCATCGCCTTCAATGAATGGAATGATGGGATTGTCAGGAATTTGATACTGTCCGTTGCTGTATCCGATGATTGCGCCGTTTTTAGGCAGTTCGAGCCCGTTGTAGGTCTTCAGCATGATCTTCGCAATGCCCCTTCCGTATAAACAATTGCAGACGAAGGCTAGCACCTGCAAATCCCTGCTGGCAAAAGGCGACCGGCCCATGCGATACGGACAAATTCAGTCGCAATTTTGAGAGAAATGGGGTCGATTGATTTCCTCGCACGCCCGACGGATTACGCGTAACGCGGAATCAACTCGCAGCTGCTCAATCGGCGCCGCCGGAGCTGTGGAAAATTGCTGTCAAGTGGAGATTTTTGTAACCCATTCATAATCTTCCAGATCCATTTGCAGGTTATTTCTCGCGCTTCACTACCATCAGAATTAGTCGAGATCTTCCGCACCTACAAGGAGAACTGGAATGGCGTCTGAGAGGTATCGGGCGGCAGGCCCGCGGGTCTGTCGCGAAGCGCAGGACAAACCTGCCCACAATCCAGAACGGCTACTGGCGTTCGAGCTGTTCTCCATCAAAGCGCGGAATCCCGAAGTGACCGCGCAGGTGCAGCAGGTCCACGGGACTGATGTTTCCGGCCACGCTTACCAGCGTCAGGCTCTTCGGTGTCTCGGTGAGCACCACGGCCCCGCGCAGGTTGGCGCCATCCAGCACGAGCCAGAGATCGGTCGTCTCTGTATGCAGCGGTCCGCCCGCATTTGTAGTGGTCACCAGATGCTTCCAGCCGCGCAAGTGATACGCGGCTCGGACCGCATTGACCGCATCCTCGTCGGGAACTCCTTGGTCTCCGAAGCGCAGAATGTGTACGCTCACACCGTCGAGCCGGTTCATGACCTGTCTGGCCGGCTCCTGCGAGTCGGGGACAAGCCCGGCAGCCATGTGCAGCAGATTTCGGTCCAGCACAAAACTCGACTTCATCGCAGCCTGAGTATTCAGTTCCTCAAGAGCTGGCGGCGTCCAGTCCAGAGGCACTGTGCCGAGAGTAATGGGCGCTATCGGCGGAGCCACGTCATTCGGCCCCTGTGCGGCTTGCGCGCCGCAGAGCATAGTGGTACTCAGGATGGCTATTCCGTACTGCAACGGCAGCTTCATATTTCTTTTAACTCCGGCTGCCGGGGAAAGTTCCGGTGCAAAGCGACAGACTTCCTACCGGCCTTTGCTCGTGATTTCTTTCCCATGCGCCGCTCCTTCGAGCGCCATTCGGGACCGTCTGCTTAAAAGCTGCATGAAATCTTTTTCCGCTCTGTTTTCAGTGGCCTGAATGCGATACACTCATGCGGGAACATCTCAAAATTGTCAGGACTGCCAACGTCACGGAGGGTACATAGAAATTGGGAAAAAGCATGGTCCCGAAGAAGCTTTTCTTCACCAAGGGTGTAGGCAAACACAAGGAGCGTTTGACCTCCTTTGAGCTGGCCCTTCGGGATGCGGGCATCGCCTCGCAGAATCTGGTACGCGTCTCGTCCATCTTTCCGCCAAATTGCAAGGTCATCCCGCGCAAAGAGGGACTTAAATATCTCAATCATGGCGAAGTGGTTTTCGCGGTGATTGCCGAGAACTCCACGCGTGAGCCGCATCGTCTCGTGGTGTCCAGCATTGGCGTGGCCATTCCCGCGGATCGCAACACGTATGGCTACCTGAGCGAGCATCACAGCTTCGGCGAGACGGAAGAGCAGGCCGGCGAATACGCGGAGGAACTAGCGGCAGAGATGCTGGCCACGACGCTGAATGTCGAGTTTGATCCGGACGATAGCTGGGATGAAAAGAAGGAGATCTACCGCATCTCCAACAAGATTGTACGCACCAGCAACATCACACAGTCTGCTGTCGGCGACAAGCGCGGTCTGTGGACGACTACCATTGCCGCGGCGGTTCTGATTCTCGAAGAGTAAGCAACTGGCAGTCTTCCATCCCTGGCCAATCCCGCGCTGCGGGGTTGGCCTTGCTGTGTGAACGGAAAGGAAATGGGCAGAGAGCCATGGCAGAGCAACGCAAATACAACGTAGGCCTGGTGCAGATGCGCATGGGGCCCGACCCCGAGGAAAACCTGGCTGCGGCGGTGCGTCACATCCGCGAGGCGGCGCGCCTGGGCGCGAACGTCGTCTGCCTGCCGGAGCTCTTTCGCGCGCAGTACTTCTGCCAGCGCGAAGACATTCGCCTCTTCGACCTCGCCGAGCCCATCCCTGGTCCATCCACGGCGAAGCTGGCCGAGGTTGCGCGTGAGTCCCGCGTCGTTATCATCGCTTCGCTCTTTGAGCGCCGCGCGCCGGGCCTCTACCACAACACAGCCGTCACGCTGAACGTGGATGGCAGCATCGCCAGCGTCTATCGCAAGATGCACATCCCGGACGA
>JBBIVH010000093.1:0-8104 GCA_037439805.1 Acidobacteriaceae bacterium
CCGGCGCAATCACTCCACCCGGCGCCGCAATCTGCGCCGTCAGCGTCACGCACGCCGGCGGCAAGTGCGGCTCCGTCACCGTGCGCGTGTCCTGCGCCGTCGCGCTCCAATGCAGCCCCGCCATCAACAGCAACCCCGCCATCCACCGGCACGTCCGCATTGCTTTCTCCATCCCTGTGATCGCAGATTTCCTCACTTCACACCGCCTTTTCATTGTTCCAATGAGGACTGACCACTGGACCAAACCACTCTACAGGAAATCCGCTCCAGTCCGTCAAGGTCGGAATCGATCTATAGCAATCCATCTGTGCATTCATACGTAGAAGCTAGGATTCATGATGTTTGCGAGGTCATCAGGTCCGCTTGCCGGAATTCCGCACAGCTCCGCTGCCTTTCAGAACTTTGCTGTTGCTGGTCCGACCTCTCAGACGCTACAATGGCTGCGACCAGAAGAAGCGTCCCTGCAGCATCCACCAGCTTTGCTGCCCCCCGGCACAAAGTCGCACAATGGACGGCGCGCAGCCTTCGCACCGCACGCATGAGGATACTTGCCTGTGGTGCGCGCTTCAAAGCAGCGAAATTGCACGGCCCCTGTGGCCAAAGGAGAACGCAGTCATGTCCCTCGGATTCACGATCCCGCAAAAGGGCGCCCTGGACTTCCTCTCGCTCGGCGCGCTCGTCCACCGCGTCGACCCCGGCATCATCCCCTTCCGCAAGGCCACGCAGGCCGCCATCCACGTCAGCGGCGGCGAGTTCAACGTGGCCGCCAATCTCTCTGACTGCTTTGGCCTCCGCACCGGCATCGCCTCCGCCATGGTCAACTACCCCATCGGCGACCTCATCGCCGAGCGCGTTCGCGCCATGGGTGTCCGTCCCTTCTATCGCACCTTTCAGCATGATGGAGTGCGCGGCCCCAACATGGCCGCCGTCTACAGCGATCAGGGCCTCGGCGTGCGCGCTCCCGTCGTCTTCTACAACCGCTGCAACGAGGCCGCCGCGCAGCTCAAGCCCGGCGACTTCGACTGGAAGGCCATCTTCGGTGAGGGCGTCCGCTGGTTCCATTCCGGCGGCATCTTTGCCGCGCTCTCTGAGTCCACCTCCGAGCTCTCCATCGAGGCCATGAAGGCCGCGCGCAAGGCCGGCGCCATCTGCTCCTTCGACCTCAACTACCGCGAGAAACTCTGGAAGATTGGCGGCGGCGCAGACCGCGCCCAGAAGGTCCTCGCCTCCATCGTCGAAAACGTCGATGTCCTTGTCGGCAATGAAGAAGATCTCCAGAAAGGCCTCGGCTTCACCGGACCCGAAGTCGCCGCAAAGTCGAAGCTCGACCCCGGCGTCTTCCTTGCCATGATCGAAAAGGTCGTCCAGCGCTTCCCGCACGTCAAAATCGTCGCCACCACCCTCCGCGAGGTCCACACCACCAATCGCCACAGTTGGAGCGCCATCGCCTGGGTCAACGGCAAAGCGGTCCACGCCCCCACAGCGGAGCTCAACGTCCTGGACCGTGTCGGCGGCGGCGATGGCTTCGCTGCCGGCTTCATCTACGGCCTGCTCCACGGCGAATCGCCCGAGGAAGCCATCAAGCTCGGCTGGGCCCACGGCGCGCTCATGACCACCTTTCCCGGTGACACCACGATGGCCACCGTGGAGCAGGTCCGTGCTTTTGCCGCAGGCGGCTCCGCGCGCATCCAGCGCTGATTGGGCACACGTGATTGTTCGCAATGAAGAACCTCAAGGAGATTCCGTGATTTCACTCCGCACTTCCCGCATCGGCAGAGCGGCCGCAGCCGCACTGCCCGCGCTGCTCATTCTTGCCGCGTCGGCTGCTCTGCACGCCGCGCCCGTCTGCGATCCCCACGCCTACGGCGCCAAGGCCGACGGCAAAACCAAAGACACCGCCGCGATTCAATCCGCCATCGACGCCTGCGCGAAGCAGGGCGGCGGTACGGTGCGCCTCACCGCGGGCACGTATCTCAGCGCGCCCATCGTCCTCAAGAGCAACATTATCCTCCACCTCGATAAAGGCGCCACGCTCCTCGGCTCGCCCGACCACGCCGACTACCCCGCCAAGACCGAGTTCCGCGCACCCGGCTATCAGTCGCTTGTCAGCGCCACCAACGCGGAGAACGTCGCCATCACAGGCGAGGGCGTCATCGACGGCAATGGCGAAAGCTGGTGGCAGGAAGCCCGGTCCATCCACGACCACGGCATTCTCGGCTCCAGCTACAGCCGCCCGCGCCTCGTCGTCTTCGACCACTGCAAGACCGTGCGCATCGAAGGCGTCACCATTCAGAATTCGCCCATGTGGCAGCTCGTACCGTATTACTCCGATAACGTGGTCATCAAGAACGTCCGCATCCTCGCGCCGCAGCACGCGCCCAACACCGACGCCGTCGATCCCTTCTCGTCGTCCTACGTCGTCATCGATCACCTCTACGCCGACGTAGGCGACGACGACATCGCCATCAAGTCCGGCGCCATCAACTCACCCGGCCCCGACGCGCCCAGCCGCAACATCACCATCACCGACTGCACTTTCCTCCACGGACACGGCCTCTCTGTCGGCAGCGAGCTCGCCGGAGGCGCGCAGAACATCCGCGCCGAGCGCGTCACCTTCGACGGCACCGACAACGGCATCCGCGTCAAGGCCAACCGCGACCGCGGCAACGACGTCGGCAACCTTGTCTTCCGCGACATGCAGATGAAAAACGTCAAGAACGCGCTCATCATCAGCGAGTACTACCCGAAGGTGATGCCGGAGTCCGGCGTCTCCGCGCAGCCCATCGGGCGCCTCACGCCTTACTTTCACGACATCGTCATCGAGAACATCACCGCAACCAACATCCAGAACGCCGGCGCCATCGTCGGCCTGCCGGAAGTTCCCGTCGCCAACGTCGTTCTGAAGAACGTGCAGATCAGCGCGCAGAACGGCCTCAGCATCGGCTACGCGCACGTCACCGGCTCCAAGGTGCTCGTGCAGGCCCAGGACGGCAAGCCCATCTCGCAACTCGAAGGTGCTGAAGTCTCCCTGCAGTAACGCGCCGCCGCACCTCACTCACCGGCCGCCGCGCAATTTGAGGCTTGCTTCTTCCCCGCCGCTGCATTACAAAAGCGGGGAGCCGTAAACCCTCAAATCTTCGTGCGCGGCCGGATTTTTTCTGGTCTGCGCACTCTCCGTTTGATCCACCGACTTTCCCGGAGGCCGCAGACATGCAGCGCAGAGATCTCCTCAAGAGTGCAACCCTTGCCGTCGCGACGCAGGTCCTCGGCTCCATTGCAACTGCCGCTGAATCGCTCCCCGCACAGCCATCTGGCACAAAGCGCCTCGGCAAAATCGCACTTGAAGAGCACTTCATGGTGCCGGCATTCGTTCCCTACTTCGAGGAGACCTATCCCAACATCAGTCCTGAGATCGCCAAGCTCGGCCTCGCCGCTCTGCTGGATCTCGGCGACCATCGCATCGAAGTCATGGACCAGAATGGCGTCGACTACTCCGTCCTCTCACTCTCCGGTCCCGGCGTGCAAATCGAGAAAGACACCGCCGTCGCCGTGCGGCGCGCCAAGTGGATCAACGATTTTCTCGCAAAGGAGATCCAGACGCGCCCCACGCGCTATGGCGGCCTGGCGCATCTTTCCATGCAGAACCCCGCTGAAGCCGCCAACGAGCTTGAACGCTGCATCCGTGACCTCGGCTTTCAGGGCGCCATGATCAACGGCCAGACCAACGGCGAGTATCTCGATCTCGACAAGTATTCCGTCTTCTGGGAGCGCGCCGCCGCACTCGATGCGCCCATCTACATCCACCCCGGCAACCCCGTCGATCATCCCGCCATGTACGCGGGCCATCCCGAGCTTTGGGGTCCGGTCTGCAGTTGGGCCTTTGAGACCGCGACGCACGGTCTGCGCCTCGTCTTCGCCGGCGTCTTCGAGCGCTACCCAAAGGCGCGTGTCATCCTTGGCCACATGGGAGAAACCCTGCCTCTCAACCTGTGGCGCTTTGACAGCCGCTGGCCCATCTCCCACCGCGGCTCCATGACGCTCGCCGAGCCGCCCTCGTTCTACATCAAGCGCAACATCGCCATCACCACATCCGGCGTCTGCTCTGACATTTCGCTCCGCTGCGCGCTCGACGCCATGGGCCCTGAAAACGTCATGTTCTCGATCGATTATCCGTTTGAGAAAACGCCCGTGGCCGCGGCCTTTATTCAGAACGCACGCATCACCGAAACCGAGCGACAGCAGGTCGCCTCCGGCAACGCAAAGCGCATTCTCAAGATCACGCGGCCCATCGGCCCCAGCGCCTGACGGTTACTGATTCACGCCGCTCGCCAGAAAGCCTCCATCCACCACCAGCGTCTCGCCTGTCACAAACGACGCCGCGTCCGACGCCAGATAGATTGCCGCGCCAATCAGTTCTTCCGTCTTGCCAAAGCGCCCCATCGGCGTGCGCATCAGCAGCTCCTGCCCGCGCGGTGTGCTGTCCAGCAGGTTCGCGTTCAGCTCCGTGCGAAAGACGCCCGGCGCAATCGCATTCACCGTGATCCCCTTGCGCGACCACTCCACCGCCAGCGACCGCGTCAGCGACATCACTGCCGCCTTGCTCGCCGCGTACGCCGCCACTTCATGCAGCGCCACAAAGCTGTTCAGCGAAGCGATGTTGATGATGCGCCCGTAGCCGCGCTCCAGCATGTGCGCGCCAAATACCTGGCACGCGCGCAGCGTTCCCGTCAGATTCGTATCGAGAATCCCGTTCCACTCTTCTTCCGTCACGCTGATCGTCGGCGTCCGCTTGATGCGCCCCGCACAGTTGATTAGGATGTCTACCTTGCCCAGGCTCTTCACCGTCTCCGCCAGCAGCGTCTCCAGCGACTTCCGGTCGCATACATCCGACGCAACGCGCAGCGTCTTTCGTCCAAGCTGTTCAATCGCCGCCGCCGTCTCGTCCACCTGCTGCTGCCGCCGCGCCGTGGCCACCACGTCCGCGCCCGCCTCCGCCAGGCCAAGGCTCATCGCGCGGCCAATGCCCGACGTCCCTCCGGTCACCACCGCCACCTTGCCCTCAAGACTCAACAAATTCGCCATCTTCCTCGTCTCCCAAAAAAACTGAGGCCACATCCTTCGATGCGGCCTCGTTCTTATCCTTCAAACACCGGCGCAATATGCCGGTTGTAGAGGTTCTCCGTCACGTTGCGCGCAATCACGTCTTCATGCGCCTCCAGCAGACTCAGATAGCGCGGTCCCATCTTCGCCGCCACCTTGAAGCCCACGTGCAGCAGTTGCCGCAGGCTGCTGTTGTAGGCCGCTGCGCCCGGTATATGCCGCAGCGCTGACGTGTACTGCTCCGAGGTCCACTGCGCCACTTCGCCCGGCGCAGGCAGCTTCGCCAAGTCAATATCAATCACCGTCGCGTACGGCGCGCACAGCTCCTCGCGATGCCCATACGCCTCGGCGTAGATCTCCTTCGCCAGCGCCAGCCCATCGCCGCCCGCTTCCGCCAGCCCAATCAACTCTTCCAGCCACGTCGTGCCCGCCGTCTTCAGGTGTACGCCCACGTCGAAGCGCTTCATCGTCCGGTGAATCGCCGGATAGATCGAAAACTTGTCGCTGCCCGAGTGCACGCTCAGCTTCAGATTCTCCGGCAGTCCGAAGTGTTCCACTGCATACGCAATCGCGGCGACGTCCAGTTGAAACTCGCGCTCAAACTGCGCCACGTCGCCCACATAATCCACGCCCTTGTTGAACCGCCCGCTGAATTTCGGCGCAATCGTCTGCACCGGAATCCCCTCATCCGCAATCGCCGCCAGAATAATCAGCAGCTCCACCGGGCTCTGCGCCGTGTCCGTCTCGTCCATCGACACTTCAGGAATGAAGTTCCCCTCACCCTTCGCCGCCAAAATTGTGCGATACACCTCGCCCGCAGTCTTCACCGCGCCCAGATACTTCCGCGCCGTCTTCTCCAGCAGCTCCGGCGTAATCTCAAACGCTTCGCTCACGCCCTTCAGCGCGATGCGTCCAGCCAGCCCCGCGCGCTTCTTCACAAACGCGCGAATCTCGGCTTCCGGCGCAGCTTTGCCGATAAAGTCCGCCACGTCCAGCGTGTAAAAGTCGCAGGCGGGCAGAAAGCGCTCCACGGTCTGCTGCGTGATATGGTCGGCATCGCAAAAATACGGCAGCGTCCAACCCAGCGCTTTCACTGCTGCATCCGCGGCCGCGCGCACACTCGCCGGCTCCGAGCCGATAATCATGTGTTCGCGGTTCGACTTGTTCCACACCGGCGCCACTTCCACGCCGTGCTCCAGCGCCTTCATACAGGCCTTCAGTTGCGCCTTCGCCTGGTGCGCAAAGCGGTCTCCCGTTCCAATCGAATATTTGGTTAGCTTAAGACTGCGGTTTCCCATGACTTTCTGTTCTCTCCATTTCCAAAACTCGACTTGCAAAGACCGTCAAAGCCTTACACCGCCAGCTCCGCTCTTCTCAGTCCGGGAGCCAGCGCATACAGAATCGCCAGCGCCAGCAGATACGCGATTCCCGCAATCGCAAACAGGCTCGCGTAGCTATGCGTCATCTGCAAAATATGCCCCGCATAAAAGGCGAGCAGTGCGCCGCCCGCCGAACCCGCCATGCCGCCAATGCCCGTCACCGAGCCCACCGCGCTGCGCGGAAACATATCCGATGCCGTCGTAAACAGATTGGCCGACCAGCCCTGATGCGCCGCCGCAGCCAGGCTCAACACGCTGATCGCCAGCCACTCTGACGATGTGTGCGTGATTGCAAAGATCGGCAGCACCAGCACCGCGCAGAACAGCATCGCCGCCAGGCGCGCCTGCGGTGCGCTCATGCCCAGCTTCCGGAACGGCGCCGGCAGCCATCCGCCGCCCACGCTGCCCACCGCCGAAGCGTTGTACACCACGATCAGCGGCAGGCCTAGATGCGCCAGGTCCAAATGAAACCGCGCGCTGAAGTACGACGGCAGCCAGAACAGATAGAACCACCAGATCGGATCCGTCAGAAATTTCCCGAGTGAGAACGCCCACGTCTGCCGGTATCCCAGCAGCCGCCGCCACGGCACCTGCGGCCCCATCTGCGCCGCCGCTTCCTGGTAGATGTAGCGCAGCTCCGCGCCCGTCAGCGTCGGATGATCCGTGGGCTTGCGATAGTTGCGATACCACCAGAAGATCCACACCGCGCTGAACGTGCCCGTGATCAAAAACGCCGCGTGCCAGCCGTAGTGCAACGTCACCCACGGTACCAGCAGCGGCGCCAGCACCGCGCCCAGGTTCGCGCCGGAGTTGAAGATGCCCGTCGCCAGCGACCGCTCATTCTGCGGAAACCACTCCGCCACCGTCTTGATTGCTGCCGGAAAATTCCCCGACTCGCCCAGCCCAAGGCACAGCCGCGCCGCGCCAAACTCCAGCACCGTATTCGCCAGTGCATGGCCCATGGCAGACAGGCTCCACACCGCCATGATGACCATGTAACCGATGCGCGTTCCCACCTTATCTACGAATCGCCCCGCCAGCAGCAGCCCGGTGGCATAGGCAATCTGAAAGGCGTCCACCACATACCCGTAGTCAATCTCCGTCATCCCGATCGAGTGCTGCAGCGTCGGCTTCAGGATCGAGATCACCTGCCGGTCCATGTAGTTGATCGAAGTCGCCGCGAAGAGCATCGCGCAGATCGTCCAGCGCACGCGCCCCGACCGCTCAATGGGCGGAAGCTCTTCTTCGATCAGTTCGCTGGAAGGGATTCCGCCAGCCATCATGCTGTCTCCTTACAGTCGGTACGCCTTCTTCACCAGCCCGTAGGTTAGCTCATGGGCAACCTCGTGCGCCTCATTCTCATCGAGCCGGTGCTCCGCCACGAGACGCGCCAGAAATGCGCAATCGATTCTGCGCGCCACATCATGCCGCGACGGAATCGACAGAAACGCCCGCGTGTCGTCGTTGAAGCCCACCGTGTTGTAGAAGCCTGCCGTCTCCGTCGCCAGTTCACGAAAACGCATCATTCCCTCCGGGCTGTCGAGAAACCACCACGGCGGTCCCAGCCGCAGGCACGGATAGTGCCCCGCCAGCGGCGCCAGTTCCCGACTGTAAGTGGTCTCATC
>JBBIVH010000093.1:8204-10270 GCA_037439805.1 Acidobacteriaceae bacterium
GTGTGTGGCCATGCGGACTCACAATCGGCAGGTCGCGAACACGTTCGAAAAGGGAGCGGGCAATCGAGCGCACCTTCGGCTCGGCAGGGAACAGGCGATCGTCGTGAATCAGCATATTGGGCGGCTTTCGTGGCTTTTCATCCCAGGAATCCGACCTGTTTAGAGGTCAGACCACAAGTATACACACCCCATGCCTCTCTGTCTCGCTCTTCTTTCTGTCATTTTTCAAAAGCCTCTACCCCTCATGCGGTGATAAGCTCTTTCTGTCTATATTTTCCGCATCGAATTTGCGCAAAGGTGCCCTCTATGCCACGGGTCAGACAGGATGTGCCCGAGTCCCACCGGACCATGCAAGTGGTCAACCACGTTCGCTCACTCATCGAGAATGGTACGCTCCAGCCCGGCGACAAGCTGCCCCCCGAGCGCGAGCTCGCGCGCGATCTCAAGATCAGCCGCGCCAGCCTTCGCACCGGCATCGGCTACCTCGCCGCCATGGGCGTCATGAAGATTCGCCACGGCGTCGGCACCTTCGTCGCCGACGGCCCGCCGGATCTTGGCAAAGCTTCGCTGAGCTTTATGGGCCCGCTCCACGGCTTTCAATCGTGGCAGATGTTCGAGGCCCGCATCCTGCTTGAGAGCGGACTCGCCGCACTCGCCGCCGAACGCGGCAAGGACGAGCATCACGCGGCGCTGGCCGAGGAGGTCGCAGAGATGTTTGCGGCCATTGAAAACCCGCCCGAATACCTCATCCACGATGTCATGTTCCATCGCATCATCGCGCAGGCCTCCGGCAATCCCATCCTCGCCGCCATCATGGAGACGGTCACTTCTTCCATGTACGACAAGCGCCGCAAGACCGTCGAACGCGCCATCGATCTGCGCGAATCCGCCGAGATGCATCGCGAGATTTACCGCTCCATCCGCGGCCGCAAGACCGCCGATGCGCGCCGCCTGATGGAACAGCACTTGCGCATGGCGCAGATCGCGCAGGGCATGGAGCGCCCCGGCGACAAGCGCTCCGCCGCACCCGCGCCCCGCGAAGCGCCGCTGGGCGATTAAGCCGCCGTTGCGGAGCGCCTCTCAGAAGTTGAAGCGCGCCTCGAACTGAATCCGCCGGTTGTTCCCGTAGGACGCCAGCGAGGGATCCGTTGCCGAAGACAGCGTGTTCGACTGGTTGAACAGCGGGGAGCTCAGATTGCCCGAAGGCAGCCCCTGATTGTCGTGATTCAGCAGATTCCGCGCCGTCACGCTCACCGTCATGTGCGGTCCCGTCGGCGTGTGCGGAATGTAGAACAACCCCGGCCGCATGCGCGCCGCTGGCGTCACTCCGCCTGGCTCTGTCCGGTGAAACGAAAACGCCCGGCTCACGCGCAGATTCATCTCCACAAAATCCGGCCCCTGCGCAAAGTTGCGCGGCAGGATCGTCTCGCCTGCCATGGGCGATGGATCCAGCAGCCCGTACGGCGTCTTCACCACGCCCGGCCTGGTCGCATCCGTCGCAATGCCCGGCCGGTCGTTATAGATCGAGTCACCATTGTTGTCGTGGCCCGTAATGAGATTGAACGGCGCGCCCGATCGCACAATCAGGTATGGACTCATCGTCATCCCCAGCGGTCCCGGCGTCGTCCCGTTCACCACCGCATAGTGATGGATGTCCGTCGCCGCGCGTCCATACTCCGCCGCGATGTTGTTCCCATTCACAGGAAACATCGACGGCCCGTCCGTGTTGTCCCGCGCGTGCGTCCATGTGTAGTTGCCGAACAGCGCAAACCCATTGCGATACTTGCGCCGCAGCGACACCGTCACCTGCGTCTCGCTCAGGTTGCCTTCCGATTGGTACTGGTAGTTGTTCCCCGCCGCAAGGTTCGGTGCCACATTCGCGGAGTACAACAGATGCCGTCCCAGCGTCTGCGCCACCGTCACGCCGCCCACCGCCGCACCCGGCAGTTGCTGCTCCACCGCAAGTGACGATTGCATCAGATAGGGCGACCGCAGCCCGTTCGACATCGTCTCCACCGTCTGCGGCAACCCCATCCCCGCCAGCATGCTCACGGGCGGGGCACTCG
>JBBIVH010000094.1:0-10235 GCA_037439805.1 Acidobacteriaceae bacterium
ATGAAGCCGAGGGCGATCTGCTGCTGGAGGAGAGCGGCGACGATGTGCTCGGTGTTGCCGCTGACGAGCGAGGGCTGGACACGGGGATGCTCGCGGCAGAAGCCGCTGAGCAGGCGGGGCAGCACGTACTGGGCGATGGTGGTGGAAGCGCCGAGGGAGAGATGTCCGGCGTGCTCGCCGCTGTGCGCAGTGACCTGCTGCTCGGCTTGGACGAGGAGGGCGTGGACGCGCTCGGCGAAGTCGAGGAGCGTGGCGCCGGCGGGCGTGAGCGCGATGCGGGAGCCGGTGCGGTCAAAGAGCTGCACGCCGAGGTCTTCTTCGAGGGCCTTGATCTGGAGGCTGACGGCGGGCTGGGTGAGGTAGAGCTCTTCGGCGGCCTTGCGGAAGCTGAGCTGCTCGGCCACGGCGCGAAAGACGACGAGGCGAAAGTTTTCAAGGCTTGTCATAAGGGAAGATATGCGGCTCCCAATTGATTATAGGAGCCGCGTGATGACAGCCGGATGAATGCGCGCCTCAGGCCGCGGGCTTGAGCAGCGAGCGGCCGAGCGCAGTGATGGAATAGGCGCCGCTGTCGTTGATCTCGATGAGTCCGGCTTCGGCCATCTCGCGCAGTCCGCTGCGCACGCGATAGAGCGGAAGCTCGACGTGCGCGGCGACCTGGTCAGGCGTGGCCGGAGGATCGAGAGCGGCGAGGATGCGACGCGCGGAGTCTGTGAGTTCTCCGCTTGCACCGATGCATGCCATAGATTGTCTCCGTCATACAGATTTCTTGCAGATGTACCAGTCCTTGCACTCGAAGCCGGCCTTCAGGCGCGCTTCGACCTCTTCCATGGTGGCGGGCGGCGGGACGATGACTTTTTCGCCGGGCTTCCAGTTCGCGGGCGTGGCGACCTTGTGCTTGTCGGTGGTCTGAAGGGCGTCAATGAGGCGGATGATCTCGTCGGTGTTGCGGCCGGTGGTGAGCGGGTAGTAGATCATGGCGCGGACGATGCCGTTGGGATCGATGACGAAGACGCAGCGGCTGGTTTCGGTTTTGCTTTCGCCGGGCGAGATCATGCCGTAGAGGGTGGCCACTTCCTTGTTCAGGTCGGCGATGATCGGGAACGGGATGTCGACGCCGAATTTTTCCTTGATGTTGAGAACCCACGCGATGTGGGAGGTGGGGCTGTCGATGCTGAGGCCGAGAAGCTCGACGTTGCGCTTGCGCAGCTCAGGGGCGACGGCGGCGAAGGCCATGAACTCCGTGGTGCAGACCGGCGTGAAGTCGGCTGGGTGCGAAAAGAGGACGAGCCACGTGCCCTGAAAGTCTTCGAGGCGGACTTTGCCGTGCGTGGTGACTGCCTCAAAGTGCGGAGCGGGCATGCCAAGACGCGGCAGGGATGCGGGCTGGTCGGATGGGGTGGCGGGGTGTGCTGGCGCCGGCGCGGGAGTTTCGTGATTTGGCATGATGGTCTCACTTTCCGGCGTCTGAAGACGCCTGAGTCTGAGCGACGCACGGCGGATGACCGTAGCGCGCGCGGACACGGTTCTCGATCACATGCGGCGCGAAGTGCGCCCCATGCTGAAGGAGCAGGATAGACCGCTCCGTGGCAGGGAGCAGTGACCCTCGGCACACGGAGCGACAGAGATGGTCCTACGCGGGTTGCTCTTCCGCCTCGCCTACCGCCAGTTCGATGGCAATCTGCGGCGTGTGCAGCAGGGTATTGTGGACGAGGCAGGCGTGTACGGAGCGGTTGAGGCCTTCGATGTGTTCCGGAGACAGGGACACGGGCGCGCTGACGCGGATGATGAAGTTGGTGAGGCGCGCTGGCGGTTTGATTTTCTCCGCGGTGACGGTGACTTCAACGCCGTCGCCACCCAGCTTGCGGGCCTTGAGGTACTGCACGGCGTAGAAGGCGGCGCAGGAGCCGAGCGAGGCGAGCAGGAACTCGGGCGGGGTCATGCCGGCGTCGTCGCCGCCATTCTCGGCGGGCTGGTCGCAAACGATGGTGTGGTTGCGTGCCTGGATGGAAAATTGAACGTTGTCGAGATGGGTAACTTTGATTTCCATAGAAAGGGATGAAGACCTCAGCTTTCACTGAATAAAAGACCGGAGCGGAGCGGAACGTTACACCGCGGCGTACTTTTCCGGGACAGGCAGGCCCAGCATGCGGAGGTATTCGCGGGTGAGGATGGAGCGGAGCCGGGGCGCGATGGCGGGATCGCAGGGGACCTGCATGGATCGGCAGCGGTCGATGGCGGCGCGGAGGTCGCGGAGGAAGGCGACACAGGAAGGGCAGCTTTCGATGTGGGTCCGCATTTCGTCGCAGGTGCGCGGCTCGACGCGGC
The DNA here is from genome assembly GCA_037439805.1 of Acidobacteriaceae bacterium. Classification (GTDB taxonomy): domain Bacteria; phylum Acidobacteriota; class Terriglobia; order Terriglobales; family Acidobacteriaceae; genus Telmatobacter. The sequence goes on from JBBIVH010000094.1 coordinate 2,329, forward strand.
CGTCGAGATACTCGGAGAGATTGGCGAAGAGATCGCGGCAGGCTTCGGGGCGTTTGTGTCCAGTGGATTTTTCAGAGCCATGGACTTCGGAATGGGACGGCGCGCCATCGAGGATGAGGCTCATCTGCTTGCGCACGGCGAGGCGGGCGCGATGGAGGCGGACGCGGACGGTGCCGGACTGGAGATCGAGGATCTGAGCGACCTGCTCGGTGGAGAGCTCCTCCATGTCATGGAGCACAAGGACCATGCGCAGCGCGGGTGGAATCTGCAGAACGGCCCGGTGAAGAAGCTGGTGCTGTTCGGCATGAAGCAGAGAGTGTTCCGGATTTTCGGCGGCGTCCTGGAGCAGGCGACCGAGCTCGGCGTCGTCGGGCATGAGCTCGTCGAGGGAGACGTTGCGCGCGGGCGAGTGGGAGGGTTTACGGCGCATGCGCCAGCAGCGGTTGCGCGTGACGGTGTAGAGCCAGACGGCGAGAGCCTGCGGGTCCTGAATTTTGGCGAGGTGGCCGAGGGAGCGGTAGAGGACCTCCTGCATGGTGTCTTCGGCGTCTTCGGGGTGGCCGCAGACTTTCATGCTGAAGGAGTAGACGGTGTTCTGGAGCAGGCCGATGGCTTCTTCGATGGCCTCGGGGGTGTTGCGCTGGAGCAGTTGCGCGGCTTGGATGAGTTCGGGGCGCATCGCGAGGAAGTGGAACACTTCCAGTATAGAGGCTGAGCTACTGCGGGCAGGAGCGCGGGGGCGCGGAGGGATACAGGGAGGACTCGATCATCTCGATGCAGATGGGGCTAATCTTCTGGAGCCAGAGCTTCTGGTCGCGGTTGTTGGGCAGGGTCTCGGCTGCCACCCAGGCGCGAAGCAGGGCGAGGGCCAGTTCGAGCCCGGCGCCGGGTCGGCTGGACTCAAGGCGGAACATCTGGCGGTAGACCTCGTCCTGCAGGGGCTCGCTCCGCGGCAGACGCGTGGGATGGGCGTGCGCGGAGCGGTTGGAGGTGGTCATGCCAGCGTCTCTCCCTGAACGAGCGAGCCCTGAACGAGCCAGGAGTACCTGCCGATGTGGGCGGAGGTGACTTGCTGAAAGCCGGCTTCGGCGAGTTCGAGGGCGGCGGAGTCGGCGCTGAGGCGGTGATCGAGCGGGGGGCCCGGTTCGCGGTCCACGTCGGGACGCCAGTCGAGGATGGCGATGCGGCCGTCGGACTTGAGGATGCGCTGCGCTTCTTCGAGGACGAGGGTGCGGTTGTCGAATTCATGCCAGATGTTGGCCAGGAAGACGAGATCGCAGGTGGCATCGGGCAAGCCGGTGGCGTCCGCTTCGGCGTGGATGAAGCGAATGTTGGCCGGGGATGCGCCTGTGATTTTTGCGCGGAGCAGGTCAAGCATCTCTGGCTGGGCATCGATGGCGAAGACAATGCCCGAAGAGGCGGCGGCTTTGGCGAGCGGCAGCGCGAAGTAGCCGGTACCCGCGCCGATATCAGCGATGGCTTCGCCGGCGCGGACGTGGAGTGCCTTGACGACCTCGGCGGGCGGCAGCCACGCGAGCCTCTCGGGAGCATCGAGGCGATGGGCCTGCGAGTGATGGAAGCGCTTCTCGTGCATCGCAAGGCCTACTTTGCCGCGCAGGAGGCGTCTTTGAGCCCCATCATGCGGAAGATGGTCATGGCAGGGCACCAGTTGGTGAGCGCCGACTGAAAGAGGTTGAGGCCGACAAAGGCGGTGAGCCAGAGCCAGTAGTGCGAGATGTAGACGGCAAGCGAGAGCGAGATGAGGATGATGACTCCCGCAAGCAGGCGGACGGCGCGTTCAACGGTCATTGTTTTGCTCCTTGGTTCGAAGATGGAAGGGAAGAAGCGGTTGCTTCCGGTTCGCAGGAGATGGGCTCCTGACGATTGGCGTGGACGATGTAGTAAAGGATGGGGATGGTGGGCCACGAGAGGAACGTGGACGCAACGGCCCCGGCGATGAGCGAGACAGCGAGCCCCTGGAAGATGGGGTCGGTGAGGATGACGCTGGCGCCGACGACGACGGCGGCGGCGGTGAGCAGCATGGGACGGAAGCGGATGGCTCCGGCGTCAATGACGGCCTCGGCAAGCGGCGCCCCCTGGCGACGGCGCAACTCGATGAAGTCGACGAGGATGATGGAGTTGCGGACGATGATGCCGGCCCCGGCGATGAAGCCGATCATCGAGGTGGCGGTGAAGAAGGCTCCCATGAGCGCATGCGCAGGCAGGATGCCGACGAGCGTAAGCGGAATGGGCGCCATGATGATGAGCGGCACGATGAAGGACCGGAACCATCCCACGACGAGGACGTAGATGAGGATGAGCACGGTGCCGAAGGCTAGGCCGAGATCGCGGAAGACCTCGATGGTAATCTGCCACTCGCCATCCCACTTCATGGAGTAGTGGGCGGTGGAGTCGGGCAGGACGGAGTTGTAGCGCGCGAGGGTGTATCCGGCCGGCAGCGTGAGGTGGTCGAGCTGCTTGTTCATCTTGAGGATGGCGTAGACCGGGCTCTCCTCGGCGCCGGCCACGTCGCCGGTAACGTAGACTACGCGCTTGAGGTTCTTGTGGTAGATGCTGCGTTGGATGGTCTCGTGGCTGATGTCCACGAGCTCGCGCAGGGAGACCATGGAGCCGTCTGCGCCGGGCAGATGGATGCTCTCGAGCGCCTGCTCGGAGGAGCGATCGGGACGCGCGAACTCGACCGTGGTGGGAATGGGTTCGCGGGCGTTGGGGTCGTGGAGCAGGCCTGCATCCATACTGGAGGTGGCGAGTGCGAGCGACTTTGCCACATCGGCGACGGCGATGCCGTGCTGCGCGGCCTTGACCTCATCGACATGGATGACGAGGCGCGGCGCGGGATCTTCGACATACCAGTCGGTATCAACGACGCCGGGCGTGTCCTTGAAGATGGCTTTAATTTTGCGGGCGACCTTGACCTGGCCGTCGAGATCGGGGCCGTAGACCTCTGCGACGAGCGTTTGAATCACGGGCGGGCCAGGCGGCACTTCACTGACCTGGATGCGCGCGCCGTACTGGTTGCCGATGGCGACGAGCAGGGGGCGCAGGCGCTTGGCGATGACGTGGCTCTGGTCGTGGCGCTGCTTGGCGGGCAGCAGGTTGACCTGGATGTCGGCCTGGTTGCTCATGCGACGCATGTAGTAGTGGCGCACGAGGCCGTTGAAGTTATACGGGCCGGAGGTGCCGGTGTAGGTCTGGTAGTTGAGCACGTCGGGCTGGCTGGCGAGCTCTTCACCAAGAGCCTGAGTGACGCGCGCGGTCTGCTCGAGCGGCGTGCCGTCGGGCATGTTGATGACGACCTGCAGCTCGCTCTTGTTATCAAAGGGCAGCATCTTGACGCGGACGAGGCCGAGGGGCACGAGCGCGACGGAGATGAGCAGCAGCACGAGCACCGCGGCGAAGAAGATCATGCGGTTGCGCGTGGAGGCGATGAGCGGCGTCATGACGCGGCGATAGAGGCGCGTGCGCCAGTTCTCATGCTCGGGCTCGAGGATCTTCGCTCCGCCGAGGTGCCTGCCGAGCAGGCGCATGGCTGCCCACGGAGAGACAACGAAGGCCACCATGAGCGAGAAGAGCATGGCCGCCGAGGAGCCGACCGGGATGGGGCGCATGTAGGGTCCCATGAGTCCGCGAACGAAGGCCATGGGCAACACGGCGGCGATGACCGCGAAGGTGGCGAGGATGGTGGGGTTGCCGACTTCGGCGACGGCTTCGATGGTCACGTCGCTGCAGGAGCGGTGCTGATTCTGCGGCAGGCGATAGTGGCGGACGATGTTTTCGACGACGACGATGGCGTCATCGACGAGGATGCCGATGGAGAAGATGAGTGCGAAGAGCGTGACGCGGTTGATGGTGTAGCCGAGGAAGTAGAAGACCGACATGGTGAGCGCGAGCGTGACCGGAATCGCCAGCAGGACCACGCCGGACTCGCGCCATCCGAGAAAGAGCGCGATGAGGAAGGTGACGGAGAGCGTGGCGAGGAGCAGGTGCTCGAGCAACTCGTCGGACTTGGCTTTGGCGGTGTCGCCGTAGTTGCGCGTGGTGGTGATCGTGACGTCGCTGGGCACTTTCACGCCCTGCATCTCATGAACGCGAGCGAGGGCAGTGTTGGCGATGTCAGTGGCGTTGGTTCCCTTGCGCTTGGCTACGGTGATGGTGACGGCCGGGTACTGGGCGGGCGCCTGATGGGGCAGCGCGCTGGCCTGCGTGGTGCCCATAAGCACGTAGTCCGATGGATCGGACGGACCATCGATGATTTTGTCGGCGACATCGCCGAGGTAGACGGGGCGGCCGTGATAGTCGGCGACGACGACGGACTCGAGATCTTTGGTGCTGGTGAAGAGGTTGCCGGCGTCGACGCGAATCTCCTGATTGTTCTCAGAGAAGCTGCCGGCCTGGAGGCTGGCGTTGGCGGCCTGCAGATGGCCAACGATGGCGAGCGGCGAGAGGCCGTAGGCGTCGAGCTTGGCGGTGCTGAGTACGACGCGCATGGAGCGCGGCAGGCCACCGATGACCGAGGTCTCAGAGACATCGGGAACCTGCTGGATGGTGTGCTGCACTTCGTCGGCGATGGCGCGGAGTTGATAGCCGTTGTAGTGCGGACCCCAGAGGGTGAGCGCAAGGATGGGCACGTCGTCGATGGAGCGCGCCTTGATGAGGGGCATGCTCACGCCGGGCGGCATGCGGTCTGCGTTGGAGTAGAGCTTGCTGTAGACACGGATGAGCGCTTCTTCCTGCGGGGTGCCGACGAGGAAGCGGACGATGACCAGGCTCTGGCCGGGGCCGGAGGTGGAGTAGACGTACTCGACACCGGAGATCTGGTGGACGAGCGTCTCAATGGGCACGGTGACGCGCTGCTCGACTTCAGCCGGCGAAGCGCCGGGCATGACGGTGGTGATGTCGAGCATGGGGACGAGGATCTGCGGCTCTTCTTCGCGCGGGATGACGGCGACGGCGAGAACGCCGAGGACCAGCGACGCAGCGATGAAGAGCGGCGTGATCTTGGAGTTGAGGAATGCGTGCGCGAGACGCCCGGCGAGGCCGAGGCCGGCGTGGGGAGTGGTCTCAGTCATTGCCGAGCCTCACTGGATTCCGCAGCGATGCGCTTGCCTGTGAGATCGCGGTCATTGGGATCGTCGACGAGCTGTTCGCCGGCGGAGAGGCCGGAGAGAACTTCGACCATATCGCCCTGCGTGGAGCCGAGGGTGATGTAGCGAAGCTGCGCGATGCTGTTGGCATCGAGAACATAGGCGCAGTTGAGCGAGCCGCGCAGCAGGACCGCGGAGCGCGGCACAAGGATAGCCTGATGCGAGCCAGTGGGGATAGCTGCGGTGGCGTACATGCCGGCGCGAAGCTGCGCGGAGTGCGGCAGTGTGAGCTTGACGAGGAAGCTGTGACTGGAGGGATCGGCGGCGGGCACAATGTCGGTGACGGTGCCGCTGATTGCCGTGCCGGGCGCTGCATCGACGGTGATGGGGATGGACATGCCCTTGCGGACATGGGTGATGACGGATTCATCGACGGTGGTCTGGAGTTCGAGCGCACCGGCGCTGTCCACCTGGAGCAGCGGAACGCCGGGCGAGGCGAGCGCGCCAGGATCAACCATGCGAGCGGTGATGACGCCGCCGAAGGGTGCGCGGATGCGCGTGTAGCCAAGCATGGTGCGGGCGCTGGTCTCCTGTGCCTGCGCTGCCTGGGACTGTGCGTGGATCGCTTCGACCTGCGCGGCGGCGGCCTGGGCGCGCCGCGAGACCTCATCCATCTCCTGCGGGCTTACGCTCTTCTGCGCCTGCAACTGCTGATAGCGGGCGAGCGTGCTCTGGGCGAGGTCGGCCTGCGTCTGCGCGGCGGCCTGCTGGCCTTCGACGGCCTTGACGGCGGCCTGCGCCTGATCGACGGAGGCGCGCATGGAAGCGTCATCGAGCACGGCGAGGGTCTGGCCGGCCTTGACGCTGTCGCCTTCGTGCACGAGAACCTGCTGCACGCGGCCCATCACCTGTGCGGAGAGCACGGCGGACTCGTGGGCGTGGATGGTGCCGGTGGTGCGGACGTTGACGGGCGCGAGTTGTTGCCGGCTTTGAACGATGCGCGCCTGCACGGTCTCAGGCGCAGCCTTGGAGACGGGTTGCGACGAATCGCAGCCCGCGAGAAGCGCCGAGGTGGCGGCAAGTAAACAACTGGAGACGAGAAGCTTCATTGCAGATCCTCCGCCGCATCGGGAGTGAGAGTCCCTGTCGCGAAAAGTAGTTGGGCATAGGCCACTGCGTTTCCGTAGACGGCATGCCAGTAGTTGGTCTGTGCCAGCCGCTCGGCATCTTCGGCAGCGAGCAGATCGGTCATGGTGGCAAGGCCGGCGCTGTAGCGGTTGCGCAGAATGCGCAGGCTCTCGGCAGCCTGATCGACGGCGGCGCGCGCGGTGTCGAGCGAGAGCGACGCGGTCTGGCGCTGGATGTGAGCCTGGCTGACCTGCAGCCGCATCTGCTGCTGCGAGGAGTTCATGTCGGCATCGAGGCGGGCCTTGGCCGCGGTCTGCTGGGCGAGCTGGGCGCGTTTAGCAAAGGGCAGGATGTCGATGTTGAGCTGCACGCCGGCGACCCAGTTGTTGCCACCGGAGCCGGTGAAGGTGGGCTTGTCCATCTCCCAGTTGCCATAGGCGCCGATGCGCGGGCCGAAGTCGGACCTGGCTGCGGCGACCGCCGCGGACTGCGCCGATTGCGCGTGCGCAAGGGCGGCGAGATCAGGGCGCGTTTTTGCGGCGGTAGCGAGTTCCTCTTCGAGCGGCTTCTGCGGAAAGTCGTGCGGCTGCAGCGGTTCGAGGGGCGTGCTCTTCAGATCCGGCGCGCCCATGGCGACGCGAAGCTGTGCCCATGCGAGTTCGAGGGCGCCCTGCGCAGCGATGAGTTCCTGCTTGCGGGCGGCGACGTTGACCTGCGCGGACATGCGGTCGGACTCGACGGCGAGGCCGGCCTTGACGCGGTCATCGACGGAGCTGAGCAGCGCGGCGGCGGTCTCCTGCTGGTGTTGCGCGACCTGAACCTGGCGCTCGGCGTAGAGAACGGACTGGTAGGACTGTACGACATCGAGGGCGATCTTCTGATCGACGGCCTGCTGCGCGGAGTCGGCGGACTTGCGCATGAAGTCGGCGGCGTGAATGGTGCGCTGCGTTTTAAAGGAGTCGAAGGCGTTCCACTGGCCGCCAAAGCGGGTGGCGAAGTTGCCGATGGGGGTAGGACGGTTGAGAGCGTTGAGGGCGAAGTTGGCCGCAGTGAACTGCTGCTGACGCAGGCGCGATCCGAAGACGTAGACGGGATCGTTGCCGCGCGAGATGTCCTCTGTAAAGCCGAGCTGAGGCAGCAGCATGGTGCGGGCGAGCGATGCGTCGGCTTTGGCCGATTGCGTATCGGCTTTGGCCGCGGCTGCTTCGGGACTCTGGCCGAGGGCCTGGAGGATGGCGTCGTGGAGTGTGAGCGCGGGCTGCGCGGAGGCCTGCGCGGCCGGGTCAGGGCCGGGAGCCTGCGCAACGGACACGACCCCAGACGCCGCAAGAGCGACCCACAGCGCGCCGGCAGCGGCCGGCAACCAGGGGGGAAGAAGCGGGTGAGATGTTCTTCGTTTATCCATGCAACTCATAAAAGCCCCCTTTGGGAGGATTCGTTACATGCGTGCTGCTATTCGAGCCGGGAGCGGAACCTGAATGGAGAGCCCGCCTAATTGTATGAAAAGACGGAGCGTGCGGATGGATAAGGTAGGCCTATCGGCCATGAGAAGTTCTGCTTGGACGGGCGCGTGAAATCACGGCAAGCTCAGTGTGTGTCCAAAAATGTCTTTTTTGCCGGTCTGATCGTCGCCGCCAGCGGGCTGCTCTCGCCTCCGCTGGCGCTTGTTACAGG
>JBBIVH010000095.1:0-10205 GCA_037439805.1 Acidobacteriaceae bacterium
TCGAGCTGGCCTCTGGCGGCAGCATAGGCAGCGAGCTCCGATTCATCGTCCATGCCGGCCATGTGCCCCTGCGCCGAGTCCAGGAGCTGCGATGCGGAGGGTAGTTCATTGCGGGAGATGGAGAGGCTCGCCAGGGCAATCTCACTGTCGGCCAGAAAGGTGCGAAGCGAGGGCTCGTCGTGCTGTTGCGCCAATTCCGCTTGCACCTCGGCAAGCTGCTGCCGCGCTTCTTCCGCCGCGCCCGCACGAATGGCAGCGATGGCAAGATCGTAGCGCTGAGAGGGAATGAGGTTGCGGCTCGGAGTCAGCTCAAGCAGACTTAGCAACTCGCGCTGCAACAGCAGTTCCAGATGCGTGCGCGGTGTGGATTTCTCCGCCTCGGCCAGGCCGGCAAGTATCGTGTACGCGCGGAAGGAAGGATAGTCGCCGGCATAGAACTGCCGCATCGTCTGCAGGCAAATGCGCCACGTCGATTCGATATCTCCGGATTCAAGGGCGCTGCCGGCAATCTGATTCCGAATGCGCATCGCGAGCAGCGCATACTGATGCTCCTGGGCGACAGCGGCCGCACGCTTGTAGAGCGGATTGGCCTCTGCCAGCGCGTCGGGACCTTCGGCGCAGATGCCCACCTGCGTGAGACTGCTGGACTGTATCCACGCGAAGGCGGGCTGAAGGTTGACGAGGCTTCGGGCCGCGCCGCCACATTGGTGCAGCTTGCCCAGGCGCTGGGATGCGTAGGCGTATTCAAGCCATGCGCGATCGGCGCCCGCGGCGTTACCGGCACGTAGAAAGCTGCTTCTGCCTTGCTGAGAAAGGCGCATGCCTTGCGCGTAGTTTCCAGTATTGTCGGCCAGGAGCGCGCCGGCGAGTTGCCGGGTAGCGGTGACGAATGCAAGGGAGGCGGGATGATCAGGGTTGGGAAGGAACTGGGTGAGCCAGGGATCGCGGTGATGTTGCTCCAGGGAAGCGGCGATCGAGGACAAGAGCTTGCGGGCGGAGGCGCATTGCGCGGCGCAGGGCGAGCCGCGAGAGCGATTGGCGGGCATTGGAAAAGCAGCGTTCAGAAGATCTGGAAGCAGCGTGGTCGAGAGCTCTTCATCCAGGGACGCGAGCGCAACGTCGTCTGCCGCGAGCGCGCGCTGCGCCTCTGGCGTGTCGAGATGCTGTCTCATGCGGCTTTGGTGCGACTTGACCTTGTCCAGACGCTCTTCCAGATCAGCGAGATGTCTACGGCCCTCGGCGAGCCATTGCGGGTCCCGCTCGAATCTGAGGTAGCGATTCCAGGTCTCGACTGCATTCATCAACTGGGCCCGGTCCTCCATCACAAGCGCCTCGTTAAAGAGAACGACGGGATCGTCCGGAGCCATTTCGTCGGCGCGGCGCAAAGAGTCGAGAGCCGTTGCGCGGTCGTCTTCGCTGCCCGTTGCGATGCCGCGCTGAAAGTAAGCCGAGGCATCGTCCGTGAGAAGGCTCGGCGTCGCCGGGCCTGAAGCGATCAAACGGTCAAGGGTGTCGATCGCAGCGTCATAGCTTTCGTCCAGCAGATCAGCCCGCGCGCGCAACGCCAGCCAATACGGATCGGACGGGGCAGTCTCAAGATGCCGGACAATCTCGGCGCGCGCGCTCAGCAGCGAAGAACCCTCTTGATGGAGACCTGCGCCGCGCGCGTGCGACTCGGCTGTGCGTGCCGCAAACGGGGCGTCGGGAATACGCAATTCCAGAAAGCGGTTGTGCGCGTAGGCGAGGGCCAGCAGTCGTTCTGGCGCATTCTGACGTGAGCGCCAGACCATAACGCCAGCCACCGCCAAGGCAACGGACGCAAATGCGGCTGTCCACCCGGCCATTCTCCGAATTGCCGCCGCTCTCGGGGCGCGACGCGGAGAATGCGCAAGCTCCGCGGCAAGACGATGAAGCCACATGGAATCAGGAGCAGAGTGCGGCTCGATCCGGCTCGCATCGCTCTCTGCGATCCTCTGCGCCAGCGCCGGGCTGCTCTGCTTCAGCACCTCAAGGCATTCATCGCAGCGAGAGCAATGAAGCAGCAGCGCGTCGAGTTCCCTTCGCTGCAGCGCATCGTTGGCCAGCGCGATCCAGGCTGCGAGATCGGGGCACGATACGCTGCCAGCAGAGCGCCGGGATGAGGTCTGTGCTGCGCGCCGGCCAGATCCGATACGAAACATCGACATCATCCTATGCAGTCTCCCAACGGGTGGCCAGCGTCCGGCTGTGATGGGGAGCTCTCAGCGGATTTGTCCAGAAGTTTGTGTGCATCCTTAAGAAAGATCGCAAGATTTGCGACTTTTCCTTCGCGGGCCGCATGGATCTTTCTGGATTCCTCAGTCCGTCTCGCCGGCGAGTCGCCGCGAGTCGCCGCTCCGGATGGATCCAGCGACCGGGCAAGCCATTGCGTGACCCGCCGCAGGACGCTCTCGACGCCCTTCGGAGTAAGGTGCACCACCGGCAGGCCCGCGATCTCTTCGGCCGTAAAGCCCTGCCGGAAGTACAGCCAGAAGATAGCGCGATCCCGGGTCGACACCGCGTCCGAAGCCGCCAGCATCCGGCTGTCAATCTCTGAGAAAAGCACATTCTGATGCATCTTTGCGTCGTACGAATCTGTGCCGCGTTGAACGCTTCCCGAGTATTCATCGAATTCGGTGGTTGTCTTCTGCGCCCCGCGCCGGGCCGAGTACTGCCTGCGGAAAAAATCGCTCGCCACGGAAGCCGCAATCACGCGAAGAAGCGCAAAGAATGATGCCTCGCCCCGAGGAACAAACTCGCGTAGGATACGGCGCTCGCGTTCGCAAAGACGCAGGAAGACCTCCTGCACAATGTCGAGCACCTGACTGGAGGAAGAGGATCCCGTCCAGCGGTGGGTCATGTGAGCTGCGACGGAGCGGACGACAGGAGTGCACCGGCTGAGAAACTCTTCCCAGTCCGCGGTGTCTGCGGTTTGTGCGCAGGCTCGCACAAGCTCGTTGATGGAACGCTCTGCCATCGTCATCGCATGGGTAGACAGTTTACTCCATGGGGTCAAGCAGTGCGCGGATCACGCTTGAGCAGGCCGCAGCCGTCTTGCCAGCGCCCACTTCAGCTCCTCGATGCCTTCGCCCGTGACTGCCGAGATGGCATGGAACTCCATCCTTCTGCGTTTGGAGTGAGCCCGCAGTTTTTTCAGCTTTTCCGGATTCGCCGCGTCGATCTTGGTGGCGACCACGATCATCGGCTTCTCATCGAGGCCGTGTCCAAAGCTCGCCAGTTCCTTGTTGATGATCTTGAAGTCTTCAACCGGGTCGGGCCGTCCCGACGCATCGGAAACATCGACCAGGTGCGCAAGCACATGCGTGCGTTCGATGTGGCGCAGAAACTGCACGCCGAGGCCGGAGCCCAGATGCGCGCCTTCGATAAGACCCGGCACGTCCGCCACTACATAGGACTGGCGCTCCGGCTCCTCGCCTACGCTCACGACTCCCAGGTTCGGCTCGAGCGTGGTGAAAGGATAGTCCGCAATCTTCGGCTTCGCGGCGGAGATGCGCGAAATCAGCGTGGATTTCCCTGCATTGGGATATCCGACCAGGCCCACATCGGCCAGCAGTTTCAGCTCCAGGCGGAAGCGGCGCTCCTCGCCGGGACGGCCCAGTTCATGCTCCCGCGGGGCCTGATGCGTGCTGGTGGCAAAGTGCTGATTCCCTCGCCCGCCGCGCCCGCCCTTGGCGATGACGATGCGCTCGTCGGGCTGCGCAAAGTCATGCACCAGCTCGCCGGTTTCCTCGTCGTAGAGTGCCGTGCCGACGGGAACCTGCAGCACAACCGACTCGCCATCCTGTCCCGTGCAGTTGGAACCCATGCCGTGCTCGCCGCGCTGAGCCTTGTGCTCTGGGTTGTAGCGGAAGTGGATCAGCGTGTTGTGCCGTTGCGAAGACTCCATCACGACGTCGCCGCCGCGCCCGCCGTCCCCGCCCGAGGGACCGCCGCGCGGGACAAACTTCTCTCGCCGGAAGGCCATGCAGCCGTTGCCGCCGTCGCCGGCCTTCACGCGAATTTTTGCTTCATCAATGAACATGGGTGTGCTGTGCGTACCTTGGCCCGGACTCAGTGCACAGTCCGCGCCTCTAAGCCTCTTAGCGGCAGGGTGCCGTCTCTTCAGTGTATCGAACCGCTCCCGGTGCTGGGTGCCGAGCAGCAGAATGCGGCATGTGACCTTCGGTTAGGAAACCGAAAGTCGCCGGAAGGATGAAGCATGAGGATGCTCTAAAATTCGGAGTAACTTCACTGCCATGGCAACGTGCGAATCGCAGAAGGGGGGACTTCTGCGCTTGCATGGAAATGCGCCAGCAACGGACCTGCCGAAAGAGTGGGCGGCGCAGTGAGGATGGAATTTTCTCTGAGTCGTTGTGAGATTGGTTCGCTCGATGGCAGGATGGGGCTGGTGGAAGCTGGTGGGTTTGGCCGCGCTGACCGTGGGGTTCGGCGCAGGCGCAGTAGCATTCGCCCAATCCACTTCCGGGGCCTTGACTGGGCGACTGACCGATCTCTACTCTCGCCCTATCTCCGGCGCAGCGCTCACCCTGCGCAATGGCGCGACCGGGGAGGAGCGGCGAGCTACATCGGGTCGAAATGGCTCGTATCGCTTCAAGGAGCTGTCTGCGGGCACCTATGTGCTGCACGCAGATCGGCCTGGCCTTGGAGAGGGTGAGGTCGATGGTATCGTCGTCGCGGCCGGCCACGAGACGCGCGTGCAAACGGCGCTTCGCTTTGAGCCGCACGCAACAGTAGAAGCCTCCTCGCAGCCGGAGCCGCCAGCTTCCGCTATTCCATCGGCATCGTCGCGCGAGGCAGAGAGCGAACTGGCGCAAAGCGCGTTGCGCAAGGCCGCGTTGCCGCCTGAGACAATGCCGGACGTGGCGCAATCCCTCGCCGAGACTCCGCTGGCAGAGCAGCCCTTGCGTGCGTGGCCAATTGCCGGGAGCGCGTCTCCACTGGCTTCGACGCAAACCGCGGCCGCTTCCAGCCAACGTGTTCCGGTCGTGGGAACGGCTTCTTCGTCAGCGACTGACAACAGCCACGCAACGCTTGCTGCACATGCATCGGTGCAGACAACACAGACCGCAGCGAAGCCCCCAATGCAGAACGGCGAAGTTGTGGCTGCCCAGCCGGTCAGCCTCACGGCGGAGCAGTTGCAGGCTCTGCCGCTGGCGGGGCGCAACTGGCAGAACTTCGTGCTGGACTCGCCGCCCGCCGCCAGCGACTCCGGCGGCGCCGTGCAGTCATCGCCGCGCGGAGGCGAAGAACCAGCCGCGAACACCGTGGATGGAGCAAGCATCCGGCTGGCCTTTGGGGGCAGCGGCGTAGGCAGAATGCATAGCCGCAGCGCCGCGTTGATCGGTCCCGGCGCCAACGAAGCGGCGATTCGTGAAGTGCAGTCCGTGGCCGCGGCGACAGGCGTGGATGCAAGCCGCGCAGCCAGCCGAGGAGCCGATGAGCAGACCGCGAGCGGCTCCAATCGGCTTCATGGCCAGGCGTTTCTTCTGGACCGCGACAATCTCTGGGGCGCGCAGAATCCCTTCACGCAGTGGGTAAAGCAAACCGCGCCGGGAACGGGCGCTGCGATTCCAACCTTTACACCGGAGCCGTACACGCCGGGCGACCGTGCTGTCACTTGGGGTCTCGGTGCAGGCGGGCGCTTCCGCAGAAGCCGCCTCTTCTGGTTTGCCGCGCTCGACAGCTACCATCGCAACGACGCGGGCGTCTCCATGGTGCGCCATCCGGAGAACTTTTTTGCGCAGCCAGCCAACGATCAGATGCAGGTGCTGAGCGCGCGGCTGGGCCTGAGCAGTACCGACCCGGTGGCGGCGGGCATGGCGGCCTTCACTCCCCTGCTGCAGTCTCTGGCGGGCCTGCTGGGGCCCGCGCCGCGCACCTCGGCGCAGTGGACAGGCTTTGCACGCGGCGACAGGCAGGCGAGCGAACGCGACCGCTTCACGCTGGAAGGAACCGGCGCGCAGCGCAACGCGCCTGGCGGTGGCATGACGCGCGCCTCGGAGATGTATGGCAGCCACAGCTACGGCTCGAGCTTTGCGGTGGAGCAGTGGCTGCTGGGCCGCTGGGAGCACTTTGCCACGGCAAACCTTCTGCTGGTGACGCAGGGCTCGTTTGGGCATCAGAATCTGACCCTGCCCGCCGAGACGCCCTCCGCTTTTGAAAAGGCGCTGAACATCAATGCGTGGGGACAACTGCCGCAGATCCGCGTCGACTCGCGCTACGGCTTCACCATCGGCAATCCGGCACGCTTCGGCGCGGGCAGCTATCCCGACGAGCATCTCTACCAGGCGCAGGAGCAGATGAACTGGGCGCGCGGGCCGCTGCTGCTGAAGGCCGGTTTTGAAGCGAGCCACAACACCGACGCGACCAGCCTGCTGAACAACCGCACCGGCACCTACGATTACTACAGCCTGGACAACTTCGCCTCGGACGCGCTGGCCTTCGCAGCCTATGGTATCGCCGGGCAGTTGAATCCCATGGACCAGCACAACTGCGACGAGACGGGTCGCGCATGGCGCGATTCGGCGGGAACTCTGCGCGGCCTCGGCTACCTGCCGTGTTACACCTACTACTCGCAGACAATGGGACCGAGCGACTGGTGGCTGAGCACGAGTGACTGGGCCGGCTATGCCACGGCGCAATGGCAGCCGCAAAAGCAGCTCGCGCTGACGCTGGCGATGCGTTGGGAGCGGCAGCAGATGCCTCCGCCGATTGCACGGCTCAACAATCCGGATCTGCCGCTGACGGAGACCGTGCCGAGCCTCGGCAATCAATGGGGTCCGCGCGCTGGCCTGGCCTGGGGAACGGAGAAAAGCCGGTGGCCCGTGCTGCGCCTCGGGTATGGCATGTACTTTGGCCGCACGCCCAACCGGACCATCGAGAACGTGCTGACACAGACGGGCTCGCCCAACGGCGACCTGTACTTCTTCATGCGGCCGACCGACAACCTCGCCGCGGGCGGCGCGCCGCCGTTTCCCTATGTCCTCAGTGGCCGGCCCGCCACGGTGGTGATGCCCGGCGCGGTGGAGTTTGCTCCGAATTTCCGCAACGGGCAGGTGCACCAGGCTGAGGCTACCGTGGAAGAAAACCTGCCCGGCCGCGTGCTGCTGGATGCAAGCGCGGTGATGAGCCTCGCGCGCCATCTGCCCGTCACGATGGACGCGAATATCGATCCGGCGGTGAACCCGAAGACCATCACCTACGCAGTGGTCGATGGCAACGGCGCGGGCCCACTCAAGACATCGCAAATCACCGTGCCGTTCTTTGCATCGTGGCCTTCGGCCGCATCGCCGACGGGCTTTACCGGAAGACTCAATCCCCACTATCAGCAGGTGACGGAGATCTTCAGTCGCGCCAACGCGACCTACGAGGCCGCCACCCTGCGCGTCACGCGCTACGGACTCTACGGGCTCGCCTTCCATGCGCGCTATGCCTACGCCCACGCGATGGATTGGAATCCGAGCCAGAGCGCATGGGACTACGGAAGCAGCATCTTTGATCCGAACAATTTTCGCCAGGAGTACGGCAACAGCAGCCTCGATGTGCGGCACGCGGCTTCCGTGGCCATCGTGTGGCAGCCGAAGTGGGCGTTGCGCGCTCGAGCGGCGCAACTGGGCAATGGCTGGATGCTCAGCGGCATCGGTTACATCCACAGCGGCCTGCCCTACTCGATGCGCACGGCGGGCTCTCTGGCAAAGGAATTCACGACGAGTGGCACGGCCATTGTGGGGCTCGCGCAGGGCATGAATGGCTATGGCGGAGACAACCGCGTCTACGGCGTGGGCCGCAACACCTATCGGTATCCCGGCACGTGGAAGGCCGATCTGCATCTGAGCAAGCGATTCATTCTTGGCGAGATGAGGCAACTCGAGCTGCTGGCCGAGACCTTCAATCTCTTCAACCACCAGAATGTCACCGAGGTTGAGACCGTCGGCTACACAATCCGCTCAGGAACCGCCGCAGGCGAGTTGCCGTCCCTCAATTTCCTCACCGGCCTCAAGCCGGGACAGACGGAGTTTGGCCAGCCGCTCAACATTAACGCGACCAATTTCTATCGCGAGCGGCAGTTGCAGTTCGGCATGAGGTTGCGCTTCTGAAGCGCAGCCCGCACCCTCGCGCGTTCGCTCCAGCTCACCAGGAACAGCGCAGTGATCAACAGGGGTGGACCAGCAATCCCCGCTGCCCAATCCACATGCCTGGGCAGCACCCTCCACATATAGGCCGCAGCCGCCAGCGCAAACAGCACTTCTCCAATCCATTCCCATCGCCAGCCCACGATCAGGATTACCAGCACCACCATCGTCGGAATAAGATGCAGCATCAATGCCAGCCCCGTCTGCAGCAGACCATGCGTCTCGCTGTAGACATCCAGGGCAAAGATGCTGAGGAAGATTGCGTACGCAACGCCGAGGACCCTCGGCGACCAGTAAAGAAGACGAGCAGAAAAATGGCTCATACCCTTCACCTCCTTGCAGGCGAACAGGCACTGACCACAGCAAGATTCCAGCCCCAGCAGCGACTCATGTCAACACGCCCGACCGGACGAACCTGAAGAGCAAATTGCCACCCATGGCCACAGCAACACTGCGTTTCACCATGAAACGTCTCGTTGCAACACTCAGTTTCCATTCACGCGCAAGCGCCCTTCAAAGGCAGCATTTGCCGCCTTTCGGCATGGCACGCCACGTGCTTCTATCCCATGTCGGGACTCCGCCCCGCCGCAGGCTACAACCATCGCCGAGCGGCGACTCCGGGCGGGTCCTGCAGGGAAGCCGATACCATGAAACCGCACCGCCGTTTCACCGCATCCGCGCCGCGCCTCATTGCCGCGCTCCTTACTCTGCTGCTCCCGTTCGCCCTCCACGCCACCGACGGCCACTTCCTCCACGGAGCAGGTCCCGTCAATGAAGCCATGGGCGGTGCCGACACCGGCCTCTGCCTCGACGCCACCGGCTCCATCGCATGGAACCCCGCCTGCACGGCGCTTTTCCAGGACCACCGCATCGAGTTTCACGGCACCATCTTCACCCCGTGGCGCTCACTCTCCAGCACCGTCAACGCCGGCGCCTTCGGTCCGGGCTTTCCCGCAGCCACGCTCAGCGGCACCACCGTCAGCCATACAGACACCGCCTTCATGCCCGGCCTTGCCTTCATCTATCATCCGCAGGGCAGCCGCAGCGCCTATCACGTCGCCATGCTCGCAGTCAGTGGCTTCGGCGTTGACTACGATCAGAGCACCAACTTCTCCAATCCCATCCTCACACCGCAGGCTCCCAACGGCATCGGCTTCGGCCGTCTCCGGTCCAACTACGCTCTGCTGGTCGTTCCCATGGGCATGTCCCGCCAGCTATCCGACCATCTCTCCGTCGGCATCTCGGTCGTGCCGGCCTTCTCCATGCTCAAGATGGTCCCCGCGCCCTTCGCCGCGCCTGTCTCCGCCGGCAGCACCATGCCCTACTACCTCTCCGCTCTCAGCAGCGCCTCCGCGCTCGGCATGGGAGGCCAGGCCGGTGTTCACTACCGTTTCAACGACGTCGTCAGCATCGGCGCATCCTATCATTCGCCCATCTGGTTCCGTCAGTTCAAGTGGATGGCGATCGACGAGAGCGGAACCTTCCATTCGCTCCACTTCCTCATGAACCTGCCCTCGGTCACATCGATGGGAATCGGCGTCACGCCCACCAAGCGCACCCACATCGGCCTCGACGCCCGCTGGTTCGACTACGGCGGTATGAGGCCCTTCAACAAATCCGGCTTCAACGCCGACGGCTCCATCGCCGGCTTCGGCTGGCAAAGCATCTGGGCCATTGGCGGCGGCGTGCAGCAGCAGATCACCCGCACCACCAAGATCATCGGCGGCTACAACTTCTCGCAGAATCCAATCCCGGACAGCCTGTCCTTCTTCAACACGCCCGCGCCCGGCATCGTAAAACACCACCTCAGTGGCGGCTTCGTGCAGCAGGTTCACGGTTGGGACGCCAACTTCGCCTATTACCACGCCTTCCAGAACTCAATTACAGGTCCCTGGTACTCAGGACAGGGACCCATCCCCGGCACCAGCGTCACGAGCAAGATGTCAGAGAACTCCGTGACCATCGGCTTCTCGCGGAGCTTCTGACATCCCGCACCCTCCCCGCGACCCAACCAGCGCGCGGGAGGGTGCACCT
>JBBIVH010000096.1:0-5795 GCA_037439805.1 Acidobacteriaceae bacterium
TTCGCGGTGCCGGAGCCGGGAGAACATGACCTGGAGCCGGCCGCGAATACGAGCGTATGGACTGTGCCGGTGGTGATTCGCTAATGAAGACGGTGGAGGAGATCAAGGCGGCGATTGAGGCGGCGGTTCCGGGCACCGGGGTGGAGATTGTGCAGAACCCCGGACCTGCGGCGCAGCACTCGCTGCTGCTGCAGCCGGAACATGCGGTGGATGTGGCGAAGTTTCTGCGGGACGACGCGGAGCTTGCGCTGACGTTTCTGTCGAATGTGACGGGAGTGGATTGGCCGGACAAGGAGATCACCGAGAAGGTGAAGGTGACGAAGACCGTCACGAAAACCGTGGACGGCGTGGAGCAGCAGGTCGAGGAGACGGTGGAAGAGCCGCGCAAGCGCGTGGAGCCGGGCTATCTCGAGGTGGTGTATCACCTGTACTCGATGACGAAGAAGCACGGGCCGGTGGTGCTGCGGATGCGCACGAAGAACCGGACGGATGCGGTGGAACTGCCGTCGATGACGCCGGTGTGGCGCTCGGCGGAGTTTCAGGAGCGCGAAGTTTTTGATCTGTACGGAGTGGTGTTTACCGGGCATCCGGACCTGCGGCGCATTCTGATGTGGGAAGGATTCAAGGATCATCCGATGCGGCGCGACTATGTGGAGCCGGATGACTACGACTACGAGCCGACCGCACATGACGCGGTGCTGGCAAAAGCAACGGCGCACCAGGCGAGGATTGCGGAGCAGAAAGGGGCCGGGCAATGAGCGCGTCCGCAACTCGACAGGAAAGTTGGAGCAAGGCGCCGGCGATTGAGGACTACGGCGAAGGTGAGTTGCTGGAAGTCTCCATGGGGCCGCATCACCCGTCCACGCATGGCGTGTTTCGCATGGATGTAACGCTGCAGGGTGAGCAGATTACGAAGCTCAAGCCGGTCTTTGGCTATCTGCACAGGAATCACGAAAAGCTGGGCGAGGGGCATAGCTATCTGGCTTCGATGCCCTATACGGACCGGCTGGACTATATCTGTTCGCTGACCAACAACTGGGCGTATGCGCTGGCGGTGGAGAAGCTGGTGGGGCAGGAGGTGCCGGAGCGCGCCGAATACCTGCGGGTGATTGTGGGCGAACTGACGCGTGTGCAGAACCACGCGCTCTCCGTGGGCTTTCTGATTCAGGACATGGGCGCGAGCGGTACGCCACTGATGTATGCCTTCAAGGAGCGCGAAAAGATACTGGACCTGTTCGAGTCGCTGACGGGTTCGCGCATGATGTGCAACTACATGCGCTTTGGCGGCTGCCGCGTGGATGCCACTCCGGCGTGGCTGGATGACGTGCGGAGCGTGGTGGCGGGCCTGCCGAAGTTCGCCGATGAGTTTGAGCGGCTGCTTTGCACGAACGAGATTCTGATGGCGCGGACGCAGGGCGTGGGTGTGCTGCCGGCGGAACTGGCGATGAGCGCGGGCGTGACCGGCCCGATGCTGCGCGCCTCCGGCGTGAACTACGACATTCGCAAGGTGGACCACTACGGAATCTACGACCGGTTCGACTTCAAGGTGCCGCTGGGCAGCCATGGCGATGTCTACGACCGGTTCATGATCCGGCTGCTGGAGCTGCGCGAGTCGATCAAGATTCTGGAGCAGGCGCTGAAGGATGTTCCGGGTGGTCCGGTGATGGATCCGAAGGCGAAGATTCGCAACTTCCGGCCGAAGCCGGGCGAGGCGTACGGACGCATCGAGGCGCCGAAGGGCGAGCTGGGCTTTTATCTGATCAGCGATGGATCTGGAAATCCGTATCGCTACCGGGTGAGGCCGCCGAGCTTTGTGAACCTGACGGTGTTGGAAGACATGTGCCTCGGGCATAACGTGGCCGATGTGGTGCTGATTCTGGGGTCAGTGGATATTGTGCTGGGAGAAGTGGACCGATAGGCAGCGGTCAGTGATCAGGGGTCAGTGATCGGTTGCTGGCAGGGAGAGAGAAAGAGACGATGGAAGGCAGACCGGCGGCACAGTCATTTCGTGACTTAGTGGTCTGGCAGAAGTCAGTCAGTTTAGCCACAGCGGTCTACCGGATGACGCATGATTTTCCGCGCGAAGAGCTGTACGGATTGACGAGCCAGATCAGACGGTGTGCAGTTTCGGTGCCAAGTAATATCGCTGAAGGACAGGGACGGATGAGCACTGGTGAGTTTCGCCAATTCCTTGGCATCGCACGTGGTTCAAATTTCGAACTGCAGACGCAGATAGAAATTGCACGGAGACTCGGACTGGGAGAGGCCAGGCTAATGAACGAAGCGGACGAACTGTCGCACGAAGTGGGAAAGATGCTCTACGCAATACTGAATAGGATCGCTGACTGACGATGGGTTCTGACCACTAAGCACTGACCACTGATCACTGCTCGAAGGAGTCTATCTTGCTGGGTGAGGGAATTCTGAAGGGGCTGGCGGAGACGGCGAAGAATTTTGCCGGAAGCTATGTCTCCAAAGAACGATTGACGACGGTGCAGTATCCCGAGGAGCGGGTGGCGCCGATCGAGGCGACGCGCGATTTTCCGTTTCTGGTCTATGACGGCGAGGATGCGTTTGCGGGGCTGCGGTGCGTGTCGTGCCAGATCTGCGAGAAGGAATGCCCGCCGAAGTGCATCTACATCGAGAAGTCCAAGGACAAGAAGCCGGATTATGTGGGGAAGCCGCAGAACTATCCGGTGCGGTTCGATATTGATATTTCGGTGTGCATGAGCTGCCAGATCTGCGTGGAGGTCTGCCCGTTCGAAGCGATCAAGATGGACACGGTGTTTGAGCTGGCGACGGATGATCGCTTTGGCGGATTGCTGCTGGACCGGGAAAAGCTCTCCAAGTCGAACGAGTACTACCACACCATTCATCCCACCGAGGCGACGGAAGTGGATGCGCGCCTGGCGGAGGAAAAGGCCAAGGTAGAGGCCAAGGCGAAGGCCGCGGCGGAAGCGGCTGCAGCCAAGGCCGCGGCAGCGCCGCCCGCAGAGCCGGCGGTGAAACCGGAAGCGCCGAAGCCGACAGGAGGCGCAGAGTAAGCCATGATCGAGAAAGCCGATCAGATTTTTGTTCTGCTGCTGCACTGGCTGGTGGGATTTCTGCCGATGGCGTGGCAGCACGTGGCCAGCGTGGTGATCTGCGTCGCGGTGATTGTGGCGGTGTATCCGGCGCTGTTTGCGGTGGCGGTACTGATGGAACGCAAGGGGCTGGGGCGCATGCAGAACCGTTACGGTCCGAATCGCGTGGGTCCGTTCGGGGTACTGCAGCCGGTGGCCGACGGCATCAAATCGCTGACAAAGGAAGACATTGTTCCGCGGAATGCCGACGCGGTGGTGCACTTTATCTCGCCGCTGGTCCTGGTGGTGGCGGTGTTCATGGGACTCGCCGTGCTGCCGATGGGGCGGAACATGGTGCTCGTCGAGATGGACGCGAGCCTGCTGTTCTTTTTCGCGATGGGCGCATCGACGGAGCTGTCGGTCTTCATGGCGGGGTGGTCGAGCCGCAACAAGTATTCGCTGCTGGGCGCGATGCGCGCGGTGGCGCAGATGATTAGCTACGAGGTGCCGCTGCTGCTTTCGACGGTGGGCGTAGTGATGATTACCGGATCGCTGTCGCTGGTGGATATCGTGAACGCGCAGACGCGATACTCGTGGGGACTGGCGCACTGGAACGTCTTCAAGCCGTGGGGGCTGGCGGGATTTGTGATGTTCGTGATTGCCTCGATGGCGGAGACGAACCGCTCGCCGTTTGATTTGCCCGAGGGCGAGTCGGAGATTATCGCGGGGTACTTTACGGAGTACTCGGGCTTCAAGTTTGCGCTGTTCTTCCTGGGCGAGTATGTGGGGATGTTTGGCATCGCGGGGTTGGGCACGACTCTGTTTCTGGGCGGGTGGTCGTCGCCGCTGGCGGCGCTGAGCTGGGTTCCGTCGTGGATCTGGTTCTTTGCCAAGGTGGAGCTGTGGATCTGCTTCTTCATCTGGGTGCGCGGCACGCTGCCGCGGCTGCGCCAGGACCAGCTGATGAATTTTGCATGGAAGTTTCTGCTGCCGATGACGCTGGTGAATCTGCTGGTGGCGGCGGAGTGGCGGTTTGTGGAAGGCGTGTGGATGCGCTGGATTGTGGGCATGGCGATTGTGGCGGGCGCGTATGTGCTGATGGGCCGCGTGGGCATGCGCCGCGAGCGCCTGGGGCCGAGGAGTTACCGCTATGCGGAGTAGGGAAGCGGAGTTGCGGTGGAGCGGGCGCATGAGCCTGCGCGCGGAAGGGAGCGGCCGCGCATGAGTATCGTGTTTGTTGTGCTGGCGGTGTTGACGCTGGCGGGAGCCATGGCTGCGGTGACGCTGCGCAACCTGGTGCATTGCGCGCTGGCGCTTGCGGTTGCGTTTGCGGGACTGGCGCTGCTGTTTCTGCAACTGGATGCGCAGTTCGTCGGCTTTACGCAGATTCTGGTGTACGTGGGCGCGGTGGCGATTTTGGTGGTCTTTGCGATTCTGCTGACGCGCGGCGCGGACGATGGCAAGGCGGGGACGGTCTTCAGCAGGACATGGCTGGCAGGACTGGGCATTGCGGCGGCGGTGTTTGCTGTGCTGGGATGGGCCGTGCTGCGCTCGGTGAAGGGACTGGCGCAGGCTGCAGGAGCGCCGGCGGTCACGGTGGAGGACATTGGGCAGGCGCTGATGAGCCGATACGTGCTGCCGCTGGAGATTGTGGCGCTGCTGCTGACGGCGGCGCTGGTGGGCGCGGTGATTGTGGCCATGTATGAGAAGGAGGACGCGCGATGACGTGTTTCTCCACGCCGCTTGCGGGGTATCTGCTGGTGGCGGCGCTCTTGTTTGCGATTGGATTGGCGGGGGCGCTGACGCGGCGAAACGCGATCCTTGTTCTCATTGGGATTGAGTTGATGCTGAATGCGGCGAATCTGAACCTGATTGCCTTCTGGCGGTTTGGGCCGCATCCGGAGATGCTGACCGGACTGATGTTTGCGTTGTTCTCGATTGCCGTGGCAGCAGCCGAGGCTGCCGTGGGGCTGGGTCTTGTGATTCAGATTCACCGGCATCTGAAGACGACGGATCTGGACCAGATCAGCAGGATGAAAGGGTAAGGGGAATGCTGATACAGGAAGAACTGACGGCTGCCTTTCATCCGGGGATGCAGGCCTGCGCGTCGACGGTGACGCAGTATCTGTGGCTGATTCCCGCGATGCCGATGGTGGCCTCGGGGGTGATTGCGCTGATGAAGCAGCCGCGGCGCAAGCCGGCAGCGGCGCTGGCGATTGGTTCGCTGGGGCTGTCGCTGCTTCTGGCTCTGGCGACCTTCGCGCATGTGGTGTCGGACTGGACGCAGCACATCGCGGTGCGCGAGACGGTGAACTTCACCTGGATGCAGGTGGGCGCGTCGCATGTGGATCTGGGGTGGGTGCTGGACCCTCTGTCGGCCGCGATGATGGTGATGGTCTGCTTTGTGGGCCTGCTGATCTTCATCTACTCGGTCGGCTACATGGAGCACGACGAGAACTTCACGCGCTTCTTCTGCTTCCTGGCGCTGTTTGCAGGGGCGATGCTGGGCGTGGTGATTGCGAACTCGCTGCTGCTGCTCTTCATGTGCTGGGAGCTGGTGGGCCTCACGTCCTATCTGCTGATCGGGTTCTGGTATCAGAAGCCCTCGGCTGCTGCGGCGGCGAAGAAGGCGTTTCTTACGACGCGCGTGGGCGACATCTTCTTCCTGCTGGGCATGGTGTGGCTGTTTGCGCAGACGGGAACGCTGCTGTTCTACAACAGCGGCGCGGGCTC
>JBBIVH010000096.1:5895-10135 GCA_037439805.1 Acidobacteriaceae bacterium
GTGGGCATGTTCCACCTGATTACGCATGCGTTCTTCAAGGCGCTGCTCTTCATGGGCGCGGGCTCGGTGATTCACGGCTGCCACGAGGAGCAGGACGTGCGCAAGATGGGCGGCCTGCGGAGCGCGATGCCGTTGACCTTCCTGACGTATGCCGCGGGCATGCTGGCGCTGTGCGGCGTGCCCATCTTCTTCTCCGGGTTCTGGAGCAAGGACGCGATTCTGGAGTCGGCGCATGGATGGCCATTCTCGCATGGCCCTTATTTCATGCTGGTGTTTGGTGCGGTGCTGACGGCGTTTTACATGACGCGGCAGGTGAGCTATGTCTTCTTCGGAACCTGGCGCGGGCATGGGCATGCGCATGAGAGCCCGGCGGTGATGACGATGCCGCTGGCGATTCTGGCCTTCTTTGCGATGGCGCTGGGATTGATCGGCACTCCGGCGTGGCCGTGGTTCCGGGCCTTTCTCGACAGTCGCGCAGCGGAGCTGGACATGCATGCCTTCGCCGAGCCGGCGTGGTTGATGCTGCTGGCGACTTCGACGGTAATTGTGGTCGTTGGCATTGGAACCGGGTGGCTGTTGTACGGGAGCAAGTCTCCCGATGCCGAGGAACCGGATGCGCTGGAGCGCGCATTGCCGCCGGTGTGGGCGGTGCTGCGCGACCGGATTTATGTGGATGAGCTGTACGGCGTGACGGTGATTGCTTTCTATGCGTGGTGGGCCCGCGTGGCTGACTGGCTCGACCGCTTTGTGTGGGGTGGCGTGGTGGCGGCAGTGGCATGGCTGTTCCGTGGCTGGGCGCAGGTGAACCGGCTGATTGATGTACATGGCGTGGATGGCGGCTTTGACAAGGGCTGCGATGAGCTTGCGGCGGGTGGCGGGCTGATTTCGCGGGTACAGTCGGGCCGTGTGCAGAGCTACCTGCGCCTGCTGGCGCTGGGCGTGGTGCTGCTGGCGGCAATTCTTTTCTGGAGCAGCCGAGGATGAACGGACTTCCTGTTTTGACGCTGCTGACGGTGCTGCCCGTGGTGGGGGCGGCGATTGCGCTGTTTGCCGGGAGGCATGCGCGCGGCGTGGCGCTGCTGACGACGTTGCTCGGCCTGGCCATTTCGCTGGTGGTGTGGACGCATCTGCCCGCCGATGGCTCAATGGGGCTGGTGGAGCGGACGCCTTGGGCGCCCTCGCTGGGGATTGAGTATTACCTGGGCGTGGATGGGCTGGGCGCGCTGATGCTGGTGCTGTCCGCGCTGGTGACGCTGATGAGCGTGGATGCGGCGCATCATGTGCACCGGCAGCCAGGCCTCTACTTTGCGCTGGTGCTGCTGCTGGAGGCGGGACTTTTCGGCTCGTTTACGGCGCTGAATTTCTTCCACTGGTTCCTGTTCTGGGAGCTGAGCCTGATTCCTGCGTTCTTCCTCATCAAGCTGTGGGGCGGTGCGAAGCGCGGGCCGGCGGCGACGCAGTTCTTTGTGTACACGATGGCGGGCAGCGTCGCGCTGCTGCTGTCGTTCCTGGCAGTGTTTCTCTCGACCGGCACCATGGACTTTGAGCAACTGGCGAACATGGCCGCTGCAGGCACGCTCGAGCAGGCAGTGGTGGCGCATCTGGGGCCGGTGATGCTGTGGCTGGCGATCGGCGTGCTGGCCGGGTTTGCGGTCAAGGTGCCGCTGGCGCCGTTCCACACATGGCTGCCGGCGACCTATGCGGAGGCGCCTTCGCCGGTGACCATGCTGCTGACCGGCGCGATGTCGAAGATGGGCGTCTATGGCCTGCTGCGGATTGCGGTGCCGCTCTTCGGACACCAGATTGCCCAGATGCGGACGCCGCTGCTGGTGCTGGCGGTCATCACGGTGGTGATGGGCGCATGGGCCGCGGCAGCGCAGAAGGATCTGAAGCGCGTCTTTGCGTACTCCTCAGTGAATCACCTCGGCTATTGCCTGCTGGGCATCTTTGCGCTGGCGGTCCCCGCGGCGGGAGTGGGCGCACAGATGAGCCAGGCGGCAGCGCTGAATGGCGTGATTCTGCAAATGTTCAATCACGGCGTGACGGCGGGGGCGCTGTTCTGGTTTATCGCCATGATGCAGGAGCGGAGCGGGGGCGAGCGGGGCATCGACCACTTTGGCGGGCTGCGCAAGCCGGCGCCGGTGCTGGCCGGGATGATGGGGATTGCGTTGTTCTCATCCCTGGGCCTGCCTGGATTGAACGGGTTTGTCGGCGAGTTCCTGATCTTCCGCGGCGTCTTTCCGCTGAACTGGCAGGCGGCCGCGGTGTCAATCCTTGGGCTGCTGGTGACGGCAGCGGTGATTCTGACGGTGATTCAGAAGGTCTTTACCGGACCGGTTCCGGAGAAGTGGGCGAGTTTCCCGGATATGCACGGGGGCGAGCGGCTGGCGATGGCGCCGGTGATCGGCATCATGCTGCTGCTGGGACTGCTGCCGCAACTGGTGCTGGAGCATGTGAACCCGACGGTTGTGAACCTGCTGGCGCACTGGAGATTTTAAGAGCGGTTCTCCCGTGTGGAGTAGCGCTTTTTGGATTTTGCACGGTGGCTTTCTTCTGGGGTCGAAAGCCGCTTAACGTGATGAGCTTCGTTGTACGGTAACTGGAGAACCGCTGTAGATGTTGGCCTGGACGATTTATCTCTCATTTGCCGGTGCGCTGGTGGAGGCGCTGCTGCCGAAGAACCGGCCCGCGCTGGCGCGATGGTTTGCGCTGGTGGTGGCGGTGGCTGGGCTGGCGCTGGCGCTGCTGGGCTTTGCCGCGGGCGCGACAAGCCACTTTCAGCGCAGCGTGATTGTAGACGCCCCGTGGGTGCCGGGGATGGGCATTCACTATCTGCTGGCCGCGGATGGCATCAGCCTGGTGGTGGTGCTGCTGACGGGGCTGGCTGCAGTGGCGGGCGTACTGTTCAGTTGGAACATCGATCAGCGCACGAATGAGTTCTTCGCGTTCTTTCTGGCGTTGATTGGCGGCGTGTACGGCGTCTTTCTGAGCTATGACCTGTTTCTGCTGTTCGTGTTCTACGAGATTGCGATTGTGCCGAAGTACTTCCTGATCGCGATCTGGGGATCGACGCGGCGGGAGTACGGCGCGATGAAGCTGGCGCTCTACTCGTTCGTGGGCTCGGCGATGGTGCTGATCGGATTGCTGGCGGCGTATGCCAGTTCCGGCGGCCACTCGACGGGTCTGGTGGAGCTGGCGCACGCGGGGCTGCCAGCGAGCGAACAGATGTGGCTCTTCCCGCTGGTCTTTACGGGGTTTGCAATTCTGGCGGGCATGTGGCCGTTCCACACCTGGGCGCCGACGGGCCACGTGGCGGCTCCGACCGCGGCCTCGATGCTGCTGGCCGGCGTGGTCATGAAGCTGGGCGCGTATGGATGCCTGCGCGTGGCGATTTCGCTGTTTCCGCGCGGACTCGACCCGTGGGGCTGGTCGTTCCTTGGGATTGGGTCGTGGCGCGATGTGTTTGCCGTGCTGGCGGTGATTGGGATTGTGTATGGCGCGCTGGTGGCGCTGGCGCAGACGGACTTCAAGTTTGTGATTGGCTACTCCAGCGTGAGCCACATGGGATTTGTGCTGCTGGGGCTGGTGACGCTGAACCAGATTGGCATGACGGGCGCGGTGCTGCAGATGTTTTCGCACGGCGTGATTGCGGGTCTGCTGTTCGCGATTGTGGGGCGCGTTGTGTATGAGCGCACGCACACGCGGCAACTGGCAGAGCTGGAGACGATGCACCTGTCGAAGCGGCTGCCCTTTGCGGCGTGGGCCTTTGTGGTGGCAGGCATGGCGTCGATGGGACTGCCGGGCTTCTCAGGATTTGTGGCAGAACTACAGGTGCTGATTGGATCGTGGGTCGCCAGGCCGGCGTGGACGGTGACGGCAGGCGTGGGCATTGTGGTGGGTGTGGCGTACACGTGGCGTGCGCTGCAGAAGGCATTCTTCAGCGATGCGCCGCCGAGCGCGCATGTCCACGAGCACGGGCATGAGCTGGCGGCGATGACATGGCCGGAGGTGGCGGGAACGGTGCTGCTGTTCGGGGCGACATTGGCGGTGGGGTTGTATCCGAGGCTGCTGCTGGATGCGATTGAGCCGGCGGTGAAGACGCTGCTTGCGGGAGGGGTACGATGAACTACGCTGAGCTCTTCCTCGTGACCCTGCCGGAGACGGCGCTGGAGGTTGCGGCGCTGCTGGTGCTGGTCGTGGATCTCGGGTTCCTGCGCAAGGCGACGCTGCAGGTGCGTGC
>JBBIVH010000097.1:0-4562 GCA_037439805.1 Acidobacteriaceae bacterium
GCCAACCCATTTGGAACACTGGCCACCGGACCGACTGCGGTGAATCCACCTCTCTATCCGTGGCTGCTCTCGATTCTTTTCCGGGTATTTCGCCTCCCCGCGTATGTCTACGTCGCTTCGATCTTTCTGGCAATCCTCGCCAACGCATTTACCGCCTCGCTGCTTCCGCGGCTTTCTCAGGCCATCTTTGGCGACTGCGTTCCCGGAATCTTCGCGGGCCTCTTCTGGTTGGCCGCGATGCAATCCATCCCGGGCTGGGATACCAATCTCAGTGTGCTGGGCATTCTCGTTTTCTGCCTCATCACGCACTCAACCGGGCTGGCAGGGCGATTTCCCCTCCCTGCGGCAATCCTCGGAGGTGTTCTCGCCGGAATCCTGTTCCTGCTCAACCCTTCTGTGATCCTGATTATCGTCCCTTGGATTGCATTTCTCTGGTGGAGCGCCGGCAACTTCAAGCTGCGCTTTCTCCGCGAGCCCCTGATCCTGCTGGGCATTTGGGGGCTGTTCTGGTTGGGCTGGTCGTTTCGAAACTACGTTGAACTTGGCGCTTTCGTTGTGAGAACCAACCTCGGGATGACCCTCTACGCCTCGAACAACGACTGCGCTGGCTCAACCCTGATTCGTGATGAATTCAACAACTGCTATCAGACCCATCATCCAAATGCCAGCGTGGACGAAGCCAAGATCCTCGCAAGCATGGGTGAAGTGCGCTACGACCGCACCCGTGTTGCTGATACAAAGGCGTGGATTCTATCCCACCCTATGCGCTTTGCGTCGCTCACGCTGGAACGATTTGCCGACTTCTGGTTTCCGGCCGCCGATTGGATTCCACCTACCAAGAAATTCCAGAACGCATTTTCGATTCCGGACTACGCACAAAAGTGGTCGCGCCAGCAGATCCGCATCGCATACGGAATCTGGGCGGTCACGGCGCTTTCCATACCAGGATTCATCCTGCTCGCGATGCGCAGACGGGGAATCGCACTCTATTTTCTTGTTGTCCTCAGCATCTATCCGCTTATGTACTACGTGGTCGTTGCGGATGTTCGCTATCGCTATCCCGTGCTCTGGATATCGCTGCTCGCTGCCGGCTACTTCGTCTCCGAGTTGCTCAAAGGCCGACAGCGAGACCGCGTCGTCGCCTGACGCGCAGTCCGCAGCAAGCCTCAGCCTTCTTCGGCCTCGCGCAGCTTGGCAATCACGGTGAAGTCTTCGAGCGTCGTGATGTCGCCTTTGATCTCCCCGTGCGTGGCGAGGTCCCGCAGCAACCGGCGCATGATCTTGCCGCTGCGCGTTTTGGGCAATGCGTCGGTAAATCGAATGTCGTCCGGCCTTGCCAGCGCGCCGATCTCCTTCGCTACCCACTTTCTTAACTCATCCTTCAGGGCGTCGCTTGGCTCGTTTCCGCTCTCCAGCGTCACAAAGGCTGAAATCGCCTGCCCCTTCAAATCATCGGGTCTGCCGACGACCGCCGCTTCGGCGACCTTGGGATGCGCCACCAGAGCCGACTCGACTTCCATGGTGCCGAGCCGGTGTCCGCTCACGTTAATCACATCGTCCACGCGGCCCATCAGCCAGAAGTAGCCATCAGCATCCTGTCGCGCCCCATCGCCGGTGAAGTAGCAGCCCGGCACATCGCTCCAGTACGTCTGGCGGTAGCGCTCCGGATCTCCATAGACTGTCCGCGCCATCGAGGGCCACGGCTTGCGAATCACCAGCAGTCCCCCGCTGCCCGCAGGAACCGGTTCTCCCGTGCGCGTCACTACCTCGGGCTGGATGCCGAAGAAAGGCCGGGTGGCTGAGCCAGGTTTTGCCGCGACGGCTCCGGGCACCGGCGCGATCATGATGGCGCCGGTCTCGGTTTGCCACCACGTATCCACAATGGGGCAACGATTGTGGCCAATCTTCTCGCGATACCACATCCAGGCTTCCGGATTGATGGGCTCGCCAACCGTTCCCAGAAGCCGCAGAGAGTCCAGTTTGTGCTTTTCGACGTGCTCATCGCCCCACTTGATAAACGCGCGGATTGCCGTGGGCGCGGTGTAGAACACGGTCACCTGATGGTCGTCCACAATCTTCCAGAAGCGCGAAAAGTCGGGCCAGTTCGGCGCGCCTTCATACATCAGTACTGTCGCGCCATTCTGCAGCGGGCCATACACCACATACGAATGCCCCGTAACCCAACCGATATCGGCCGTGCACCAGAAGATGTCCTCATCCCGCAGATCAAAGATGTACTTCGTCGTCAGGTAGGTCTGCACGGCATAGCCGCCCGTCGTGTGGACGAGTCCCTTCGGCTTCCCGGTCGTGCCCGAAGTGTAGAGGATGTAAAGGGGGTCTTCGGAATCCAGTGGCTCCGCCGGGCAATCGGCGCTGGCATTCTCCACCAGCTCATGCCACCAGTGGTCGCGTCCCTTCTCCATGTGGACTTCGCAGCCGGTTCGCCGCAACACCACCACATGCTTCACCGTATGGCAGGCATGCAGCGCCTCATCCACCGTGCGCTTCAGCAGCACCTGATTGCCGCGCCGATAGCTGGAATCCTGCGTGAGAATCGCGACGCATCCGGCGTCGTTCACGCGATCGGCAATGGCCGTTGCGGCAAAACCGCCAAAGATGACGGAATGAACCGCGCCGATGCGCGCGCATGCAAGCAGGGCAATCGCGAGTTCGGGCGTCATGCCCATGTAGATTGCAACACGATCGCCTTTCTGGATGCCCAGGCTCTTCAGCGCATTGGCAAGCTTCTGCACCTCCGCGAGCAACTCGGCGTAGGTGAGGCGCCGCACCTCACCAGGTTCGCCTTCCCAGATGAGCGCCGTCTTGTCGCGGCGCGGTCCCGTCACGTGACGGTCGAGGCAGTTATAGCTCAGGTTGATCCGCCCGCCCACGAACCATCGCGCCGAGGGAAGATTCCACTCCAGCACCTTCTCCCACGGCTTGAACCAGTGCAGATCGCGCGCCGCCTCGGCCCAGAACCCCTCCGGATCGTCGATGGAGCGCTTGTAGAGCCGCTCATACTCATCGAGGCTCTTGATATACGCGCGCTGGCTGAACTCGCCCGGCGGAGGAAAGATCCGGTTCTCGCGCAGGACCGAATCCAGGTCTCGTGAATGAGAATCTGCGCCGGATGCGCTTGGAGAAGATGGCGAGGAAGACATGAGCGGGTCCTTTTGAAATGGGGTCCGGGCAAATCGCGGCGAGAAGATTCCGCCAAGACGCTGCAGGCGAAGAGCGATGGCAGGTCCACTGCGTCTCGGAGACACTCTATCGGGAGAGATGGAGAGCAGGCAAGTGAGGACAGCAGCCTGCGATGCTTCTTTCGGCTTGGGTCCGACTTCACTGTCCTTCGAGAGCCGCGTCTACAGGCTGTGCGGCCGCAGGTCCCGGTCCCGCACGCCCAGCAGATAGAGCAGGCCATCCAGACCGAGGCAGGAGATGGATTGATCTGCGCTCTGGCGGACCAGCGGCTTGGCGCGATACGCGATCCCCATCCCAGCGAGATTCAGCATGGGAATATCGTTTGCCCCATCTCCGACGGCAACCACCTGCTCCAGAGAGATGGCTTCCCGCTCTGCGATCCCGGCCAGCAATTCGGCCTTTTTTGCTCCATTGATGATGGGAGGGATGACGTGGCCGCTCACCCGCCCATCCACGATCTCGAGTTCATTCGAGTGCGCTTCGTCAATTCCAAGCCGCTCCTGCAGAGACCGGGCGAAGAAGGTGAAGCCTCCGGAGAGAATTGCCGTTCTGTAGCCGAGCAGCTTCAGCGTGCGGATCAGCCGCTCCGCGCCCTCTGCCAGAGGAATCGAATCGAGCAGACTGTACACCTTCTCTTCGGGCAGCCCCTTCAGCAGGCCGACCCGGCGCGTGAAGCTCTCGTCAAAGTTGAGTTCGCCCCGCATCGCCGCTTCCGTAATCCGCGACACGTCCGTGCCGACGCCCGCGAGCTTGGCGAGTTCATCAATTACTTCGCCCTGGATCAACGTGGAGTCCATGTCGAAGACAAACAGCCTGCGATTGCGGCGGAAGATGCTTTCGCGCTGGAAGGCAACGTCGATGGCGAGGTCCTGCGCTACGTGCAGGAACTCTGCGCGCATGCCGTCCTCGCGGTTCAAATCCCCGCTGATTGCCAGCTCAACACATGCGTTGGCCGGCAACTCCCCTGCCGATAGCTGCCCCGAAAGACGATCGATGCGCTCGATATTCATCCCGTGCTGCGCAATGACTGCACTCACGCGCGCGAGCTGTTCCGCCGTGATCTCCCGGCCCAGCAGGGTGAGGATGAAATGATGGTGGCCCAACCCGTGCAGCCAATGCTGCAGCGCCTCCTCCGCGACGGGGCGAAACCGCGCGTGAAGCTCGAGCTCCTCCGCCCCCTGCTGAAGAAGTGTCTTCAGGGGCTGAAAATCCGCGCCATGGGGCAGCTCGACGAGGATGCTGAGGGCAAGATTCTCCTGCACGACCGCCTGGCCAATATCCAGGATGGCGAGGGGATAGCCGGCCAGAATCGATGTGAGCTTTGCGGTGAGACCCGGCTTGTCCGGCCCGGAGAAATGGAG
>JBBIVH010000097.1:4662-7853 GCA_037439805.1 Acidobacteriaceae bacterium
CCGCAGAGATACGCCCCCTGCGACAGGATGGCGTGGCTCCCGAAGCGGATGGGCGCGGGGTTGTAAATCTCTGCGCCATCGCCCGCCGTGACCTGATCGGCGCACAGCAGGTTCCAGGGGGCCCATATTCGCGCACCCGGATAAAAATGGCAGTTCGGGCCCATCTTCGCGCCAAAGATTCGCAGCACCCATGCGCGCCATCCATGCCAGGGGCGCGGCGATGGCCGGTACAAGAGCAGCCAGCAGATGTTCCAGAGCTGCCGCCGGACGCGCACCTGCAGCGAAAACGCCGGGCGTAGATAGGGGTCTGCTGCCGGACCCGGCGCAATCTCTTCAGCGGCGCGATAAAAGGCCTGCTTCGCCATGGGGAACGCTCACGCGGGCGCGACAGGCATCGAGCGCCGCCCGCAACTCCATCGTACTGCAGCGCAGCAAGGGTTCCGGCTCTGTCCTGCGCCTTTCCTGCGCGGCATTGAACCGGAGAGACTTGATCCAACAAAGAGCAAGGCCGCTCCAACGCAGAGCGGCCCGGCTGTCTTGCGAGACTATTAAAAATCGCCCTTACTTTGCGGCCACCAGCGGACGCGTGCTGAGCGATCCGTCCTTGTAGCCTTTGGCGATATCGGCGATCGAGACCGGCTGGTAATCGCCGGCGTGCCCCGCCTGTCCGAATTGCGTCATGCGCAGCGCAACCACCTTCTGCATTGCTTCGCGCGCTGGCTTCATGTAGTCGCGGGGATCGAACTTCTCCGGGCTCTCCCACAGCACCTTGCGGATGGCGCCGGTGATGGCGAGGCGGTTGTCCGTATCCACATTGATCTTCCGCACGCCGTTGCGGATGCCCAGTTGAATCTCTTCCACGGGCACGCCCCAGGTCTCTTTCAGCTTGCCGCCGTACTGGTTCACGATATCCTGCAGATCCTTCGGCACAGACGAGCTGCCATGCATCACAAGGTGCGTATTCGGCAGGCGCTTGTGAATGGCGATCAGCACATCCATCTTCAGCACCGAGCCATCGGGCTTTTTCGTAAACTTGTACGCGCCGTGGCTGGTTCCAATCGCAATCGCCAGCGCATCCACGCCCGTGCGCTCGGCAAACTCGACTGCCTGGTCCGGATCGGTGATGTGGTCGAGTCCGCTGCCGCCTGCGCCGTGCCCGTCTTCCACGCCGCCCAGCACGCCAATCTCGCCCTCGACCGTGATGCCGCGCTCGTGCGCGAAATCCACGACCTTGCGCGTCACTTCCACATTCTCTTCAAAGCTGGAGGGTGTCTTGCCGTCGGCCTTCAGCGATCCATCCATCATCACTGAAGTGAAGCCCAGCTCAATCGCGCTCTTGCAGGTCTCAAAGCTGTTGCCGTGATCCTGATGCATGGCGATGGGAATCTCCGGGTAGAGTTCGCTCGCCGCCAGAATCAGATGAAACAGATAGCGGTCCTGCGCAAACTGGCGCGCGCCGCGGCTGGCCTGGATAATGACCGGCGACTTCGTCTCCTTCGCCGCTTCCATGATGGCCTGAATCTGTTCCATATCGTTGACGTTGAACGCGCCGACGCCGTATCCGCCCTTGGCGGCCTCGTCCAGCAGTTGCCGCATGGAAACTAATGGCATGGGAATTCTCCTTCTGGTTTGGTCCGGCCGCCGCTGCGCTCGCAATCCTCGGTGGCGGAAAATCAGCCACTGGGGCGGCAGGAACTGCAATCGTCTTTATGGTAGCAGAGACAGACAATCCCAAATTGTGCTGCTCCGCACGTTCCTTCCGCGCGAATACAACTCTTTCGCGTGCTATGGAATAATCCCTCCGTGCCCCTCGCAGTCCTTATAGCCCCTCCAAGTTGGTACCTGCTGGTCTGCGCCGCCGGAACGGTTGTCGCTCTCGTGGCGCTCATCGCGCGGCTTCGTCTGCATCCCGCGCTCGGCCTTGTGGTTTCGGCGCTGGGCCTGGGTATCGCCGCGCGCATGCCGCTCGCGCAGGTGCCGGTCTCCTTCGCCAACGGCGTGGGCAGCCTCATGGGGCATATCGCCATCATCCTCGGCCTCGGCGCCATCCTCGGCCAGTTGCTCGCAGCATCGGGCGGCGCCGCCGCCCTCGGCAATGCCCTCGTCGAAGGCTGCGGCGAGCGCGGTCTTCCCTGGGCCTTGCTGGGTCTGGGGCTCCTCGTAGGCCTGCCGGTCTTCTTTGAGGTTGGCCTCGTGCTCATGATGCCCATCGTGGCCGCGGCCGCGCGCCGCAGCGGCAAGCCACCCATTCTCGTCGGCATTCCGCTCCTCGCCGGTCTCTCCATCGTGCACGGCACGCTGCCGCCCCATCCCGCCGCCATGCTGGCCGTCGTGCAATACCACGCGGATATGGGCCGCACCATCCTGCTCGGCCTGCTGGTCGCTCTGCCCGCGGGGGTGATGGCAGGACCGGTTCTGGGCTGGTTTCTCGCGCGTTTCTGGCCCGGCAAAGACCACGCCGCCGGTGCGCCTGCGCTGGAAGAAGCCCCGGCCATTTTTCTGTCCATGCCGGACGCGGTTCCGGAATGCGGCAGCGCAGACGAACCGCTTCCCGCACCCGCAGGCGCAGTTCGAGCGGCCGCCGCGGTCCTGTTCCCCGTCGCGCTGATCTTCCTTGGCAGTTGGGCAGACGCGCTCACGGCGTCCGGCTCGCACTTGAACCAAATGCTGCACTTCATCGGCAGCCCCGACGTGGCGTTGCTGCTGGCGGTTCTTGCCGCGCTGGCCACGCTCGGTCCCCACGTGCAGACCCATCGCCATCACGGCCCGGAGTTATTGCGCCGCCTTACTTCGGAATCCTTCGAGCCCATCGCCAACGTGCTCATCATTCTCGCCGCCGCCGGCGGCCTCAGCGGCATTCTCCGCGACTCCGGCGCGGCGCAGGCCACGGTCTCGCTCGCTCTCGGCGCGCACATGCCGCCGCTGGTCCTGGCGTGGTTGCTGGCCGCGGTCGTCCGCGTCTCCATGGGCTCGGCCACGGTCGCCATGGCAGTCGCCTCCGGCATCCTCGCGCCCATGGCTCCGCACATCGGCGTCCGCCCCGAGCTGCTCGTCCTCGCCACCGGCACCGGCTCGCTGGTCTTTTCGCAGGTCAACGACCCCGGCTTCTGGATGATTCAGTCCTTCTTCAACCTTGAGATGAAGGAGACCTTCGCCACCTGGACGATCCTGGAAAGCGTCCTCTCCGTCGT
>JBBIVH010000097.1:7953-10055 GCA_037439805.1 Acidobacteriaceae bacterium
GGCGCATCGCACGCGCCGATTCTGCTCACCCGCACGCCTTACAGCGCCGACCAGCTCACCAGCCACGCCGCCAGCTCCCACCTCGGACCGGTCCTCTACGGCTACGACAACGCGACCGACGTTATCGTCGAGGGCGGCTACATCCGCGTGGTCGAGGACATCCGCGGCAAGTACGGCTCCGAAGGCGACTATGTGATGAACCGCCCCATCCACGGGGCGCAGAATCCGACTCCTGTCGATGAATCCACTGACACCTACGACACGATTGACTGGCTTATCCAGAACATCCCCGAGACCAACGGCAAGGTGGGCATCCTCGGCATCTCCTACGACGGCTTTCTGCCGCTGATGGCGCTGGTCCACCCGCACCCCGCGCTCAAAGTCTCCGTGCCCATGAACCCCATGGTCGATGGCTGGATGGGCGACGACTGGTTCCACAACGGGGCGTTCCGCCAGCAGAACATGCCCTACATCTACGAGCAGGAAGGCACACGCGGAGGAGGTGTACTCGGCGACAGTTCGGCGGAAAAGTGGTGGACATCGAACTTCGACGATTACGACCTCTATATGCGCGCAGGCTCTGCCGGCGAGCTTGGCCGCGAGCACGGCATGGAGCAGGTCGGCTTCTGGAACAAGCTTCTCGCCCACCCCGCGTATGACGCCTTCTGGAGCGACCAGGCCGTCGATAAGGTTCTGGCCGCTTACTACGCCAGCAATCCTATGTCTGTCCCGATTCTGCTGGTCCACAGCCTCTGGGACCAGGAAGACATTTACGGCGCGGTCGCCGCCTACAAGGCCATCAAGCCGCTCGACAAGGCCGGCGACAAGGTGTCGCTCGTCCTCGGCCCCTGGCATCATGGACAGGAGATTGAAGACGCCGCCTCGCTCGGCGCGATCCGCTTTGGTTCTGACACCGGAACCTGGTTCCGGCAAAATGTGCTGCGCCCCTACCTCGACCACTACCTGAAGGACGACGCGCCGGCAGACGCGCAGGTTGCCCCTGTGACGGCCTTTGAAACCGGCGTCAACCGCTGGCAGAAGCTGGAGGCGTGGCCGACCGCGCCCGCCATGAGGTCCCTCTACCTTCAAGCCGGATTCAAGCTCAGCTTCGCCGCGCCCACAGACTCAAGGGCAGCAGCAGGCTCGACACAAGCCAACGCAACTCAGCCCGAAGGATTCGACGAGTACATCTCCGACCCCGCGAAACCCGTGCCCTTCCGCGCGCGCCCCTCGCAGCCGGTCGGCTATGACCTGCCGCTGACCTGGCCAGAGTGGCTGGCCGATGACCAGCGCGAGGCCTCCGGCCGCACGGACGTGCTCACCTACACCTCGGACACGCTCACAGCGCCGGTCCACATCCTGGGCCAGCCCCTGGTGCATCTTGTCGCGTCCACGAGCGGCACCGATTCCGACTGGGTGGTCAAGCTCATCGATGTCTACCCCGATGAGGTCGCGGGTCAGCCGGAGTTGGGAGGCTATCAGCTCGCCATCGGCATGGACATCTTCCGCGGCCGCTATCGCGAAAGCTTCGCCAGACCCGAGCCGATCACCCCCAACAAGCCCCAGCTCTACCAGTTTGCGCTGCCCGCGGCGAATCACGTCTTTCTGCCCGGCCATCGCATCATGGTGCAGGTACAGTCCAGTTGGTTCCCGCTCTACGACCGCAACCCGCAGACCTTTGTGCCCAACATCTTCTGGGCCAAGCCGGACGACTACAAAAAGGCGACCCAGCGCATCTACCGCGCTCCTGGAGAAGCCAGCGCGATTGAACTGCCGGTGGTCTCCACAAACTGATATCCTGTGCCGGCTTTCAATTGGGGGGCCTCACGTTATGGATCGACGCAAGCTGATGGCGTCCGCCATTCAGGCCGGGGCGGCGGCGCTCTTTCCGATGCCGGGTCCGGCTCAGGCCGCTGACCAGCGCCCGGTCAAGGCCCCAGCTCAACAGCCCGAGATGACGCAGCCCGATGCCCTCGCGCCCCCTTCCTTGATGGGTCAAGAGGCAGAGGCTGGGTACTTTGGCGAGAGAGAATTGGAGACTGCCCTCGGCACAAAGGACCTCCAGAAGCCGCAGATCGAAGTCGTGGCCTTCAACTTTCCCA
>JBBIVH010000098.1:0-10047 GCA_037439805.1 Acidobacteriaceae bacterium
AGCCGTTTCAGGGCGCGGCCACCGGCGTGGGCGGCATCCTGCGCGACATCTTCACCATGGGCGCGCGGCCGCTGGCTGTGATGGACTCGCTGCGCTTTGGACCAATCCGCAAAGAGGATGCGCCAGAGCCGGAGTTCGTGGCGAAGAATCACTCCATCGTGGAGGGTGTGGTGAGCGGCATCGCCGGCTACGGCAACTGCTTTGGCGTGCCCAATCTCGGTGGTGAAACAAAATTCGAGCCCTGCTACAGCGGCAATCCTCTGGTGAACGCCTTCGCACTGGGCCTCGTGCGCAAGAGTGAGATCTTCTATGGCAAGGCCACGGGCACCGGCAACCCGGTGATCTATGTGGGCGCGAAGACTGGCCGCGACGGCATTCACGGCGCGACGATGGCCTCGGAAGAGTTCAAGGAAGGCTCGGAACAGAAGCGGCCCAACGTGCAGGTGGGTGATCCCTTCATGGAAAAGCTGCTGCTTGAGGCCTGCCTGGAGGCGATGAAGACCGGCGCGATCGTCGGCATTCAGGATATGGGCGCAGCGGGCCTCACCTGCTCCACCTGCGAGATGGGCGCGCGCGGCGGCGTAGGCCTCGATGTGGAACTCGACAACGTGCCCCAGCGCGAGACCGGCATGACCGCTTACGAGATCATGCTGTCCGAGAGCCAGGAGCGCATGTTGCTGGTGGCCGAGCGCGGGCGCGAAGACGAGGTGCTGAAGGTCTTTGCGAAGTGGGGACTCGACGCGGTCATGGTGGGCACGGTGATTCCCGAGCCGCGGCTGCGCATTCGGCATCACGGCGTGCTCATGGCCGATATTCCCAACCAGTCGCTCACCGACGATGCGCCGCTCTATCACCGGCCTGTGGGTACATGGAAGTCGCCGCTGCCTCCGGATCCGCCCGAGCACGCGCAGACCGAACTCGAAAAGGACCGCGACTTCACCGCCGATCTCAAGCAGTTGCTCGGCAGCGTCAACGTCTGCTCCAAGCGTTGGGTGCATGAGCAGTACGACACCATGGTGCAGACCAACACCGTGCAGGGGCCCGGCGGCGAGGCAGGCGTGATGCGTATCAAGGGCACGGGCACGCCCGGCCACGAGCGCGGGCTGGCCATGGCGCTCGACGGCAACGGGCGCTGGTGCTACCTCGATCCCAAGCTGGGCGCGATGCACGCCGTGGCGGAAGCCGCGCGCAAAGTGGCCTGCACCGGAGCTACGCCAGTGGCGGCGACGAATTGCCTCAACTTCGGCAACCCTGAGAAGCCCGAGATTATGGCGCAGCTTTCGGCGGCGATTGACGGCATTGCCGAGGCCTGCACCGAGCTGGGCACGCCTATCACTGGCGGCAATGTCTCTCTCTATAACGAGACGCGCGGCGAAGGTATTTATCCCACGCCTGTGCTGGGAATCGTAGGCATTCTGGACGATGTGACCACGGCGGTGCCCGCCGGTTTTCAGCGCGAGGGCGAGGCCATTGTTCTGATCTGGCCGATTCCAAGCGGACAGGAGCCGGACCCATCGCTGAAGGTTCCGTTTGCGGAGGAGCAGATCAGCCACAACATCGTGGGGCACAGCGAGCCCATCGCCGCCGAAGGCGACGCGGAGATGAGCGCAGCCTCGCCAACCGAGTTGCAGGTCTTCGGCTCGTCGGAATACGCAAAGGTGGTGCTGGGCGGCATCTGGGGCCAGCCGCCGCCGCTCGATCTGCACGCGGAGGCCGACCTGCAGACGCTGTTGGGCGAGCTTGCCAAGCGCGAACTGATTCACTCGGCGCGCGATCTGGCCGATGGAGGCATCGCCGTTGCGCTCGCTGAGTCCTGCTTCGACCACGGCATTGGAGCCAGCGCCTCGCAGGATGAGTCGCTGATGGTGCATCCGCTCTTTGGTCTCTTCGCAGAGCAGCCTTCCACGGTGCTCGTCACAGCTGAGCCGAACCAGGTAAAGAAGATTGACGAACTCGCCGATCACTACGGCTTCTATGCGGTGCGCATCGGCGCCACGGGCGGCGACCGGCTGCAGATCAGTGTCTATGGCGACACCTTCGTCGACGCGCCGGTGAGTGAACTGCGCGCCGGGTGGGCCGGCTCTCTGAATGCCACTCTGCATGACGAGGACATGGCATGATCCGGCTGCTGCATCAGGGTGTCGCGGGCGTTCCGGATGGCTCGGAAGAGCAGGCGCAGGATGCCGCGAGCAGCAGGTTTTCTCGTCATGCGCGGCAGGCTCCGCAGTGGGACAAGCTGCGCGAAGAGTGCGGCGTCGTTGCCGTGCATGGCCATCCCGAGGCTGCGCGCCAGGCCTATCTCGGCCTCTACGCATTGCAACATCGCGGGCAGGAGTCGGCCGGTATCGCCACGGCGGACGGGCATCACCTCGCCAACATCAAAGGGATGGGCCTCGTCAGCGAGATCTTTACCGACGACGTGCTGCAGAAGCTACCTGGCCAGATGGCCATCGGTCACACCCGCTACTCGACGACGGGTGACTCCGCGCTGCTGAATGCGCAGCCGATTCGCGTGGATTCGACCAAGGGCCTTATCGCCATTGCGCACAACGGCAACCTGGTGAACCTCGGCAATCTGCGCGCGCGGCTTGAGCGCGAGGGCGCCTACTTCCAGACGACGTCCGACTCCGAAATCATCGTGCAGCTCATCGCGCACTCCCGCGCCGGCTCGCTGGTCGACGCGATTGCCGACTCGCTCTCGCAGGTTGAGGGCGCGTTTTCCATCGTGATGATGACGCGCGACCGCGTCTTTGCAGCGCGCGATCCGCGCGGATTCCGCCCGCTCTCGATGGGCCGCATCCGCAACGCAGACGGCCCCGACACGATCGTCTTTGCCTCCGAGACCTGCGCCTTTGACCTGCTGCGCGCCGAATATGAACGCGACGTGCTGCCGGGCGAGCTTGTTATGGTCACGGAAGACGGCGTGACCAGCCGATACTATGCAACGGGCGTGCCGCAGTCGAGCTGCATCTTCGAGCATGTGTACTTTGCGCGGCCCGACAGCCGCATCTTTGGCCGCTGGGTGCAGGAGAGCCGCGACCATATGGGTCGCCAGCTTGCGCGTGAATCCGGCGTGCTCGCGGACGTCATCGTGCCTGTGCCGGACTCCGGCGTGACCGCCGCGCTCGGTTACGCGGAAGAAGCAGGCATTCCTTTCCGTCTTGGGCTGATCCGCAATCACTACGTGGGCCGCACCTTCATTGAGCCTGAGCAGCGCGTGCGCGATTTCGGCGTGCGGCTCAAGCTCAACCCTGTGCGCAATCTGCTGGAAGGCAAGCGCGTCGTGCTGATCGACGACTCAATTATTCGCGGCACCACCTCGCGCAAGATTGTGCGCATGGTGCGCGGCGCCGGCGCCAAAGAGGTGCACCTGCGCATCAGTTGCCCGCCCACCATCTCGCCGTGCTTCTACGGAGTGGATACGCCCAGCAAGCGCGATCTCATCGCGGCCAATCAGTCCGTTGAAGAGATTCGCCGCTTCATTGAGGCCGATTCGCTGGCTTATCTCTCCCTCGACGGCCTGCTGAAGTGCTGCAACGGCGAAAAGCCGCAGGGCTTCTGCACCGCTTGCTACACCGGCCAGTACCCCACACAGTGGGTGGATGTGGACGACATTCTGCCCGCCACCGCAAGCGTCTAGCGGCAAAGTTCTCTCCCGGCGCCACAAGTCCAGGAAATTCTCTCGATTTCTTTCTCTCCCAGACGGCGCTTTTTCCGGATAGAATTGCGCCCTGCGGAGGTCAGGGAATGAAGAGAAAGTTTGCGAGCATTCTGGAGACGGTCGGCAATACGCCGGTCATCCGAATCAACCGCCTTGCGCCGCCCGACATCAACATCTACGTGAAGGTGGAGGCATTCAATCCACTGGGCTCGGTCAAGGACCGCCTCGCGCTGGGTGTGATCGAGGAAGCGGAGCGCACCGGCAAGCTGAAGCCCGGCCAGACCGTGATTGAAGCCACCAGCGGCAATACAGGAATCGGCCTGGCCATGGTCTGCGCAGCCAAGGGCTATCCGCTGGTTGTGACGATGGCGGAAACATTCAGCATCGAGCGGCGCAAGCTGATGCGGTTTCTCGGTGCCAAGGTCATCCTCACACCCGCGTCTGCGCGCGCCGTCGGCATGGTGCAGAAGACCGCTGAACTGGCCGAGAAGCACGGGTGGTATTTCACGCGGCAGTTTGAAAACGAGGCCAACGCCGATATGCACTCGCGCACCACGGCGCAAGAGATTCTCCGCGACTTCGAGGGTGACGCGCTCGACTACTGGGTGACGGGCTTCGGGACAGGCGGCACCCTGAAAGGCGTGGCTCGCGTGCTTGCGGCGGAGAGGCCTTCAACCAAGATTGTTGTATGCGAGCCGGAAGACGCTCCCATGCTCTCCAGCGGAATTGAGCAGCAGCGCCACGCGGACGGAGCTCCTGCCTCAG
The DNA here is from genome assembly GCA_037439805.1 of Acidobacteriaceae bacterium. GTDB lineage: Bacteria > Acidobacteriota > Terriglobia > Terriglobales > Acidobacteriaceae > Telmatobacter. Next base: position 4,427 of record JBBIVH010000098.1, read on the forward strand.
CGCATCCTTCATGGAAGCCCCATCCACTGCAGGGCTGGAGCCCGGACTTTGTGGCCAAGCTGGCAGGGGACGCCGCCGCCTCCGGTGCAATCAGCGAGGTGCTGCGCATCTCCAATGCAGATGCGCTGCGCTGCAGCCAGCAACTGGCCCGCAAGGAAGGCATTTTCGTGGGCATCACCGCAGGCGCCACCTTTGCCGGAGGCCTCCAGGTGGCTGCGAAGGCACCGAAGGGATCGACGATTCTGTGCATGCTGCCAGACACCGGCGAGCGCTACCTGAGCACGCCGCTCTTTGCCGATGTCTCCGTCGATATGACGCAGGAGGAGATTGCGATTTCCCGTTCCACGCCAGGCTGCTGGATGCCGGACGCGCAATAGGGCTGCGTGTTTAACGAACTCCCGACGTGAGAGGACGATTCGCCGCCGTGCACGCAGAGTGGGTTCCGTGGCCCGTGCTCCGTGTCACAAGACGCTCCCGCTCCGCGTGTGATAGCATCCGTCTTTCTTAGAGGAAGACGCCGGGCAGCAGCCATTCTGCATCTGCCGGGCGCCTGCCGGAGAGCCTCCTGATGGACGAGGAAGACGGCAGACCGGGACCAGTCGCCCGGCAGTTCGGACCCGCTGACGCCCTCGCGGACGCCTCAATGGGTTCCCTGCGCCATCCCCCTTTCCTATCCTCCACTTCACCGCGCCGGAGCAGATTTTCTGCATCCACCGGCCCGCACGCTTTGCACGCCAAGGAGAAACGCCATGAAAACGTACCAGGGAAGTGAGATCCGCAACGTAGCTGTAGTGGGGCATGCGCACAGCGGCAAGACCACCTTGATTGCCGCGCTGCTGCATGCCGCCAAGATGACGCCGGTGCAGGGACGAGTCGAGGACGGCTCTGCCGTAACCGCCTACGACGAAGAAGAAGTAGCGCGCGGCACAACGATGCAGAACGCTGTCGCCTTTGCCGAGTGGCAGGGCGTGAAGATCAATTTCGTGGATACGCCGGGCTTTCATATGTTTTCTCATGAGGCCCGCGCCGCACTGCTGCCCGTCGAGGCGGCTTTCGTCCTTGTGAATGCGCAGAACGGCGTGGAAGCCGTGACCGAGCGGGTGTGGAAGTATGCAGAAGAGGCCAATATTCCCCGCGTCGTTGTTGTGAACCAGATGGACCACCCCAAGGCCGGTGGTGGCGGCGGATTGAGCGCGCTGATTGACGATCTGCACGAGCGCTGGGGCCGCAACTGCGTGCCGGTACAACTGCCCATCTCGGACGCGCAGGGCTTTCACGGCGTTGTGGATCTGGTGACGATGGAGGCGTATCACTACACGCCCGGCGGAGACGGCCATGGCAAAGTGACCGGCGAAATTCCCGCGAATCTGGCGGCGCAGGCCAAGGCTGCGCATGAGGCGCTGGTGGAGCTGGTGGCCGAGGGCAAAGATGAGCTGATGGAAGAGTTCTTCGCCGTAGGCACCATTCCCGAAGAGCATCTGATTGCTGCGCTGCATGAGGCAATTCGCGAGGACCGCATCTTCCCGGTGCTCTTCACCAGCGGCCTGGCCAACATGGCTGCCGATCATCTGCTGGACTTTATCAAGGTCTATGCGCCATCGCCCCTCGAGCGGCCACCGTTTGCGGTGAAGGCTCCAGCGGCACAGGCCGCTGCGGAGAGCAGCAGCACGAGCGACGCGAAGCTAGCTCTGCGCCGTGTGGACGACGCGGAGCCGATAGCACTGATGGTCTTCAAGACGATGACCGATCCCTTTGCCGGGCGCATCAGCTTCTTCAAGGTGGCGAGCGGCGTGGTCAAGAACGATGCCACGGTGGAAAACTACACGCGGCGCGGGCAGGAACGGCTGGCGCACCTGAGCGTGATGCAGGGGCGCAAGGCGGTGGAGGTGGCCGAGCTGCACGCCGGCGACCTGGGCGCGGTGGCCAAATTGCGCGACACGCTGACCGGCGACACGCTGGGAAGCAAAGGCGCGGAGATTCAGCTTGAGCTGACGTCGATGCCAGAGCCCGCGATGACCTATGCCATCGAGCCCAAGACGCGTGCCGATGAAGACAAACTCGCGCCCGCGATTCATAAGCTCATGGAAGAGGATCTGCTGATTCGCTTCTTCCGCGATCCGCAGACAAATGAGTTTTTGATTGCCGGCGCGGGCCAGCCGCACATTGAGGCCATTGTGAGCCGGCTCAAGAAGCGCTACCACGCGGAGGTCACGCTGAAGGCCCCGAAGGTGCCGTACCGCGAGACCATTCGCGGACGCGCGGACGCACAGGGGCGCCACAAGAAGCAGACCGGGGGCCACGGCCAGTTTGGCGACTGCAAAATCAAGATGGAGCCGTTGCCGCGCGGCGGCGGCTTCGAGTTCGCCAACGAAATCTTTGGCGGCGCCATACCGCGGCAGTTTGTTCCCGCTGTGGAGAAGGGCATCGTCGAATCGGCAGCGCGCGGTTATCTCGCGGGCTATCCAGTCGTGGACTTCAAGGTGACGGTCTACGACGGCAGTTATCACGACGTGGATTCCAACGAAATGTCGTTCAAGATGGCTGGCCGTCTCGCCTTTCGCAAGTGCATGGAGCAGGCCAAGGCCTGCCTGCTGGAGCCCATCATGAAAGTCGAAATCGAGGCGCCCGACGAGTTCGCCGGCACGCTGATGGGCGACCTGAACAGCCGCCGCGGGCGCGTGCAGGGTATGGAGACGCGCGGGCGCACCACCGTCATCCATGCAGAAGTGCCGATGGCCGAGATGCTGACCTACGGCACGCACCTGACCTCCATGACGCAGGGCAAGGGCAGCTACCGCATGGAGATGAACCACTACGACATCGTGCCGCAGCCGGTGGCCGAGAAGATTCTGGCCAACGCAAAACGGCCTGTCGAAGTGGAAGACGAATAGTAAACTGTCGCGATCGTCACCGGGCTCTAGTCGTAGCGCTCGGTGATGATCTGTTTGCGATTCCATCCCAACTCTTTCAGCCGTTCGCGCACGGCACTGATCATCGGACTTAATCCGCAGACGTACGCGTGGATGTTGAACTCCGGACCGGAAGCACTGGTGTCGCGTTCCTTCACAATGCGCGCAGCATATTCCTGCACGTAGCCGCGCAGCCCGGTCCACTCCCCTGCCGCGCGACTGAGTGTAGGCAGGTAGTGAAAGTTTGCATGACGCGCTGCGACAGCCTCGAACTCTTCGCGGTAATACAGCTCTGTCTCATGCCGCGTGCCATAGACGAGCCAGATCTGCCGGCCCTCGCTGCGATCCGGCCCACCATCAGGGAAAAGCCACTGCGCAAATCCGCGCATCGGGGCGACTCCGGTCCCGGTGGCGATCAGGATGGAGTCAGTGAGCGGCTGGCGCAGCGTGAAGAAGCCAAGCGGCTCCTGAAAAAGCAACGCATCGCCCTCGCGCATCTCGGCCAGGCGATTTGAGAAGAAGCCGTCATCGACGCGATTCAAGCACAGCGCAAAGCGATTGCCGTCGGGCGCGGAGGCAATCGAATAGGCGCGCATTTGCTGCTTGCCGTGCGCGTCCTCTGCAACGGCAGAGATGAACTGTCCCGGAGTGAAGGAGAATTCATCCGCGCCTTCGATCTCAAACTCCAGGTGGTAGCATTGCGCGCTCTCGGAGAGGCACATCTTTTGAATCAGACGGGCTGTCCGCAGTTCTCGTGTCACAGGTCTCTCTCGGATAGGGGCTGTCTTGCCCATGCGGGCGTCCTGTGCAGTATCGCGAGGGAGCGCACAGCATGGCAAGCCTGCTGGCACTTCGCCGCACGTCGCGCAGTATGCTGCATCTGAAGGCCTGGAAAGTGCGGTATTCTTTCTACATGGCAGCCAGATCGTTAATCGAACTCATTGACGCAGAGATTGCAAAGCTTGAAGAAGCCCGCAGGATCCTTGCAAAGGCCACGCAGATCAGCGGCACACACATTGCGCGCGCGGTGAAGAGCGCTTCAGCGAAAGCGCCTCGGAAGCGCGTCCTGAGCGCGGACGCCCGCAAGCGCATTGCCGATGCGCAGCGCAAGCGCTGGGCGGCGCAGCGCGCAAAGAACAAGAAGGAAGCCTGATTCATCCGACTCACGGCGATCCGCAGTGAGCAACGGTTCCTACCAGGTTTCGACGGCGAGCACGTTCGGTGGACCTGAGTGTCCCTGGATGACCTGGGTTTCGATCACGGCTTCCATATTTTTATGCTGCCAGTCCGCCGGCACCTTGGCCAGCAGCGAATCGAGATAGACCGGGTTGTAGAGAATCTCGCCAGCGGCCTCAGTGCCTTCCTCCGAAATTCCGGCGGCGATAATGACCGGCTGGCCGGTCGTATTGTCCTGAATGCGCGCCACGATCGCGTAGTCCCGCGAAAGCTTCTGGTAGGGAAGATCCCAGGCGGTTGCCCAGGTCGTCTTCTTGTTGCTCTTGCGGTCCACCAGCAGCGCCACGCCGTCCTGCGATTCAAACCCGAAGCGCAGCTTCTGCGTCACGCGCAGGGTCCATATATTGTCAAACGCGCCAATGAGCACAACGGGGCCTTCCCGCAGTTGCGCAAAGGTGGCCTCTGAAGCGGGGACCACACGGAAGGTCTTGCGCCGCATCTCAAGCGCCGCCGCGGTCCGCGTCAATGTGACCACATCCGCCAGAGCCAGGTTGCCGGAGTAGTGCAGCCGCACGTAGAGCTGCTCCGGCTGGGCAGGCGGAACCGGAGCATTCATGTTGTTCACGTCTTCCATGTCGATGTTCTTTGCCGGTTCACCCAGGCAGAATGTGGCCGGATTGGCGCTGGACGTGACGGGCTGCCAGAAGAGGTCGATGTTGGACGGCTTGGGCGGCGGTGGAACCGGTGGATACCGGCGGCCGACCAGCACACCGACTACCGCGGCCAGCACCACTAGACCGCCGGCCAGAATCCAACCCAGCCTCCTGCTCCGCGCCGGTGCTGCAGGCACATCGGAAGAGGACATGGCCGCCAGCGCTGACAGTTCATCGGCAGGAACCTCAGGCGCGGACGATGGCGGGGGCTCCGGTACCCGGAAGACGGGTACGTAGGACCCGATGGGCAGCTCAATCACGACCTCACCGGCATGGGCGGTGTCATAGTAGTACTGCGAAAGCCGCTTGCGCACCTCGCCGGCGGTGATGCGGACGACGGGGTCGGCGTTTGCGTCGTAGCTGGGAGATCGGCCAAAGACATCGACGCCGATGCACCGCTCTTTCAGGTCCGCCGTGTTTCCGCGCAGGGTCTGATCGACGACATAGGCCAGCAGGGTCGGGTACCGCTTGCTGTTGACGAAAAGGGGGTGCGCTACGAGGCGGTCCACCTGCTCGCGAATTGCAACCGGATCAGGGGAGGCATCTTGCATCTCCGGATCGAAGGCCGAATTTTGGGCCACCGCCATGCCCTCTCCTAAAGGTTTCTGAAATTCGCAGGGTTCCGTACCGCTTTTGCGGCGCATACGCCAGCCACAGGACTTCTGGACAGGAAAACCTGTCTGGTCCTGCAGGATTGGCTTTGGAATCAGGGGGGATCTTGACTCTTTTGCCGCTGCTGCATCGGATATCGCACCAGGAAGAAGGCTTGCTGCGTTCCATCCACCCGACATGCGTATCATACGTCCACGTAATGCGCCTGTCT
>JBBIVH010000099.1:0-10013 GCA_037439805.1 Acidobacteriaceae bacterium
CCACTGGCTCATCCTCACCAGCACCAACGCCGTCCACGCCGTAGCCGATCGCGCCACCGAGATCGGCCTTCAGCTCTCCGCAATCCATCTTCCGCAGGTGGCCGCCGTCGGCTCCGCTACTGCCGACGATGCTCGCAAAGCCGGCTTGCCCGTCGCGCTCGTTCCAGAAGCCTACGTCGGAGAAAGCCTCGTCGCCGCGCTGCAGTCCTCTATCGCCGGGCAGCGTGTCCTGCTCGCCCGTGCCGCCGTCGCCCGCGATGTTATTCCCGACGCTCTCCGCGCCGCCGGTGCCACCGTCGACGTCGCTGACGCCTATCGCAACGCCATGCCCGCCGCCGCGCCCGCGCAGCTCCGCGCTGCACTTGCACATCGGACGGACGCCCAGGGAATCGACGCCGCCACCTTCACTAGCTCCTCCAGCGTCACCCACCTCGCCGACGCCGCCCGCGCCGCAGGCCTCACCTTTCCCTTTGCCGGAGTCCCCGCCGTCTCCATCGGCCCCATCACCAGCCAGACCCTCCGCGAGCACAACTGGCCGCCCGCCGCCGAAGCCAGCCCGCATGACATCCCCGGCCTCATCGCCGCGGTCTCCAGCCTGCTAACTCGGTAACTCGCGAACTCGCCGTATCAGCTGCCCCACGTCTTATCCTTCGACCTGCACAGCGGCTCCAGATTGCACTGCCTGCACTTCGGCTTGCGCGCATCGCACACCGCCCGCCCGTGATGAATAATCTGGTGGCTGAAGCGAATCCACCGCTCCTGCGGCAGCACCTTCATCAGTTCCTGCTCCACCTTCTGCGGCGTGTCGCCCTTGGCCAACCCAAGCCGCCGCGCAATCCGCAGCACATGCGTATCCACCACCACGCCCTCGGCCTTGCCGAAGCACACGCCCAGCACCACATTCGCAGTCTTCCGCGCCGCGCCGGGAACCGTCGTCAGCTCCGCCAGCGTCTCGGGCACCTTCCCGCCAAACTCGTTCGTGATCTTCTGCGCCGCGCCCAGAATCGACTTTGCCTTGTTGCGAAAGAATCCCGTCGAGCGAATCAGCGCCTCCAGCTCCGCGGGCTTCGCCTTGGCCATCGCCGCCGGAGTAGGGAAGCGCCGGAACAACTCCGGCGTCACCATGTTCACCCGCGCATCCGTGCACTGCGCCGAAAGAATCGTCGCCACCAGCAACTCCCACGGCGAGCGGTGCGTCAGCGCGCACTCCGCCTCCGGATACGCCTCATCCAGCCCCTTCAAAATCGCCGCCACCCGCTCCGGCGCAAGATCACCCTGCCGTGCACGCGCTGCCCCGCCGGTCCTTGATTGGAAACTACCGTTCGTCTTTTTTGCCACTTGCTTCTTCATTGATCCTTCTCTTTTGGCAAATTTAGTGTCAGGTTCGGGATGTCACTTTCCACGTCCAGCAGGACCTCAAGCGGCCCAAGTTTGGTCTGAGCTTTTCCGCTATTGCCTCGGCCCCCCGTATCCACGCGCACAAGATAGTTGCCGGACGGAACGAACTTGAACTGAAATGACCCGTCTCCCTGAATTTCCGTTCTGCGCAGTTCCGTTTTGTCATACGGGTCGAGCAGGTGCACCTCGCCTTCGGCCACACTCTCGCCCGCTTCCGCCGTTGCTACAGTGCCGCTGATCGAATGCAGCCCGACGGTCGGAATATCAATATCAACGTGAGGCACATCCTGGCCCAGGGTCACATCAACAGGCGTCGCGTCTTCAAGCCGGTATTTGCTTCCACTGAAGACGCACAACGCAGCATCTCCTTTGGGCGTTAACCTCAAGAATTGCTTTCCGACAAGGATCGTTGGCACGACCGCAACATCGGGAAGCTTCACTTCCACAACGTAGGAGCCAGGCGGCAGCCCTGACTTGTAATAATGGCCGCTGGCATCCGTTCCCAAAGCAAGTGCAATCATCGAGTATGGCGAGCCATCGGACTCGTGATTGTAGAGCACCCACTTTCCGCTGTCATTCTTCCGAAAGAGGCGAATCGGTATTCCGATCCCAGGCGCAGCGTCGTCATAGCGTACCGTTCCTTCAATGGTCGCCCCGCGCTCCAGCGTTAGGTCTGCAACAATTGTCTGGTTGTCAGTTACGGTAATGCGTGTCAGATATTTGCTCAAGGCAGGCGAAGTAAGTGTGAGATCGCCATTGCTATGTATTTCGGCCATGTCGTATCCGGACACGTAGCCCGCGTAACGCGCCACGATGAAGTAGGCCCCTGGCTCTACCCCCTGAATCCGATAGGATCCATTCAGATCCGCTTCTGCGCCGTAAGCATGGGCTGGCGAATCTGCGCTCCTTCCAATTCCAGCGCGTTCGGGCGGCACGCGCTGTAGATTCACCGTCGCAAAGCGGCACGGCGTGCTTGTGTCTGCACAGTAGATGTGGCCGGAAACCGCACCGCTGTAGAGTCGCTCAGATTGCCCTGAGCATACTGCGCCTGCGCAGCCCAGAAGCGCCAGGTTCAAAGCCCCGAAACACAATTCGAGGCGAGTTCGACGCTCCATTTTCGGCTCCTTCTCGACCTCCCTTACAGCCGTCCCTCCAGCCACCCGCCCAGCTTCTCCACCGGCAGCCGGATGCCCAGGAAGAACTGCCCAAAAAGTGCGTATACCGCGCTCACTTCGTCAAAGCGCATCTCGTAGATCAGCTTCTTGAAGACCACCGGGTCCTCGGCAAACAGGTCCACGCCCCACTCCCAGTCGTCCATTCCAATCGACCCCGTGATGATCTGCTTCACCACATCCCCATACCGCCGCCCAATCAGCCCATGCTCGTGCATCATGCGCTGCCGCTCGGCAAAAGGCACCGCGTACCAGTTCTTCTCCTCGCCGCGCTTCCGGTCCATCGGATAGAAACACAGATACTTCGCCTCGGGCACCGCGGGCCACAGCCGCAACTTCATCGCATCCGCGCCGCGCTTCAGGCTCGCCTCGACCTCGGCATTCCATTCAGCGGAATGCTGCGCAAATCCCTTCGCCGCCGCGGCCTCATAGGTCTTCCGCGTCGACTCATACAGTCCCAGCTCCACCACCGACACGTACGAATGCCGCAGCTCCATGAAGTCGAACAGCTGCACCTGCGCCAGCTCCAGCTCCACCTGGTTCAGCGCCTCCATCGACTCGCGAAAGTGCAGCAGAATCAAATCTCCCTTGTGCCCCAGTTGCGAGAACACCGCCGTCTGCACGGGCCCATCCGCACTGACGCGCTCCATCTTCTTCAGCGCCGCGGCGGCATCGGCGGCAATGTGCGCTCTCTCTTCGGCCGGCAGCGCCTTCCACGCCTTCCAGTCAAACCGGAAAAACTGATGCAGTGTGCTCGCGCCCTCAAGCGTCAATGGAACCGGCGGAAATTCACTCAATCGATTCACCTCTTTTGCTTCTCGTTTTCACCACCCTCATGCTAGCAAACAGCGCATCCCGTCTGTCTCAGCCGTGCGCCCGGCCTATATACTAGGTACGCCAATGACCGAACACATTCTCGCCGTCCTGGTCCAGTTCATTACGCGTGTCATCGACCTCGGCGGCTACGCCGGCATCGCCTTCCTCATGGGCATTGAGTCGGCCTGCATCCCGCTCCCGTCTGAGATCATCATGCCCTTCGCGGGCTACGTCGTCTATCTCGGCCACATGGGGCTCTTCTGGGCCGCCACCGCCGGGGCCATCGGCTGCAACCTCGGCTCCGTCGTCGCCTACTGGATTGGCGCCAAAGGCGGCCGCCCGCTCGTCGAGCGCTACGGCAAATGGGTCCTGATGAGCCATCACGACCTCGTTCGCATGACGTATTTTTTTGAGAAGTACGGCTCCATCACCGTTCTGCTCGCGCGCCTGCTGCCCGTCGTCCGCACTTTCATCGCCTTTCCCGCCGGTATCGCCAGGATGAACCAGCTCCGCTTCCACATCTATACTTTTGTGGGCTCGTGGCCGTGGTGCTTCGTTCTCGCCTATGTCGGCATGAAGCTCGGCGAAAAGTGGCACACCGACCCGCGTTTCGAGCAGGCCTTCCACCGCTTTCATCTCGCCGTGGAAGTCACCCTCGTCGCAGCCCTCGTCTGGTTTGTCTGGGCCCACATCAATCGCAATGGCAGAGAGGAGTCTGCCTAGCCCGCCGCGGGACGCGAGCCGCCCGCGCGGGGGTAAACTAGTTTGTCTGGCTCAAAACGCATTCATCGTTCGTTCGCAGTCCAGCAGTAATTCCATCGAAGGTTAGGAGAAGCAATGTCAACTGAAGCGCAAGGCGGCCACAAGACCGCTGGTGCAGCACCGATTGCGCCCGCCAAGGGCAAACTGGGTGTGATGGTCATCGGCCTCGGCGCCGTCGCCACCACCATGATCGCTGGCGTTGAGGCTGTCCGTCGCGGACTGGCCAAGCCGATTGGCTCCCTCACGCAGATGGGAACCATCCGTCTCGGTAAGCGGACCGAGAATCAGTCGCCTCTGATCAAGGATTTTGTTCCACTCGCCGACCTCAACGACATCGTCTTCGCCGGCTGGGACATCTTCGAAGACAACGTCTACGAAGCCGCCGCGCATGCCGCCGTCCTCGACAAGGAGACACTGGCCAAGCTCAAGCCCTATCTCGAAACCATCAAGCCCATGCCGGCCGTCTTTGACCAGTACTACGTCAAGCGCCTCAACGGCACCCACGTCAAGAAGGGCAAGACCAAGCGCGACCTCGCCAATCAGGTCATTGAAGACATTCGCAACTTTAAAAAGACTGTCGATCGCGTCGTCATGATCTGGGCCGGCTCCACGGAAATCTTCCTCGAGCCCACAGCCGTTCATCAGTCGCTCGCAGCCTTTGAGAAGGGCCTCGAATCCAACGACATCGGCATCGCGCCCTCGCAGATCTACGCCTACGCCGCGCTCAGCGAGGGTGTGCCCTTCGCCAACGGCGCTCCCAACCTCACCGTCGATGCGCCCGCGCTCATCGAGCTCTCCAAGAAGAACTCCGCGCCCATCTGCGGCAAGGACTTCAAGACCGGCCAGACCTTCATGAAGACCGTCCTCGCGCCGGCCTTCAAGGCCCGCATGCTCGGCGTCCGCGGCTGGTTCTCCACCAACATCCTCGGCAACCGCGACGGCGAAGTCCTCGACGATCCGCAGTCCTTCAAGACCAAGGAAGAGTCCAAGCTCGGTTCGCTCGAATACATCTTCCAGCCCGAGCTCTACCCGGATCTCTACAAGGACCTCTACCACAAAATCCGCATCAACTATTACCCGCCGCGCGGCGACGAAAAGGAAGCCTGGGACAACATCGACATCTTCGGCTGGCTCGGCTACCCGATGCAGATCAAGGTGGACTTCCTCTGCCGCGACTCCATCCTCGCCGCGCCCATCGCGCTCGACCTGGTCCTCTTCCTCGACCTCGCCAAGCGCACTCCGTCGCTTCAATCCATCGGCATCCAGGAGTGGCTCAGCTTCTACCTCAAGTCGCCCCAGACCGCCGAAGGCCTCTACCCTGAGCACGATCTCTTCATCCAGTCGATGAAGCTCAAGAACACCCTGCGCCACATCATGGGAGCGGACCTCATCACCCACCTCGGGCTCGAGTACTACGACTGATCCTCGCCGCGCACCGCGCGGTTTCTGCCAACACAAAAGCCCCAACCGTCATGGATGGGGCTTTTTTTCGCGCCTCGCAAACGCGTTCGCGCTTACGCCGCAGCAGCCTCAGCCAGCCGCCGCACCGTCACCACCGTGATGTCGTCTTCCTGGCCAAACTCCTTCGCCGCATCCGCAATGTAAAACGCCGACTGGTTGCTCAGGTTCTGCACGCGGTCAAATCCGAACAATTCGCCCGAAGGCTTCCTCGCCTCAACCACGCCATCGGAGAGCAGCAGCAGCCTGTCGCCGGGGTGCAGGTAGAGCTGCACTTCCTCATACATTCCATCCGGCACCACGCCCAACGGCAGCCCGCCCGGCACCTTCACTTCCTGGCTGTTCAGATACGGCGGCAGATGCCCCGCACTGGAGAGAACGACCTCGCCGTCCGCGCGCAGCAGCACCGCCTGGCATGTCGTCAAGCTTTCACTTCCATCCAGCACACGATTCAATGAGGCCAGAATCTTCGCCGGGCTTCGCTCCGTCGTCCGCCGCAGCGCGCCCATGATCATGGACACCCGCATCGCCGCCTGCAGGCCCTTGCCGGCCACATCGCCCACCACCACCAGCAGTGCTCCGTCCTCGGTCGCCTCCACGTGGAAAAAGTCGCCGCCCACCTCCGCCGCCGGGTTGTACACCGAATCCACTGCATACCCCGGCGTCCTTTGCTGCTCTTTGGGAATCATCAGTTCCTGCACGGTGCGCGCCGCCGCCAGCTCGCTCGCGGCCCGCTCCTGGTCATGCTGCACGCGCAGAAATCGCACAAAGATGATCAGCACAATCGCCAGCAGTCCGGCAAAATCGGCGACCGACGCAAAGTGAATCGGAATCGGCCCGGCTTGCAAGGTCAGCGGCGAGTGGTACGCCTGGCCGCTCCAGGAGTTCAGGCTCCCGCTTAAAATCGGGTCCGCAATCCCCACAATCGTCAGCAGCAGCGGAATCAGCAGCAAGCCCGCCTCAAAATTCTTTCTGAGTGTCGCCAGAATCAACGTCGAAAAGATGAATGTCGACCATCCAATCATCCAGAGAAGCGCGCACAGCCAGATTGCCCCCGTGACAAGAATCCAGAACCACGCATGGTAGCCAAACAAAAGCTCCAGCGTCGGTCCCACCCCAAGCAGCACGGGCGACGACCAGCGCAGCAGCAGGATGAACCAGCGCCTCTTCAGCGACAGAAACGCCACCAGAAACTCAAAATAGAGATACGCTGAGATGACTACCAGTTGCAGCACCACCGCGGCATACAATCCCCGGTCCAGCAGTGCCGTGCTTCCTGCCAGATCGATGAAGGCAATCGGCGCCTGGGCCAGCTCATGCAATGCCAGCCACAGGTACTCCACGTGGCCCTTCTGCGTCATGTAAAGCGCCAGCAGAAACACCGTCAGTACCGTCAGGAGAATCGCGCTCACAAGCCTCGGCAGTCGCTCAAACAGGTTGTGCGCCGACCACAGCTCCAGTTCCTTCTGCAGGTCAGACTCGACGCCAAGCTCCAGTTTGCGCAGCGTAAAGAAATTCGTGAAGGATCCGACTCCGAAGGGAATGTAGATCGTCCGCGCCACCAGCGTCAGTTCCGTATCCGTATCCGAAAGCGGCAGGTTGTACAGCCGGCTGATCTCCTGAAACATCTCCGGAGCCGAGCCATGCGGACCCTCGGGGTCAATCTCTTTTCCGTTGGCATATACCGTTACGCCCGGTCCGCCCGGATCGATCGACATCCCCGTGCTCGGCGCCACCGGCAGCGCAATCAGCAGGGCCAGCGGTCCATGCTGGGGTGGCAATTTCACGTGCACCCGGAACCACACGAAGGGCCTGCCGTGTCCATGCTGCGGCGGCGGCTGCCCCGGTTTCAGACCGCCGGCATCATCCGGGTGATCCAGGTCCTGCAGGCCGTCCAGTGAGTCGCCGGCATTCTTTACCGGCCAGGTTGAATCGTCAAAGTCCACGCCCGCAGCGGCCTTGTTGCTCGTCACGCCCACGCGCCATCCGCGGTCCAGTGCGAGCGGTGCGCCCATGTGCGTCGCATCAAACATGATCGCAGGCACCACAGGAGCATGTGCCCGCGCGGCCGGTAGATGCTTCTCCGGAACCAGGGTATTTGCCAGGGACCCGCCTCCGCGCGGCTGTGCTGCCGCCCCGGCCGCAGTCAGGCACACCAGCCCTGCCGCTACCCCGCACCATAACTTCCGTCGCACCACAGTCCTCCGAGCTTTGTTCACCACTCTAATCCACCCGGCGCGCCATCCCAAAGATTTACCCGCTGAAACCGCCGTCCATCCCGCCGAAATAAATCTTTGCCCCTTCAATCCGTCCGCGCCATACTAGCGTCTAACGAGTTAGAGCGAAGCGGAGCTTCCGGCAGGAGGTCTGCCGCTGGAGGGGTCATCATGCTCGGGGCATATTCGCGATTCACTCAGCATCTTCTGTTTGCCGCCATCCTCGCCATCCCCGCGACTCTGGTGGCTCAGTCCACTTCTCAGCAAACCCCGTCGCAGCCCGCCTCAACTGCGCCCGCCGCCTCCGCTCCGGCTCAGCCGCCTGCCCCTGCGTCCACACCGGCTCAGCCCTCCACCGATGCCAGCTCCGCCCCATCCAACTCCGGCCCGGTGCTGCACCGCAAAGACGAATCCAGCCCAGCAGCACCTTCCGCGCAGCCCGCCCCCGGCACCCAGCCCGTCGCCGGTGATGTACCCGCACCCCCGCCCAGCGCCTCCAGCAGCAACAAGAAGCACGGCAAGAACGACAAGAACTCAGACGACGATGTTGAACCCGGCACCACCCCGGTCAAAGGCGACGTGAAGGTCGATCCCGATAAGGTCGTCGGCGTCGGCAGCGACCTCATCAAGGTCAAGCCCGGCAGCGTCGCAGACGTCAACGCCGTCGGCAACCGTGAAATCGGCGGCCGCGGACTCGGTAACTGGTACTCCGCCGACTCCGAGATCAAGATGGGCAAGCAGTACGCCGACGAGATTGAGAAGACCACCCGCTTCATCACCGATCCCGTCGTCACCGAGTATGTCAACCGCATCGGCCAGAACATCGTCAAGAACTCCGACTGCAAGGTGCCCTTCACCATCAAGGTCATCGACTCCGATGAGATTAACGCCATGGCCCTGCCCGGCGGCTTTTTCTACGTCAACTCCGGCCTGATCCTCAATGCCGACGAGGAAGCCGAGATGGCCGGCGTCATGGCCCATGAAACCGCCCACGTCTGCGCGCATCACGCCGCCCGCGAGATGACCCGCATGAATTACGCCCAGCTTGGCACCATCCCACTCATCATGATGACCGGCTACTCCTGGACCGGCTACGGCATCTACGAGGCGTCGCAGCTCGCCATCCCCATCGCCTTCCTCCAGTTCTCGCGCGACTTCGAGGGGCAGGCCGACTACCTCGGCATCCAGTACATGTACCGCGCTGGCTACGACCCGCAGGCTCTGGTCGACTTTTTTGAGAAGGTGCAGGCCCTCGAAAAGCGCAAGCCCGGCCTCGTCTCCCGCGCCTTCTCCGATCACCCCCAGACCCCCGATCGCATCCTCCACTCGCAGGAGGAGATCGCCCGCATTCTGCCCGCCAAAGACGAATACCTCGTCACGACCTCCGAGTTCGACGATGTGAAGGCCCGCCTCGCGCGCATCGAAAACAAACGCCGTCTCGTCGACAACAAGGGAGGCCCGAAGCCCTCGTTGCGCCGCGCCAGCACCGACTCGAGCTCCGGCAGCGGCAGTTCCACCACCGACAGCAGCAACTCTTCGTCCACGGACCGGCCCACGCTCCACCGCCGCGACGACCAGAACTAAGCAAGGACTGGCAGAGCCTTTGGTATCAGGGCACGGCTTCGGGTGGGACCCGTGTAGCAGGCGATATCAGCGCGGACTTCACAGGTTGCTGAAAAGCTCAATCGGATCCACTGTCTTGAAGGGGCACGACTTGAGTCGTGCCGATACCAGCAACAGAATGCCCAGCGCTTTAGCCCCCGGGGCAGGTGGGGTCTTTTTCGCTGACCACTCGGAGTTTTTCAGCGGTGCGTTCGCACCTTGCGCCTGCGCTGCGCACCATACGCACTAACCCCACAAGCCCTCGCGCCTCCTACGCCCGCGCACCCCAAGCCCTTGCATGAAGGGAACTTGCTCTTACCCGCCCCTTTCGCTCCCGCTCCGCGAAAACTCCATGAATTTCCCTCAATTCCCGAAAAATCCTTGAAACTGCAGGCAATTCCGCGCTATATACAGAGGTACCGGCTTGCCTGCCGGAATCCTGTCCCGATTGGCCCTCTGCCAATCCGCGAAGGGGAATCATGCGCCACTCCACAGCCCGCACGAACCTCCTGGTTCCCGAAGTCCGCGAGGTCATGGACATCCGTCAGGCCTCGGACTACCTCGGCATCTCACCCGACACCCTCTATAA
>JBBIVH010000100.1:0-9867 GCA_037439805.1 Acidobacteriaceae bacterium
GAATAGGTGCGCAGCGTTCGCTCACCACGGAGATTGAAGTAGTGCTCAAAGTAGCTCAGGGCCAGTTCGCGCAGAGTGCGATAGACCGGCGCGCGAAAGCGAAGCCCGGCAAAGTTGGATTTCGCGATTCCACCCCACAAACCGTGTTCGCGATACAGCGCGATCACGTGGTCATCATCGCGCACAGCCTCCAGATCCATCAGCAGCGGCGGATATCCATTGACGCGCAGAGCAGCGGCCGCCAGCAGCGCGCCCTCCATGCAGTGGCCCTTGCGCTCCCGCAGCACGCGCCGCGGCGACCCGGCCGTGTCCGCATACTGATAGGTCAGTCCGTCAATGAACTTCTGAATACGCGCCGGCGTGTTCAACGCGCGCAAGGTGCGCAGCTCCTGAGGCGAGAAGCCAAAGCTTCCGGTCGAAGTCTGCCGCTTTCCGATTTTCGAGAATCCCCGGTTCGTCACAGGCAAGGATGGCGCTCTGATATGAAGTTGCGGCGATTATATCGAACGCGTTGCGATTGCATTCAATCCGCGCGCTCAAGCGGCCGGCGCGGGCGCGCAGCTCCTCACAGGCGCTGAAGGCCGAGTCCAGGTCTGCGAGCGCCCAAAGAGCGGCACGCCGATGTAACCGCGCAGGTCGAGGTTCCCCCGTTCGGCTGTCATCATGCCATGATACGTCTTGCCGGTCTTCGGATCATAAAGGGTGCCGTCCGTTGCGTGCGCCGCGTCGTGGAGTGCAAAGCCACTGCCAATCTCTAGCCCGCACAGCGCCCGGCTGCGGAGGCTTGCATCGGGATTGTGAATATCGGTCGGAGCGTCGGCATGTCGGCTCAGCGCGGCAATCCAGATGCAGACCAAGCTGCCGCAGCGGCCCACGCGCAGTACGGCTCCCGTCGGCTCCTGCCACTCGCCAATCAAGCTCGCGGTCTGCGCGCGCAGTTGGATACACACAAGAGACGCTGCGACCAGTCCAAGAACGATCCTCCATCGCACTGCAAAAGCAAGCATCCTCATCCTCCTCTTGCCCCTGCTCCATTGTGTCGCAGAACAGGCTGCCCGGCTATTGGAGCAACACTGGAAATTCTGGTTTTTGCAGCAATGCGTCCCAGCAGACCCGGCCACAGGCGTGCAAGCTGCGCCATGACTGGGGCAGCGATCATCAGCCGCGAAATCGTAGTCGCCAAGTGAACCTGCCCGCGAAAATGTTCGCGCAGGACCTGCGCAAACTCCGCCGCACTCGATCCGCGCACAGCCATCTCCGCCGCCAGCATTGCACTGTGCAGAGCCATCGACATACCATCGCCTGCAAAAGAAGGAATCACCGCCGCCTGATCGCCTATTCGCCAAAGCCCATCGTCAGAATTGCCCGGCAACAACCCATATGGAATGGAAGAGATGGCAAGCGGCTTGTCCAGCATCGGGATCGCGCACTCGAGCCGCGCAGCCAATGGCGGCGCCGCGGCGCGCATGTGCTCCAGCAGCGCAGTCCATGCCCCACCGCAGCGCGCCAGACGATCCCGCGTCACCAGCAGGCACAGGTTCGCCTGCCCTCCCTCGACCAACTGCAGTCCCGCGTATCCACCGGGAAAGAGAAATAACTCTACCCAATCTCCGAGAGCGCGCGTAGCTTCGGCAGTGAGTTTGAAGTACATCTTGAATGCGACGAGATTGCTCTGCAGGCCACGCGGCCTGCGATGGCCGTGCAGGTCGTGCTTGCCCGTTGCAAGTAAAGCTGTCTGCGCAGTGTGAATCTCGCCGCCGCTGACGTAGACCTGCCAGCCGTCGCACATTCGTTTCAATGCCTCGACGCGCCTGCCTCGATGCACGCGCACACCTTCCCGTTCCGCACGCAGCAACAGCGCCTCATCCAGCGTGCGCCGGGTGAGCGATAGAGCCGGAAACGGCAGTTCACACTCTGCAACCGTTGCGCGCCCATGCAAACGGACACCATGGATCGGAACGGCGCCGAGCGCAAGCGGCGCGACGCCGAGCCATTCAAGAGAAGCGATGGCTTCATGGCTGAGAAATTCTCCGCAGACCTTGTGATGCGCGCTTGCAGTCTGCTCCAGCAGGTCAACTGTGCGTCCGTGGCGCGCTAGCAGAATCCCCATCGCTGCGCCTGCCGGCCCTCCACCGATGACGAGAGCGTCGCAGGCCGGGGCGCGTGTATCGCTCATTCCTTCACCCGCCCCACGCATAGCCGCCCCGGCCACACATCATAGATGCGAATCACATCGCGATCCAGCCGTGCCTCATCCGCATAGCGGGTCCAGTCGTCAGCGGTAAAAGCACGTTGAATCGAAACCGGGCCATCGTGCTGCACAAATCGATGCCACCGCGTCACACGCGACAGCACCGTAAAACCTAAGTATGATCCACGCGCGCGCTTCAGGTCGTTGATGAACCAGCCCATCGTCGCAGTGCTCTCCATCCAGCGAAGAAAGCGCACGATTTCGCGATTAGGAAGATGATGCATGAAAAGAGAACTGATGACGACGTCGACCCCTTCCGGCGGCACAAAATCAAAGGCCTCGCCGGTCACCCATTCAATGATGCTTTCGTGGCGGGTGAACTCACGCGCGGCCTGCGCCGCATGGGGATTGAGGTCAATTCCGGTCAGCCGCACCGCGATGCATCTTCTTTGCGCCCATCGCTCGATGCGCCGCAGCATGTCGCCCGCTCCGCTGCCCACGTCCAGAATGTGCAGGGGCTTGTCGCTTCTCCCGACAAATCGCTCCAGCCACTGCAGAGTCGGGCGATAAGAGAAGACCAGGCGATTCACCTGCATCAGGTCGTGCAGGCAGGCGCGAAACTCACCGTAGCTGCATGGCTCATCCATCAACTCGCTAAGGTCGGCCCTCTGCGCGAAGGACTTCGTATCAGGCCACATGGAAGCGCATGATCTCCGCTGTCAGACCCGGTCCGAACGACATCGCGCAACCGGACTGTCCGCTGCGCGCCTCCCGGATCATTCGCTCGAGCACAAACATCACCGTTGCGGACGACATATTGCCAAACGATGCGAGCACTTCACGCGATGCGCGCAGAGCCTCAGGCGCGAGTCGGAGTCCATCCTCCACCGCGTCCAGAATTGAGCGCCCGCCGGGATGAACCGCCCATAGCTGAACATCTCCACCGTTCGTGACGGAGTTGCTGTGCTCGCGCATCGCTTTGGCAATCCGCACAGGCACATGCGTGGAGAGAAACATATCGAACCCCAGATCGCCCACGCGCCATGTGATCAGGTCGCGCGAGTTTTCAATCTGCATGGCGTGAAAGCTCTCCAGGGCCAGCCCGCCAGGCTCGCCGGTCACCAGGCTCGCCGCGCATCCGTCTGCGAAGAGTGAAAACGAAATCACTTCGCTCAGGTCCTGCGTCGGCTGAAAGTGCAGCGTGCACAGCTCCAGGTTCACCACCAGCACATGCGCCTCCGGCTCTGACCGCACCACATGGCGCGCAATCTTCAGCGCATTCATCGCTGCATAGCAGCCCATGAACCCCAGCATGGTTCGCTCTGTCGAAGGCGGCAGGCCGAGATAGTCCAGAATGTCGAAGTCCATCCCCGGCGCATAGAAGCCCGTGCAGCAGGTCACGATCACATGTCGAATGCGGTTTCGCTCTTCTGCGCTCAGCGCAAGCCGGTCGAGGGCTTTGCGCAGCAGCACGGGCGCCGATTTCTCAAAGACCTTCATGCGTTGCGCCGTCGAAGGAAACCTGCCGCCTGCATAGAACGAGAAGGCATCCATCGCGGCGTCGCTGCGCGCAGGTTCGTCCGTCAGGCAAGAGTAGCGGTGGTGAATCTCGGATTTGGCTGCAATGCGCTGAAAGATATTGCGCGCGCGGCGGTCCTCCAGCATCTCGGTGGCGAAGGCGATGAACTTCTCGTGGATGTCGTGCTCCGGAACCGCGGTTCCGATGCGACGCAAATGTGCCTCTGCCATCCGGGACCTCCGGGATTACTGCGCGCGGGGAATACGCTGTGCGACCGATCTCGACGCTTTTGCCTCGCCGGTATCGTGCGCTTGATTCTAAGCCTCCGCGAAGCCCGCGCACATTGGCAAGGAATTCTTCCCGGCGCTTTCATCTCACCAAAACGAGCCTGCGACTACGCGTTAATTGCCATGCCTTCGACGGCGGCGTAGGCATCGAGCATGGATTCGGCCAGCGTGGGGTGCGCGTGAATCATGAACATGAGCTCATCCACCGTGCCTTCGAGCTGCATCACCGCAACTGCTTCTGCCACCAGCTCCGTTGCCTGCGGCCCGATGATATGCACACCGAGGATTTCGCCGTACTTCGCATCCGAGACGATCTTCACAAAGCCATCGTGATTGCCGACTATCGTTGCCTTGGAGTTACCCGCGAATGGGAACTTGCCCACCTTCACCTCGTAGCCTTTTTCCTTCGCCTGCGCTTCCGTCAGGCCCACCGAGCCAATCTGCGGCTCTGTGTATGTGGCGCCGGGAATGCGGTCGCGCCGCACCGGCTTGAACTCACGCCCGGCAATCTTTGAGACGGCGACGATGCCGCTCATCATCGCCACGTGCGCCAGTTGCGGCAGTCCGGCCACAATGTCGCCAATCGCAAAGACGCCCGCCTCGGCTGTCTCCTGCGCTTCATTGACTTGAATGAAGCCACGGTCAACTGCGACGCGCGTCTTCTCCAGACCAATGTTCTCGGTGCGCGGAGCGCGGCCCACAGCCACCAGCACCTTTTCGGCTTCCTTTTCCATCGTCTTGCCATTGGCGCCGGTCCACGTCACCTTCACGCCGGCTGCGGTCTTCTCAATCTTCTCCACCTTCGCGCCAGTGTTGATATCGATTCCGCGCTTCTTGAAGAGTCGCGTCATCTCTTTCGACACGTCCTCGTCCTCCACCGGCACCACGCGCTGCAGGAACTCGACAATCGTCACCTCCGCGCCAAAGCTGCGGAAGATGGAGCTGAACTCCATGCCCACGGCGCCGGCGCCAATCACGATCAGCGATTTCGGCGGCTCCGGCAGCGAAAGAATCTCGATGTTCGTCAGGATGCGGTCATCCGGCTTAAGCCCGAAGATGGTCTTCGCCTCTGAACCGGTCGCCAGAATCACATGACGCGCCTTCACCTCTGCCGGCGCGCCCTCCGCGCCTTCGCTCAGCGCGACTGTGTGCACGCCGTCCTTCGCAGGCCCGGTCAGCCGTCCGCTGGCGGAGATCAGCGTCACCTTGTTTTTCTTCACCAGGAATTCCAGGCCCTTGGTGTGCTTGGTGATGACGGAGTTCTTGCGGGCCAGCACGGCCGCCCAGTTCAGCGTGCGCCCGTCTACGCCATCGATGCCGTACTCGGCTGCGTGCTTAAGGTGGTCCCACAGCTCGGCATTGAACAGGAGCGACTTGGTCGGGATGCAGCCCACATGCAGGCAGGTCCCGCCCAGCTTTGGACTCTTCTCAATCAGCGCCACCTTCAGGCCCAGTTGCGCGCCGCGAAAGGCCGCCGTGTATCCGCCCGGTCCGCCACCGATAATCGCCGCGTCGTAGATCGTCTCTGCCAAGGCCAACTCCGTTCCCGCGCGCTGCTATTCACCACAGGCACGCGAATCCACTGTTCAGTTTAAATGGATGCGCGGCTGGCGAATGGCTTGTCGATTACTGGGCAGCGTCAACTGCGCTCATCGCCGCCCGCACCGTCTCCGCCTCACCGCCAAAGCCTGCAATCCAGTGCACCTCTGGCTCGCGCCGAAACCAGGTCATCTGCCGCTTGGCATAGTTGCGATGGCCCTGTTGCGCCGCCGCAATCGCCGCCTCTTCGTTCATCTCGCTGCGCACCACTGCCAGCGCCTGCCGATAGCCCAGCGCGTCGAGCGCTTTGACCGGCCCGTAGCGCGCAAGCAGCCCGCGCGTCTCTTCCACCAGCCCCGCGGCAAACATCGCCGAGCACCGCAGATTGATGCGCTCATACAGCGCCCCCCGCGGCGGGTTCAGTCCGATGCGCAGCAGGCGAAAGCCCGTCAGTGGATCGCGGGCCAGATCTTCGCGCCCGAGCACTTCGCTCATCGGCCTCTGCGCCGCCACGCACACCTCAATCGCGCGAATCAGCTTCGGCGTGTCGTTGGCATGGATGTTTTCCGCCCGCGGAGGATCGAGCCGCAGCAGCATCCGGTGCAGCCAGGCGCTCCCGCGCTTCTCTGCCGTCTGCCGCAACCTCTCGCGGAGTTCGTTCTGCCGCTCCGGCCCGGCAAACAAGCCCTCCGTGAGCGCCCGCAGGTAGAGCCCCGTCCCGCCGGTCACAATCGGCAGGCGGTCCCGCGCGGCAATCTCTTGCAGCGCCGCGCGCGCCCGCCGGCTGTATGCGCCCGCCGTGAACGGCTCATCCGGATTCGCCTCGTCGATCAGGTGATGCGGCAGTCGCGCGCGTTCCGCCTGCGTGGGCTTTGCAGAGCCGAGGTCCATGCCGCGATACACGGCCACCGAGTCGCAGCTGACAATCTCGCCGCCGAAGCGCTCGCCCAGCGCCAGCGAGAGCGCGGTCTTGCCGCTCGCCGTCGGGCCCAGCAGAAGTACCGCCAATGGTGGCTGGATTTCGTCCAAAGGTCTGCTCGATGCAATCGTCACAGGCGCCACCAGCCAGGCGCAAAAAGCCATCGCAGGTTCCCGTGCAGCAGCCACCAGATGAGCACGGCCATCGCCAGCAGCACCAGTCCCAGCATCTGGTTACGCGCAAATTGCCGCGTTTGCGCGGCGCGCTGTTGTTCCGCGGCTTTTTGTTCGAGATGTGGCCGAATGCGCGATTCCATGCCTGCCGTCCTGGCGCGCGCCCGCATTCTGCATGGGCGCAACGCTTCAGTATAGGAGAGCGCATGGCCCGTCCGTTTGACTTCACCCCCTGCGATTGCCGACCATAAAGCTTTCAGGGGGAGCAAGCTCCGATGAAAGTCCTCATCCTTGGTTCCGGTGGCCGCGAGCACGCGCTGGCCTGGTCGGTGCGGCGCAGCGCGCACGTCACGGAGGTGGTCTGCGCACCCGGCAATGGCGGCATCGCAGAGGTGGCGCGGTGCGTCCCCGTCGATCTCAAGAACCTCGACGCCATGGTGCGCCTGGTCGAGGCAGAGCAGCCGGCGCTGACCATCGTTGGCCCGGAGCTGCCGCTCTCTCTGGGGGTGGTGGATGTGCTGCAGGAGCGCGGCTTTCGTGTCTTCGGTCCCACGCGCGAAGCAGCCATGCTTGAAACCAGCAAGGCTTTCGCCAAGCAGTTCATGAAGCGCAACAAGATTCCCACCGCCAACTATGCGGTCTGCACCAACGCGGCCGAGCTGGAGAAGATGATCGACCACTTCCACGCGCCCATCGTTATCAAGGCCGACGGACTGGCCGCGGGCAAGGGGGTCATCATCTGCGGATCGCGCAACCTGGCGCTGGAGGCCGCACACGGTCTGTTCTCCGGAGCGCTGCTCGGCGTGGCAGAGGGCCAGGTGGTCATCGAGGAGTTTCTTGAAGGGGATGAGGTCAGCTTTCTGTGCCTCTCGGACGGCAAGACCGTCGCGGCGCTCGTTCCCGCGCAGGACCACAAGCGCATTGGCGAGGGCGACACCGGCCCCAACACCGGCGGCATGGGCGTCTACTCGACGGATACGATTCTCGACCCCGGTATGACCGAGTGGATTCTGCACCACATCGCCGAGCCCACGGTGCGCGGCATGGCCGAGGAGGGCGTCCCGTTTGTGGGCGTGCTCTATGTGGGCCTCATGATGACGGCGCGCGGCCCCGAGGTGCTTGAATACAACGCCCGCTTCGGCGATCCCGAGACGCAGGCCATTCTGGTGCGGCTGGAGTCTGACCTGGTGGACGCCATCGAGGCCTGCATCGACGGCACGCTTGCCGAGACGCAGCTGCGCTGGAGCCCCGGCGCGGCAGCCTGCGTGGTCGCAAGCTCTTCGGGCTACCCCGGCAGCTATCGCACTGGCTTTCCCATCTCCGGCCTGGCTGCAGCCGGGCAGGTTCCGGGCGTGCAGGTCTTCCATGCTGGCACTTCCAGCCTCGATGGCGAGATTGTCACCTCGGGCGGCCGCGTTCTCGGTGTTACCGCCGCTGGCGAATCGCTGGAGCAGGCTCTGGCGCGAGCCTATCAGGCTCTTGGGGAGATTCGCTTCGAGGGCATCTACTTCCGCCGCGACATCGGCCACCGCGCGCTGAAGCCCAAGGCTCCAAACGAGGCATAAAGAGCCGCCGTCAGACCCGGTGAGCGGCTTATCCGGTGGGGCGATCTGCTCTTCAGCGCCGCGATGGGCTAAGCGCCTGCGGCCGCCTGCGGAGCCGGGCCCCTGCCGGGCTGCTTCTGGAAGCACGAACGGCACAGCACCGGACGGCCCTGGGTCGGCTTGAACGGCACAGTTGTGGACATGCCGCACTCCGAGCAGTTGGTCCGCGTCTCCGTGCGCACACGGCCTCCGTTGCCCGCCGAGCGCTTCGCCTTGCATTGCTTGCAGCGCTTGGGGTCGTTGGTAAATTGTTTGTCGTGGAAGAACAACTGCTCGCCCGCGGTGAAGACGAATTCGGCACCGCAATCGATGCATGTCAGGACACGATCGGTGAATTCCATGGCCGGATTCCCCATGAGCAGGGAACCATCTGACTCGGCCTGGAACTGGGGAGATCGTGCCGGTCCCGTTTCCCTGTCTTCTTCTTGCATTGCACAACAAGGGCCCGGGCCGCTTTAAGGGTGCGGCGCATACTGGACGCCAGGCCAAACCGCCCGGCAAAGTTGCTCCCGCCTGGGGGGGGGTGAGGAAGCGGGGAATCAGGTGAAACAAATCGGGACAGGGCGCTCCGTTTGGATTAACTTGCCTCACGCCGAGGCCTCTGGTTCGGCCTGCGACGCCCGGAGCGGCGCCTGTCTCGATGTTCTTTCGGTTATTAGTCTTGCTCTTTGCGAGCCTTCTTGCGATTCCGCTTGCGCGCCAGTGCTGCTTTGACGCGGCGCTTTTCACCGGGCTTCAGATAGTAGGAGTGACGCTTTACTTCCTTGATGATGTCCTCCTGCTGTACCTTCCGCTTAAACCGGCGCAGCGCATTTTCGAGCGGCTCGCCATCCTGCAAGCGAACCTCTGCCAAAGGGTCCCACCTCCAAACCTGCCTAAGGGGCGTCCTTTTATGATACTGGAAACTGGAACCGCGCCGTCAATTTTTCGCCGGATTTCTCTGGTTTCACCCACTTTCCGGTCGAATTTGCACCATCCCCCCCTCAGTCCGAGGTAGTCCCAGGCGGCCTCCGCAGGCCCCCGCGAAGTCCGCCCTACCGGGGCAGCCGCCGGTTTTCCACACCGGCACCATGAAGGTTGTAGCCGTCTGCAACGTTGGTGCAATGCTTTTCCTGGCCACAATTCTCGTAGACTGCAGGCGTGGAGGGAATTATGGCATCAGCTAACAATGCGTATCGCACCGCTTACGAAGAGGCGGATGCAGAGCTCAACAAGATCGTGAGGGAAGTGGAGATGCTTCGCGCACGCCAGATGCAGGTCGGAAAGATCGTCGAGGCGCTGAAGGTTGTCGTCGTCGATGAGCCGGTCGCGATCGACATGCAGCGGGGTCAGTGGGCAGCCCGCTAACGCAGTTTTGTCCCGCTGTCCGGGAACGCTCGACCTGACAACGCTCTACGCCACCTCTCGTGGCGTCTCGGCGGGCTGGCAGTAGTTGTCTGTGCAGCCGGGCGCTCATTCCCCATCTCATCTGAAGTTTCGCGCCTTGTTCCGCAATCTGCGGAGCAGGGCGCTTTCATTTCTGAGTCCATTCGCCCCCTGCCGTCAGGCTGCTGCCCTCGCCCAATGCCTTAAACTAGGATCTGAGGCTGTTCCTTTCATGATCCGCACCTACCGCGGGCTTACCCCCCGCATTCC
>JBBIVH010000101.1:0-9792 GCA_037439805.1 Acidobacteriaceae bacterium
GCTCGCAAAGGCGGCGCAATCGCCGTGGAAACCGCGCGCCTCCTTAACCTCGCCGGAATTCGGACCACGCTCAAGGTCGCGGGCGCACGCCCCGAGGGCGATTTCCCCGAGTTCGTCGAGTTCCTTGGCTTCATCAACAAGAACGCCAGCGACGGGCTCCGCAAACTGGACGATCTCTTCCGCCGCGCGGACTTCTTCATCCTCCCCACTCTGGCTGAAGCCGCCGGCATCGTATTCGCGGAGGCCAGCTCATTCGGCCTGCCCATCTTGACCTATGCCACCGGCGGCGCGACCGATTACGTCCGCAATGGCGTCAACGGCTACTGCCTGCCCCCCGGAGCACCGCCCTCCGAATTCGCAGAGACCATCGCGCGCATTCACTCAGAACCGGCCGAGTACCTCAAGTTGTCCTCCGGAGCATCTCTCGAATATGAGACCCGGCTCAACTGGGACATCTCAGTCAGCAAACTGATTGCCGCCTTCTCACAAGCACTTCGTCACAACTAACCCGCCGCCCATCCCTCAGAAGAGCTCGTGCGCCTGCATGTCCTTGTACTCATCCAGCGACTTGATCTGCTTCAGCTCGTCCTCCACCTCAGCCGCAGAGTAGTGCTTCAGCGTCGTCGGCGAATCCGCAAACGCATACGCCGTCACCCCCACCACCGTCACGCCCAGGTTCAGGTCCCGCGGGTCCACCTTGTCAAACGTGTCACTCGGCTTGTGATGCAGCTGCATGTACTTCTCCATCGGCGTCCACAGCACAAACGACGGCACGCCCTGCACCAGAAACGGCCCCTCGTCCGTCGAAAACGTGAACCGGCCCACGTCTGTCGTGCTCCACGCATCCAGATTCGCCAGCAGCGGCTTCAGCGCCGTCACCGCGTCCGCCTCGTCCTTGCGCCCAAAGGTGTACCACCCCTTCGGCGCCTCATCGCCCGTGTCCGTCACAAAGTCGCCCACGCACTTCGCCGCATCCGCCGCGTGCGCATGCGCATACCGCAGCGACCCGACCAATCCCTCTTCCTCACCGCCAAACAGGATGAACCGCATCGTCCGCCGCGGCTTCAGTCCCGCAGCCTTCACCGCCTGCGCCACCGCCAGCACGCTCGCCGCGCCCGTTCCGTTGTCCTGCGCGCCCGTCCCGGGATTCCACGAGTCCAGGTGCCCGCCCACAATCACATACTCGCCGTTGTCCTCGCTCCCCGGAATCTCCGCCACCACATTGTTCACCGTCACGTTCTTGCGAATCCGGTTCTTGAAGCTGAACTCGATCTCCACCGGCCCCTTGTCCAGCAGTCGCTTCAGCAGCAGCGTGTCCTCCATGCCCAGGTTCGCCGTCACGATGTTGGCCTCGGTCCCTTTGAAGTCCGTCAGCCCTGCCATGCTCGGCGCATTGTTGGTCGCGCCAATGCCCAGCACCAGCGCCCGCGCGCCCTCGCCCGCCAGCAGGTCGATTGCGTCAAACATCTTCCCCACCGTCTGGTCCGGATGCTTCCGCATCGAGTCGCCATCCACCAGCACAATGCGGTCCTTCACGTTCGTCGCCGCCGCCTTCACGCCCTCCGCCGACACATCGTCCAGATAAACCACCTCGCCGCGCACCCCGCCCGGCGGCGTCGATGGGCTCCAGCCCTCGCTCACCAGGTGCAGCGCCTGCTCATGCGGCGCAATCATCCGCGCCGTCGTTGTCCCCTCCGGCTCCCACGTCGCCGGAATCACCCACGACTCCCGATGCACATTCTTCAGGCCCATCGCCTTGAACTCGTCCTCAGCCCACGCCACCGCCTTCTCATAATTCGCCGAGCCCGTCAGCCGCGGCCCAATATCGTCCGCCAGATGCTCGTCATACGCATACGCCTTGCCGTCCAGCATCAGTTGCCCGCCCAGCCGCACCAGTTCCTGGCTCAACTTCGCATCCACCGTCAACTGGTCCGGCCCCGGCTGCGTCACCGTCTGCGCCACTGCCATCGCGCCGCCCGCCGCCATCACGCCAAACATCAGCAAAAGAGGAAGTCTCGTCGTCATGCGTCCCATCCTCCCGGCCACTCCGCTCTCCTGTCAAGCCGTCTTCCACCTCGCTCGCCATTGACCTCTCCTCTCATGGATTGCGTTTCAATTGACACAGCCTCTCATCGCGATTCATAACTTCTTTCATTCCGCCCTCCCAATCGCTCCTATACTGGACCAGCCAGCCCGTTCAACACGGCTGCAGGAGTCCCTATGTCCAGCGAATCGAAGTGCCCGTTCTCAGGCGGCATGCTCAAGCACACCACAGCCGGCTCCACCGGCGTCGGTGACTGGTGGCCCAATCAGCTCAAACTCGAAATCCTTCATCAGCAATCATCCAAGTCCAATCCCATGGGCGAAGAATTCAACTACGCCAAAGAGTTCAAGAGCCTCGACCTCCATGCCGTCGTCAAGGACCTCCATGCCCTCATGACCGATTCGCAGGACTGGTGGCCCGCCGACTTCGGCCACTACGGCCCGCTCTTCATCCGCATGGCCTGGCACTCCGCCGGAACCTACCGCATCCACGACGGTCGCGGTGGCGGCGGTCGCGGCTCCCAGCGCTTCGCCCCGCTCAATAGCTGGCCCGACAACGTGAACCTCGACAAGGCCCGTCGTCTCCTCTGGCCCATCAAGCAGAAGTACGGCCGCAAAATCTCCTGGGCCGACCTCATGATCCTCGCCGGCAACGTCGCTCTCGAATCCATGGGCTTCAAGACCTTCGGCTTCGGCGGCGGACGCGCTGACATCTGGGAGCCCGAGCAGGATGTCGATTGGGGTCCCGAGTCCACCTGGCTCGGCGACAAGCGCTACAGCGGCGACCGCGAGTTGGCCAATCCCCTCGCCGCCGTCCAGATGGGCCTCATCTACGTGAACCCGGAAGGCCCCAACGGCAACCCCGACCCCGTCGCCGCCGCCCGCGACATCCGCGAGACCTTTGCCCGCATGGCCATGGACGACGAAGAGACCGTCGCCCTCATCGCCGGCGGCCACACCTTCGGCAAGACCCACGGCGCAGGCCCCGCCACCCACGTCGGCGCAGAGCCTGAGGCCGCACCCATCGAGGAAATGGGCCTCGGCTGGAAGAGCGACTTCCGCAGCGGCAAGGGCGGAGACGCCATCGGCTCCGGCCTCGAAGTCACCTGGACCACCACCCCCACCAAGTGGAGCAACAACTTCTTTGAGAACCTCTTCGGCTACGAGTGGGAGCTGACCAAAAGCCCCGCAGGCGCGCACCAGTGGAAGCCCAAGGGCAACGCCGGCGCCGGCCTCATCCCCGACGCGCACGACCCCTCGAAACACCACGCGCCCACCATGCTCACCACCGATCTCTCGCTGCGCTTCGATCCAGCCTACGAAAAGATCTCGCGCCGCTTCCTCAAGCACCCGGACCAGTTCGCGGACGCCTTCGCCCGCGCCTGGTTCAAGCTGACCCATCGCGACATGGGACCGGTCTCGCGCTACCTTGGCCCGCTCGTTCCCAGGGAGCAGCTCATCTGGCAGGATCCCATCCCCGCCGTCGATCACAAGCTCGTCGACGCCAAGGACATCGAGGCCCTCAAAGCCGAAATCCTCGCCTCCGGCCTGTCCATCGCGCAGCTCGTCGCCACGGCATGGGCATCCGCCGCCAGCTTCCGCGGCAGTGACAAGCGCGGCGGAGCCAACGGCGCGCGCATCCGCCTCGCCCCGCAAAAGGACTGGGAAGCCAACCAGCCCGCCGAGCTGGCCAAGGTGCTCGCCAAGCTCGAAGCCATCCAGGCCAAATTCAACAAGGCCCAAACCGGCGGCAAGAAGATCTCCCTCGCCGATCTCATCGTCCTCGCCGGTGGCGCGGCCATCGAAGCCGCCGCAAAAAAGGCCGGCCACTCCGTCAAGGTTCCCTTCGCGCCCGGCCGCACTGACGCCACCCAGGCACAAACCGACGTCCACTCCTTCGCCGTCCTCGAGCCCGTGGCGGACGGCTTCCGCAACTACGTCCGCAAAGGCCAGGAGTCCTGCGCCGCCGAGCTCCTGCTCGACAAGGCCCAGCTCCTCACCCTCACCGCGCCCGAGATGACCGTCCTCGTCGGCGGCCTGCGCGTCCTCGGCGCAAATCATGCCAACTCCCACCACGGCGTCTTCACCAAGCGCCCCGGCGAGCTGACCAACGACTTCTTCGTCAACCTCCTCGACATGAGCACGAAATGGGAGAAGGCAGGAACCGATGGCGTCCTCGAAGGCCGCGATCGCAAGACGGGCCACTTCAAGTGGGCCGCCACTACCGTCGATCTCGTCTTCGGCTCCAACTCCCAGCTCCGCGCCCTCGCCGAGGTCTACGCCAGCAGCGACTCCGAGCAGAAGTTCGTTCACGACTTCATCGCCGCATGGGCCAGGGTCATGAACCTCGACCGCTTCGACTTCGCCTGATCGCGAAGCCGGCAGACCACCCTGCCACAACCTCTGGGTGCTCCATCCAAGACGTCAGCGCAGCAGGCGTCTTGGGTTGGAAGCCACAAGCCCCGCCCCGCCACCCTGCGCCTCGCATCAGGGCACGGCCTTACAGGCCCTGAAAAATTCCACCGCAACCGTCGTCTTGAAGGGGCACGGCTTCAGCCGTGCCGTCAACGCTCCAGATCAAAAGGGGCTTCAGCCCCTGAGGGATCGCTGGCCCGTTCAATCCTTTCAATTGCCATCGATGAGGCCGTACCCCATCCATCCGCAGCCTCACCGCGATTGGGTGGGACACCACGAACCCAATCTGTCGAGCAGTCTGCCCGATGCCACCCCGCCCGCTCTCCCCGCCAGCGGCCGGATCACAAAGATCCGGCCGCATCCCGTCGTATCCACCCGTAACTCATTACTGCACAGTAAGTGCATACGTTACATTCTGACTGGTCCCCCCGGCAGTAGCCGTGATCTGGATGGAGTAGTTTCCAGCCGGAGTTGTGGGACCGCCACCGCAACCTGAGATCGTTCCTGACATAAGCACAACGAGGAATGCAACTGCGCTCAATGCAAGAAGTGTTCGCCTGAGCTTGCGATTCGTTGCGCTCAGCAGCGGGAGAAGGAGAAACACCAGTACGGTTCCCGCTGCGGCGATAGGCGTGCGGAAAGGCCTGCGCCCTCCGGTGGGCCCAGGTACATCGCGGTTGCTCGCTGTCGTGGTGGGCTTTGTGTTTGTATTGATTGTCAAGGTCGAAGTCGCGGTCCCCGACGTACCTGGGGTCACGGCGGTTGAAGAGAAGGAGCAGACCGTATTGGGCGGCAGCGTACCGCATGACAGGTTTGCGGCAGATGCGAAGCCGTTGACTGAGGTGACCGTAATCGTAACAACCGCCGGTGTTCCGGCTTTGAAGGTGCCGCTCGATGGGGAAAGCGTCATCGTGAAGTTGGGCGGGCCTGGCCAGACCGTGAATGGGACCGCACTTGAGGTGGAGCCTGCGTTGTTACCGTCTCCGCCGTAGATTGCCGTGATGCTGTGCGAGCCGGACAAAAGTGCGGAGGTCGCGTAAGTTGCCACCCCGGAGGAGTTCAGCGTGCCGGTTCCAAGCGTAGTCGAGCCGTCCATGAAGGTCGCAGTCCCCGTTGGCTGCGCTGCTCCCGTACCCCCGGTCACTGTCGCGGTGAAGGTAACGCTGGACCCCACCACAACCGAAGGTGCCGATGAAGTCAATGTCGTCGTGCTCGCCTGAGTCGTTACCGTCACTGCAAGCAACCCGGAGACCGAGCTCGCATTGCGCCCGTCGCCGCCATAGCTTGCGGTGATGCTGTGCGCGCCAACGCTGAGTCCGCTCGTTGCGTACGTTGCCACACCGGAAGCATTCACCGCTCCCGTGCCTAACGTGGTCGCCCCGTCCATGAAGGTCACCGTTCCAGTCGGCGTCGGGGTGCCCACCGCCGGCGTGACCGTCGCCGTGAAGGTTACGCTCGCGCCGGCAACCACTGACGTCGCCGAAGCCGTTAGAGCCGTCGAGCTCGGCGTAATCGGCGGTATAGTCCCTGTTCCGGTCAGACTCAGAACCTCCGGGCTATCCGGAGCGTTGTCGGTGAAGGTAAGCGTTGCCGCCTCGCTGCCGATGATGGACGGCGTGAATACAACGTTGAACGAACACGTGGCTTTGGGTGCGACAGAGGCTCCAGTGCATGTGTCCGCGCTGACCGCAAAGTCCGCTGCGTTGGCCCCACCCTCCACCACTGTGCTAATCGTCAGAGTCGTCGTGCCAGTGTTCGTTACCGTCGTCGTCGCGGGGCCGCTGGTTGTGCCCTGAACCTGATTGCCGAAGGCGATTGGACTGGGCGTGGCAGTGAACGCCGGGCCGGCTATCGCTCCATTGATGACATACACATCCGTTGTGGACGAGGCGGCAACATAGATGTAATTCGTGGTCTCGTTTACCGCTCCCCCACTCCCTCCGGACGGGATTGCGACGCTCGTCGTGGCATTGGTTGACCCGTTGATGACAATGATCGGGCTGCCCGCATCGTAAATTGTGTTCGTTTTGCTGTTCACAAGCATTGGGCCGAGCGGGAAAGTGGCAGGGATTGTAGCAAGGATCGTGTTTGTGCTTCCGTCGATCTCCAGCACGCCGGCGCCGCTGCTGGTCGCGGCATCCACATACACCTTGTTAGTCGCAGGGTCCACGACCATCGCGTTCGGTGCTCCCTGCAACGTCACCGTCGCGCTGATCGCATTTGTACCGCCATCAATCACCGAGATGCTGGGCGTGGTGAATGAGTTCGGATTGCCCACGTACACGGTATTCGTTGTTTGATTGAGGGCAATCACATTCGCGTCAAATCCGACGCCGATATTGGCTGTCACTGCCCCGGTCGCCCCGTCAATCACCGCTACATCGCCGTTGCCAGGCTGAGTGGTATTCAGACAAAAAATCGTGTTGGTTGCGGTGTTCACGACAAATGATCTCGGCTCATTCGGCACGGTCAAAGTTGCTGTCGTAGCGTTCGTTGTCCCATCGATGATCAGCACACTGTTCGATCCCCGTACATTCGACGTGCCCGCATAGATCTGGTTCGTAACGGGATTGACGGCCACTCCTCCGCCTACTCCTGGCAGCGCAATCGTGGTGGTTGCATTCGTGGTTCCATTGATAACCGTTATACTGCCGGGTGTTTGCACCGTTGGGCCACCGAGTCCGTAGTTGCCCACATAAATCGTGTTGGTTGTCGAGTTGACCGCCACCCACTCTGGATTCGTTCCAACCGTCACTGTGGCAGTGACTGCGTTCGTGCCACCATCAATCACCGATACTGTTCCGGATCCTATATTGGCCACATAGATCTGGTTGGTAGTCTCATTCACGGCGACAGCAGTCGGTGAACTGCCGACCGGAACGGTGGCTACCAGGCTCTGTCCATGGGCCGGCATGGATGAGACGCCAGCCAGAAGGATTCCAGACAATACGGCAGCGAACCACGCCCCGCTATCGTGCTGGCGCTCCCGGATGAACTTCAATGTCCAGCATCGAACCCCGTCAAGGTAAAGTGCAAACCTGCCTGCCTGCGTTGCGTTCGATGCGGATGTGCGTGTCGGGTGAGTCATGGCGGACGACCTCCAGGTCTGGATGAATTTCTGTCGACGGTGGCAGAAGGGAACGCACGCCCGTGCATTCGGCAAGGCGCCGGACTGGCCGTGATCGAAGCTGCGCCGTGCATGCACAGGAATGAAACCCCATGGGGGAACGGTGTCGTGGATTGCTCCCTAGTTTTCCCATTGGTTAGCTCTGGCAGGCAAGAGACGCGATGGGCCATTACGGGCCATCAGGTGCCGCAGGTCCCGGCAAGCCCTTTGTAGACAGCCGAAATCCCTTGGCGTACCATAGCGAGATTCCCCAGTACCGGGCCCCAGTGCAAATGCGGCCATGATTCCTCTTCGGAATGCAAATTCAGAGCCGGACAAAGCCCTCGTCTCTTGGAAGGAGATTGCTTCCTTCCTCGAGCGAGCGGAGCGCACCGTCAAGCGATGGGAGCGTGAACGCGGCCTCCCTGTGCGTCGCGTGCCGGGCGGCGAGCGGGGGAGCGTTTTCGCCTATCCTTCCGAGCTTCAAGCCTGGCTTCGAGGAGAACAAGGCCGGGCCGCTCACGCTGGCGCGAGTGACGATGAAGGCGCACCCAACGATGCGCGCCCATCCGCGCCGCAGCCGCAGGTGATTGACGTTCAGATGATCCATGCCGCCCTCTCCGAGAGCGGCGCCGAAAGAACAAAGCAGCACTCGCGCCTCGCCGCTCGGTGGCCCGCCTGGACCGGTCCCGCGATTCTGGTCCTTCTACCGCTCCTGACTCTCGTCATCTGGACCCGATTGGAACGCGGAAGGATCCCCCCGTTCCCAAGAAGCACCTCTATCGTCAAGGTGAATCCGGTCCCCGCGCCTCGCCCGGAGGCGGAACAGTTCTATGTGCAGGGGCGCTACCAGTGGAGCCGACGCACTGCTGAGAGCCTCGCACGGTCCATCGACTTTTACACGCAGGCCATTGTGGCCGACCCGTCTTATGCGCAGGCCTACGCCGGGCTCGCCGAAAGCTACGACCTGTTGCCAGAGTATGGCGGCTCAGACCGGGCGGAGTATTATGCCCGCGCCATCGACGCCGCAAACAAGGCAATCGAGTACAACCCCAATCTGCCAGCCGGTCATCGCGCCAAAGCCTTCGCTCTCTTCTACGGAGATTGGGATGTGCCGGCCTCCGAATCAGAGTTTCAGCGCGCGCTCGCCTTGGCGCCCAATGAAGTTGAAACGCACCATTGGTATGCAACCACGCTGTTCTCGCGAAACGAGGGCGCGCAAGCCATCGCGCAGATTGATGTGGCCCTTCGCCTGGACCCCACGAATCCCTCGCTCGTCACCGATGCGGCTTTTATTCATGCGTTTTTTCACGACCGCCGGGAAGCCAATTTGAGGACGCTGCGCGGAATGGAGCAGACCCAGCTCAGCCTGATTACCCCCAGCCGCTACCTTGCGGAACTCGATCTGGATGACCAAAACTATTCAGACTATCTCGATGACGTAAAACGAATCGCTGCGATCTCGCGTAGCCCGGAAGATCGATCTCTCTCCGCTGCCGCGTCCCACGGCTGGGCCGGCAACGGCAGAGACGGTCTGCTCGAAGCCATCGTCAAGTCGGAACAGAGCTTCTTCGCACAGGGTAAGACCTCGGGCTACTGGCTCGCCCGCGCATACCTTCGTCTCGGGAACACAAAGAAGTCCATTCCGTACTTCCACGAGGCAATGAAGCGCAACGACTTCACGCTCATGACGCTGCCTTCCTGCGCGTGCATCGCCCCAGCAAAAGACGACCCGGACATGAATGCGCTTTTAGCGCAAATTCACGGTCGAATGTACAACCATCCACATTCCCCCTCGGCGGACGGCGCAGCACCGGTACAGGAGGCTGACGCATCCAGATACGCGATCTCCAACTGACTCCGCTGTCGGTCCAGCCCCCATCCGATTGGTTTGCCAACCCGCAGCATCGACCTGAGCGAGCCCACCGCGCCGCGCCACCATCCTGCTGAAAGAGGAGAGTCGACGGCTGAGGCCTGCCTTTCGTCAAGCCCCCGTCGCGCAAACTTTCTTCTAACCCACTCATTCCACTACGCAAAAAACTTCCGCCATTTTGCAGGTTAATTCCGCCGAACGCGCATACTGGAACCATCAGCCTGAGTTCCGCGCCCACCAGCTCGCGTCTCAGGCATTTTCATTTCCGGAGTCCCTCGCCATGCCAACCCGCTTCGCAGTCACGCACGCGTCCCTCCCCACCGCATGGCCCGCGCCCTCCATCTCTGCGTCCATT
>JBBIVH010000102.1:0-9709 GCA_037439805.1 Acidobacteriaceae bacterium
CCCGCCTCCAGCAGCTTCGCCACCGCTTCCTTCGACGTCGACTCCGTATAGACCCGCAGCAACGGTTCCGTTCCGCTCGCGCGAAACAGAATCCACGTCTCCGCCGCATTCGGCTTGGTCTTCGCTTCGGGATTGTCGAGGTAGAACTTTACCCCGTCCAGCGTCTCCTGCCGCAGCACCGGCATCCCCGCAATCGCCTTGTCGCCCGCCTTCAGCGCCAGCGCCCGCGCAATCGCCCCATTCTTTAGCTCGTCAGGAATATGCAGATCCACGCGCCCGTACTGGTGCTCGCCATACTCGGCCTGCAAATCCGCCACCAGCTCGCCCAGCGTCTTGCCTTCCTCGGCCATCACGTTCGCCAGCAGCAGCGCGTTCAGCAGGCCATCGCGCTCCGGCAGGTGCCGCTGAAAGCCGATGCCGCCCGACTCCTCGCCGCCCATCACAATCTCGCGCTCCAGCATGTAGTCACAGACAAACTTGAAGCCGATGCCGTGCTCAATCAGCTCCCGCCCGTGCTTTGCGCAGATGCGGTCCAGCATCTTTGTCGTGTTGAAGGCCCGCGTCACCGCGCCCGGCCATCCCTTGCGCTTCAGCACCCAGCTCAGCAGCACGCTGAAGATCTTGTGCGGATCAACAAAGTTCCCATCCTCATCCGTCGCGCCAATCCGGTCCGCGTCGCCGTCCGTGCACAGGCCCGCGTCGCATCCATGCGCCACCACCGCCTCGCCCAGCGCGCGAATATGCGGCTCAATCGGCTCAGGATTGATTCCCGGAAACAGCGGGTCAACATGGCCGCGAATCTGCACATGCTCCACGCCCAGCTGTGTGAAGATGCCGGACAGAATCGTCCGCCCCGCGCCATACATCGAGTCAATCGCGTACTTCTTCCCCGCCTTCGCAATCAATTCCAGGTCCGCGAAGCTCTCAATCGCCTTCAGATAATCCGGCAGAAAATCCACTTCCTCAATCGCCGCCGCCCGCGCAGCCTGCGGTGCCGGCTCGCCCAGCCGCGTCTCAATCTCAGCCATAATCGACGGTTTGCCCGATCCGCCGTACCACGCCTTGTACTTCACCCCGTTCCATTGCGCCGGGTTGTGGCTCGACGTAATCATGATGCCGCCCGCGCGGCCCCGCTGCCGCACGCCATAGCTCAGCGCCGGCGTCGGCGTGATGTCGTTGGCCAGCTCCACGCGAATCCCCGTCGCCGCCACTACCTCCGCGCACGCCCGCGCGAAAGCCTTCGATCCAAACCGCGTGTCATACCCGATGCAGATGCCCTTGTTCGGGTCTTCCTTCGCGTGGATATACGACGCAATCGCAGCCGCCGCCACGCGCACATTGGCAAACGTAAAGTCATCGGCAATCACGCCGCGCCAGCCATCGGTTCCAAACTTAATCTGTGGGTGAGCCATCGTCGTAAATCCGCACGTCTCCTTCAA
This sequence comes from Acidobacteriaceae bacterium, assembly GCA_037439805.1. Classification (GTDB taxonomy): domain Bacteria; phylum Acidobacteriota; class Terriglobia; order Terriglobales; family Acidobacteriaceae; genus Telmatobacter. The sequence goes on from JBBIVH010000102.1 coordinate 1,440, forward strand.
ATGAGTCTAAGCGCCGCCATCCGCGCAGCGCACCGCAGCCACGGGGTGTCATCGATCCACGCACCATCCCTGCGGTTCCGCATTCCAATTGGCATGAGAAAAACTAGACCAGCTCGCCGCGTCCCGAAGAGCTCAGCTCCTTCACAATCTTGCCCACGTCCTGCGAGTGGTCCCGGTGCGCAATCAGCAGCGCGTCCTCGGTATCCACAATCACCAGGTTCTCCACGCCTACCAGCGCCACAAACTTCCGCGGGCTGTAGACGTAGTTGTTCGTGGCATCCAGCGCGATGTGCCCATCTGTCTCTGAAACATTGCCTTCGCTGTCGCCGCGCAGCCGCGTGTCCGTCTGGTACTCATAGAGCGACGCCCACGATCCCAGATCGTTCCAACTGAACTCCGCCGGCAGGCAATAGAGATTCGACAGGTGCTCGCCCTTTGCCGAGCGCGGCTCCAGCACCGCGTAGTCCACTGAGATGTTCTCGCACTTCGGATAGAGCTTGTGAAACACCTCTTCGAACTGCGGCGTGCCATACGCCGCGGCGATGCTCTCCAGCAGGGGCGCAGTCTCCGGCAGGTGCTCGCGCACCGCGTTCGCCAATGTTCGCGCCGACCACAAGAACATGCCCGAATTCCAGTAGTAGTTTCCCGCCGCCACAAACTCCTCGGCGCGATGCTGATTCGGCTTCTCAGTGAACCGCCGCACGTGCAGCGCGTTGCCATCCGACGTCAGGTCGCCCGTCTCGATATAGCCATAGCCGGTCTCGGCCCGTGTCGGCTCGATGCCCAGCACCACGATGTTCGGTCCCGCCGCCGCCAGCGCAATCCCCTTCTGCAGCGCCTTCAGAAAGCGCGGCTCATCGCCGATTACGTGGTCCGAGGGAAACACCCCGAGCACTGCGTTCGGATTCGTGCGCTCGATCAGAAATGCTGCCAGCCCGCACGCCGGCGCCGTGTTGCGCGCCATCGGCTCTTCCACAATCTGCTGCCGCGGCACCGCCTTCAACTGGTCGGCAATCTCGTGGGAGAGATACTCGTTCGTGATGACCCAGGTCTTCTCCACCGGCGCCAGCGGCTTCAGTCGCTCCACCGTCTGCTGAATCATCGAGCGCTCGCCATCCAGCGCCAGCACCTGCTTGGCGCGCGCGCGGCGGGAGCGGGGCCAGAAGCGGGTTCCGCTTCCCCCCGCAAGAATCACTGGGCGAAAATCAATCGGTTCGGGCATGAAAAACCAATCCTACCCGACCGAAGCCTGCTTTGCACAGTCACCCGTCTCACTTTTTCAGCAGACAAGACGCACCCACGCAAAACAGCCCGGCGCCGCCATTCCCTGCGGCCTCCGGGCTGTGCCCATTCTGACTGCGCTCTCGCGCCGTTCCGGTTTGCGGTCTACTTCAGCCCCGTCAGGTACGCGCCCATCCGCTTCGTGCCCTCGTCGATGCTCTGCTTCGTCACCGGATACGAGAGCCGAATGTGTTCGCCCGTCCCAAAGGCCTCGCCCGGCACCGTCACCACGTGCGCCTCATGCAGCAGCTTCGTCGCCAGTTCGGTCGCCGTCTTGATGCCACCTCTGCCCAGAAACGCCCCGATGTTCGGGTACACATAGAACGCGCCTTCCGGCTTGGTGCAGGTAATCCCGGGAATCTCAGCCAGCTTCTTCAGCATGTAGTCCCGCAGCTCAATAAACTCCGCGCGAAACTCCGCCACGCAATCCTGCGGCCCAGCCAGCGCGGCAATCGCCGCCTTCTGCACAAAACTCGTTGCATTCGACGTGGACTGCGACTGCAGCTTGCTCAGGTTCGCCGTCACCGCCTTCGACGCCAGCGCATACCCCGCGCGCCAGCCCGTCATCGCATACGTCTTCGAGAGCGACCCCAGAATCACCAGGTGCTCCTTGGCCCACGTATACGAGCCGCCGCTCACCGGCTTGCCCGCATAGTTCAGGTAGACATAGCACTCGTCCAGCAGCAGGTAGATCCCGCGCTCGTGCGCCAGCCGCACAATCCGCTCCAGATCCTCCGCGCTCACCACGGACCCCGCCGGATTCGACGGCGAATTCAGAATGATCGCCTTCGTCCGCGGCGTAATCGCCTTCTCAATCGCGTCCGCCGTGATGCGGAAGCTCTCCGCCTCGCTCGTTTCGAGGAAGACCACCTTGCCGCCCGCATACTGAATGATGTCCTTGAAGCTCACCCAGTACGGCACCGGCAAAATCACCTCGTCACCGTGATCCACCAGCACCTGAATCGTGTTGAACAGCGCCAGCTTGCCGCCGGTCGTAAAGATCGCCTCGTCCAGCGCGTAGTCCGAGCCGAAATCCGCCGCGTGCCGCTCGATAATCGCCTTGCGCACGTCGGGAATCCCCGGCACCACCGTGTAGCGGGTGAAATTCGCCTCAATCGCCGCCACCGCCGCGTCCTTGATGTGCCGCGGAGTCGAAAAGTGCGGCTCGCCGGCGCCGAAATCCACCAGATTCGCGCCCTGTGCGCGCAGCTTGGCGGCCTCGGCGGCCACTGCCATGGTTGCAGAAACCTCAATGCGGCCGATGCGATCGGCAAAGACTTTGGAAGGAGCTGCGACTGTCATGATGCTTCCATTTTACAGTTTCCCGTTCCAATCAGGCCCGCTGGCGTCCGCGATAATCATTCCGTGACCCCCAGCCCCTCGCCTCCCGACCCAGAGCCGCTCGCGCCCGTACTTCTCGACTGGACTCGCGGGCCCCTCGCCGAAGGCCTCGCCTGCTACCAAAGCGGCCAGTTCTTCCTCGCCCATGAGCACTGGGAATCCGTCTGGCTCACCCTCCCGCAGCCCGAGAAGGACTTCCTTCAGGCGCTCATCCAGGTCGCCGCCGCCTTCCACCACCTCCAGCGCGGCAACCGCATCGGAGCCATCTCGCTGCTCACGCGCGCCCTGCGCCGCCTCAACGCCTACCCGCCCCACTTCGGCGGCATCGACCTCGCCGCCCTCCGCGCGCAGCTCCGCCAGACGCTCCATCTCCTCGCCGCCGAATCAGACCCCGGCCCCGTCTCAACGCCTCCCATCCACCGCCACCGCTGAACCGCAGATGCGATGAATTCGCTGAGAGAACAAGAACGTGACTCCGGCTACTTCAGTTCGCTCAATTTCTGAGCCTCATCGTTGATGCCTAGATACTCCCAGCGTTGCAGCGCAATGGGCACGTTGCCGTTCAGCCACACAAGATCATGGAACCTTCGCAAACTGAACTGCTCGCCCTGCATCTGCCTTGCGTCTTCCATCATCTGGATGATTTGTAACTTCCCGATTTGGTAGGAGATTTTCTGCCCGGGCGTCTCACCCATTTCCACGACCTCAGTTCGCGCATCCTCGGCGCTCATTGGGACATTGCGCTGCATGAAATTGGCGGCGGCTTCCGGCGTAAACTTACCCAGCGCAAGTTTCACGTCGGCGATCACGCGCAATGCGCGCAGCCGCATTTGGTTGTAGACGATCTCCCGCGAATGAGGGCTGTCGTTATACAGCCCCGCTTGCAGCATCATCTCTTCGGAGTAAAAGCCGATGCCTTCAATCGAGCCCGAGTCGTAGTAGTGCTGGCGTATTGGATCGGGATTCTTCCAGGACGCGCAAAGCTGGCCGTAGTGGCCAACCGTCCCCTCATGCACGATCTGAATCCGCGGGTCCTTCGCATCGGCGACCCAGAAATAGCCTGCGTTAGGGGAAGGCGGGGCAATATACCTGATTCCGTTCTGGTTCAGTCGCGACGGAGAGGTGAAATCATCCATCTCAAGGAAATCTCCAAGGGCGGCGAGATAAGGCGGCACCGCTCGAAGAGTGAAGTGCTGTAGCCAGGGCGGCAGCGTCCGGATCCCCCGGTGATCAAGGAAATCGCGCACTCCCAACTCCGCCTTCTCATTGCGCTCGATCCACTCCTCTGTGGTCGCCGCCATCTCCAGCGGCGGGACCGACCGGTTCCGGTTCTCTTCGATTCCTTCGAACGCAACGGCCCGCCGCCATTCCTGCTCAGCCAGGGACACCAACTCGTCCGGCGCGTAGGGAAGCAACGCCACGTTGCGCAGAAACCACACATAGTCTTCGCGCCCAATCGCCGACTGCGCCGGTAGCACCGGCAAGATCTTCTGCAACCACGTCCGGTACTGTTCCAGAGAAGTTGCCGCGCGTTCGGCTGACGCCTGCCACTCTGCGGCGGGAATCGTCGCTTCCGGTGGCAGCGTTCTCGCCAACTGTTCCAGTTTCGGCCGGATGCCTGTGAGCGAATCAATCGCCATCCTGGCAAATGGCGCCGGCGGCGATGCCAGGTTTCTCTTGGCCTGGTCCAGAATCGCGGGGACGCTGTTCAACCGCGCCATGATCTCCCGGCTATGCTCCTCGTCATAGGGACCGGGAACCGTCAACGCTTCACCCACCGGCGTCAATGTCTGCTCGATGTAGAAGTTCGGATCGCGCTGCCACCGCTTCAGGATGTCCAGTTCCCAACGCACACGGGCCAGTGCAGACCCGATGAGACAATGATCAACCTGTTGCGAAACGGGAGCCTTCGGGCTGCCCTGTCTCCTCCAGCGTTCCTCAAAAGCAGCCAAATCCCGGCGCTGCTGTTCGACGCTGGCAGCCGACCAGTCGCGCACCACGCCCAACGGACGCTCCATGCGCGTGACATCGTCGCCTGTGTACTGCCCGGTTCGAGCTCGCCAGGTCCAGAAATCGGAGGCAAGCTTTTGGTCCGAATCCGCCGCCGGCTGCGAGAAACTTGCCGCAACAGAAAGCGCGCATACGGCAACCAACGCTTGCACTCGCTTTGACATGTTCGCCCTCCCTTTCAGCAACTCGACCTCAAAACTCGCGCGCGAAGAGGTGATTCAAAAGTCGTTACCCGAGGAATTTGAATTCGACGCGAACAGTGGGCGGGCGCTGAGGGAGCGATTTGGCACTTTCGGAGGTTTCCAGATTTTCGATGGAATGCATGGGCTCAGGCTCCATCCACTGCACGCGCCAGACGCCCGGCGCGAGTGGTCTCTCCTGGCTCGGAATATCGTGGACGCTGCCGTCAGCATGGTAGATACGCTGGTGCCCAGTACGGCCACCGGCATCCCAATTGAGGAAGATGCTCGGCCATTGGTGATGATGCATCGGTTCCTTCGCCCCCGGAGCAACCCGTACTTGCAGGACACGCACGAACGCATTTTCAAAAAGGACTTTGTGGCTCTCGGGAGCTGCCTGCACCGCATCGAAACCCTCTGGAAAACCAGGCTTGCTCTGTGCGGATAGCCGCAGAGAAGCGCCGACGGCGGACCACATCCCCGCGAATAACACGAACCATCGCCGGGAGAAAGACGCTTGATCTGGCTTCATAGGTGGGAGTATACAGTTCAATCAATTCCCCGTTTCTAGGCATTCTCGGGGAGGAACGGGCCGTCTCCAATCCCACCCACAACTCTGGGTGACGGGTACCCCATGGATGGCGTTCCCGCTCAGCGGCGTGGGCCAGCACGATACATCCGCTGCCACGCACCCGAGCCGCCCGCGCGTCAGCTTCCGTTGATGAGCCCGCGCAGGTTACGCGCCATCGATAAGAGCCAACGAAGGCCTTTCGGCTGACGACATTTTTCTTGCTGAGATCAGCAAGCTCGTGGCCCCCGGCTTGGGCGCACTTTTCAATGCGCGGGGCCGGGGAATCCTTTCCCCAACCCCTCAAGAGCCGGTTGATGCACTCCACTGCAGGCAAGCTACTCGCACTGGAGCCGCCAGCCCCAACATTATGAGAAGCGTCTTCTTCATTCCGAAACCCCCTGATATACCGTTAACCCACGCTAAGACTTGAACGCCTGGGAGCGTCCGAGTTGGACTTGCGGCGAGTCCGTGTCTTCGAAGCGTGCCCGCCTTTCTCCCCGACGGGCAGGGTTCGAAAACTATCGTCCTGTGACCTGGGAACGCTGACTGGCACTGGAGTGCAACAATACACTTGAGATTCGAAATGGATGCAGCAAACTCGGACTTGTATCGAAGCATGAGTTCAAACCGACAATCGAATCGGCACCCGGCCAAAAAGGACACTGAGTGCAGATTCTTGTGAAGTCCATGAACTACTCATATACATTGCGATGAAGACAACCCGGGCCTGTAGATCAACGGTTAGAGCGGGGGACTCATAATCGCAAATAACTGATTTTGCACTACTTAGCTGACATCTGCACCTAGACGCAATAGCGTGCAAAAGCACCATTGAATCAACGCATTGCACCTTGTTTCGGCACTGCGGTGTCCTGCACGCTCATGCAGCGTTTTGCAAATCGAACCGGCACCAGAACCGGCACCAAATTCCCCTCAAGTGCACTTCACACCTTACCTAGCTAGTCCGTACTCTGCCGATGCTTGGTCTATGATTGCCGCGTTGCGTGCGATCAGGCCTAATTCTTTGCATGGCTGAATGAGCTTGAATGGACCTTTACAGCAACACTGACGAAAGCCAGGCTGGAATGTGGCTGGGAAGAAGAAGCATGCGATGGTGCGGGCAAATGGGGGCTCAGAGCACGTTAGCGAACGTGACAGATTACCGGCACGACGAAGCCACGCGGAAGAACAACCCGCCAGCGAAGAGCGCCGCCGAGGGCACCCTCCCCATCATGCCAAAGATTCGGTACGAGTACAGCCCGCGGCTAGCTCCGACGCTGCCTTCCACGCCGCCGCGCAGGCAGACCAGCTGCCGGAACTCTTGAAAAAGGCGCAGCGCCAATCGCTGATGACTGCCAATGCCACTCAACTTGCCGATGCTCTTCGCAACCAGGAACCGTGGCTGGAGTGGGCCAACAAACGCGAGAAGCGGTGGTTCGAAGTGGACCCGGTTGCGCTCCATATCCATGAGCGCGTCAGCCCCAGGCGATTCTCCGCGTCGCGGCCTGACAGGACACAATCAATGTGCCGTGACGTCCCAGCCATCTCGTGATTCCGCCGATACCAGCCAATTTGGACGTTGTCCTTCCAGTGTAGAATCCAGACAGGGATACGCTCTATATTTCAACAGGAACCGATGGCGACCGAGACTCCGCTTCCCGCTTTGAAAGTGCAAACCGATTCCGCTTCCAACGGGTTCAGCGCTACGCGCGCTGCGCCGAGCGCAAGCGCGGCATCCTCTGGGTAACGGCGGTGTTCGCGATCGTGTCGATCATCGTTTCGCTGCTTTTGCCGGTGCGTTACACAGCCACCGTTCTCTTGCTTCCGCCCCAGCAAGGTTCGTCTATCGGCTCCGCGCTTGCCTCGCAACTGGGCAACCTGGGCGGCATGGCCGCGCTGGCAGGCGGCAGCCTGGGGCTTAAAAATCCCAACGACCAATTCGTAGCCATGCTGAAGAGCCGCACGGTCGAGGATGCCATGGTCGAACGCTACGGCCTGATGCAGGAGTACCACAAGCGCTATCTCTCTGACGCGCGCAAGAAGTTCGAGGATTACGCCACCGTGGACGGCGGGAGCAAAGACGGGCTGATCCACATCTCGGTTGAAGACCATGACCCGCGCCGCGCCGCCGAATTGGCCAATGGCTACGTCGATCAGTTCCGTGACCTCTCGCAGCATCTTGCCATCACGGAGGCCTCGCAGCGCAGGCTGTTCTTCGAGCAGGAGTTGGAAAAGGCCAAGGATAACCTGGCCAACGCCGAAGAAGCCTTGAAGGAGACCGAACAGAAGACCGGGCTGATTCAACTCGATAGCCAGGCCCGCGCCCTCATCGAGTCGGCTGCGGCGCTCCGCGCGGAAATCGCCGCCAGAGAGGTGCAGATTCAGGGCATGCAGACTTACGCCACCGGGGAAAACGCCCAACTGGTGCAGGCCCAGCAGGAGCTGGACAGCATGCGAGCACAGTTGGCGAAACTGGGCGGCAGCGAAGAGTCCCCGGGCAGCGGAATTATTCCGCCCAAGGGCCAAATGACTCAGGCCGGCATGGAATATGTGCGCAAGCTGCGCGACGTGAAGTATTACGAGACCATCTTCGACATCCTCGCCCGCCAGTTCGAGATCGCCAAACTGGACGAAGCCAAGGAAGGTGCGCTCATCCAGGTCGTCGATCCCGCCATTCCGCCGGATAAAAGGTCCTCGCCCAAGCGCGCTCTCATTGTGATCCTCTCGACCGTTATGGGATTCTTTATAGGAGGTTTTACCGTCTTTCTTCAGGCAGGCTTCCACAACGTGAAAGCCGATCCAGAAGCAAGGAATAAGTTAGCCAACTTGAAGAGCGCGTTGGCCTTTCGGAGTACAGCCCACAGATCCGCTCGCCGGTCGCGAGATGC